>JBBTFH010000167.1:0-16407 GCA_038041915.1 Myxococcota bacterium
GGGCGGGACTATGCCGCAAGAACCACTGTCTGTGTGCCAATTAGGCGACGAGGAGAGTGCTGGGTGGGTTCCGGCGTGGTGGGTTCCTTGACGCGCGGGCGAGTTGACACCTCCCGCGCCCCGCGCCTAGGGTCGCGCGCGATGAACGAGCCGCTCGAGAAGATCGACGCCGAGATCCACCACCTCATCAAGGAAGAGGAGGCGCGCGAGCTCGACACCGTGCGCCTGATCCCGTCGGAGAACTACGCCTCGCGCGCGGTGCTCGAGGCGTCGGGCTCGGTGCTCACCAACAAGTACTCGGAGGGCTATCCGGAGAAACGCTACTACGAAGGCCAGCAGGTGATCGATCGCGTCGAGCTGCTCGCCATCGCGCGGGCGCGGGCCCTGTTCGGCGCCGAGCACGCCAACGTGCAGCCGTACTCGGGCTCGCCCGCCAACCTCGCGGTCTACTTCGCGTTCGCCAAGCCGGGCGACACCGTGATGGGCATGGCGCTGCCGCACGGAGGCCACCTCACCCACGGCTGGAACGTCAGCATCACCGGCACGTACTTCCGCTCGGTGCAGTACCACGTGCGCCGCGACACGGGCCGCATCGATCTCGACGAGGTGCGCGACCTCGCGCGCCGCGAGAAGCCGCGCCTGATCTGGGCCGGCGCGACCGCGTACCCGCGCATCATCGACTTCGCCGCCTTCTCCCAGATCGCGCGCGAGGTCGGCGCGATCTTCTGCGCCGACATGGCGCACATCGCCGGCCTCGTCGCCGGCGGCGCGCACCCGAGCCCGGTGCCGCACGCCGACGTCGTCACGACCACGACGCACAAGACGCTGCGCGGTCCGCGCGGCGGGATGATCCTTTGCCGCGAGGCGCACGCGAAGGCGATCGATCGCGCCGTCTTCCCCGGCCTGCAGGGCGGCCCGCACAACCACACGACCGCCGCCATCGCCGTCGCGCTCGGCGAAGCCGCGACGCCCGCGTTCCGCGACTACGCGCAGCAGATCGTGCGCAACGCGCGCGCTCTGGCCGAAGCGTTGCTCGCGCGCGGCTACGAGCTTTGCTCCGGCGGGACCGACAACCACCTGCTGCTGATCGATCTCACCAACAAGGGCGTCCCGGGAAAGAAGGCGGCCAAGGCGCTCGATCGCGCCGGCCTCGTCCTCAACTACAACACCGTGCCCGACGATCCGCGCAAGCCGTTCGATCCGTCGGGCGTGCGGCTCGGCACGCCGGCGGTCACCAGCCGCGGCATGCGCGAGGGCGAGATGGCGCGCATCGCCGCGTGGATCGACGACGCCACCCTGCACGTCGACGACGGCGTGCGCCTCGACCAAATCGCCGCCGAGGTGAAGGAATTCTGCCGCGCCTTCCCGGCGCCGGGAATATTGCTGGCCTAGCCGCGTCCGAACTGCTATGCGCCCAAACTTGATCAAGCTCGTCCTCACCCTCGCGATCATGCTGTTCGCGCCCGCCGTGCGCGCCGATGAGATCGTGCAGTTGCTCGACGGCACGAAGCTCGCCGGCAAGGTCGTCCATTACTACGACGGCGTGCTGACCTTCTCGGTCGGCGGGCAGGACAGCAAGATCCCCAAGGACAAGATCCGCTCGATCACCTTCGAGCTTCCCAAGGCGCGCCCCGAGTACGCGACGCCGGAGAAGACGTTCGAGCGCTGGCGCCAAGCGCTCGTCCGCGGCGACCTCCCGACCGTCGTCGACTGCTACCAACTGATGGCGCAAGGGCTGGTGGCGCAGCAGATGAGCGAGGGCAACGAGGACGATTTCCGCAAGATGCGCGACGAGATCAAGGACACCAAGTTCCAGGTCAAGAGCACGCAGCAAAAGGGGGAGTCCGCCACGCTCAAGGTCGTTCGCCAGAAGGGCGACGACATCGAGACGGCCGAGCTGCGCTTCGTGCGCGAGAACGGCGAGTGGAAGATGACTCCGCCGATGTAGCATCCCCTCCGCTTGCGCCGAACGCTCCTTCCCTCGCTGCTGCTGCTGCCACTGCTCGTCGCCTCCTCGGCGCGCGCCGAGCAGCCGCCTTGCGCCTCCGACGTCGACTGCCCGAACGGCACGACCTGTTCGGACGGAAAGTGCCGCGAGATCCAGCGGCGCCTCCTCGCCCCCGGGTACTACCGGTCCGCCGATCATCGCACCAAGATCGTCTGGCCCTTCCCGCTCTTCGTCTACGCGCAGCGAAATCCTCTCCCTGGCGAGACCGGCTTCCGTTTCCTCGCGTGGCCGCCGCTCTACGGCCATTGGTGGTCGAAGGAAGGCAAGGGGAAAATAGTCTTCCCGTTCTACTGGCGCTTCCAGAGCTACCGGGCGCGGACGACCACGACCGTCGTGCCGCCCGTGGTCTGGCGCGACTTCGCCGACAAGGGCGGCGCGCTGGGCGTCCTGCCCCTTTTCTACGCCTCGCGCTTCGAGCAGCACCGCAAGCTGCTGATCCCGCCGCTGCTCTCGTTCTGGCGTTCCGACGACGGGCGCGGCCTGCGACAGGGCCTCATCACGCCGCTCTACTATTTCCGGCGCGAGAAGGACGCGGCGACGGACATCTCGCCGCTGTTCGCGCGCACGTCCTCCAAGGAAAGCGCCTTCGCGTGGGCCTTTCCGCTCAACTTCTACTGGCGGTCGGGGGCGCGCTCGAACCTGCTCGGCCTCCCGCTCGTCTGGGAGCGCAAGGACGCGGGCTCGGGCGCGTTCTTCTGGCTCCTGCCGCCGACCGTCTACTCGCACGGCAAGGACGAGAGCTTCTTCACGCTCTTCCCGATCTTCTGGCGCACCACGCACAAGCAATGGAGCTTCACGCTGCTGCCGCCGATCTTTCATCGCGGGCGCCCCAAGGGCTACCTCGCCGGCGTCTTTCCCCTCCTGTGGCTCGGCAAGGACGACGACCGGCGCCAGGCCGTGCTCTTCCCCGTCTTCTGGCGCTTCTCGGGAAAAACCGGCGGCACGACCGTCGCGCTGACGTTCTACCGGCGCTGGCGCAACGATCGATCCGCCGTCGGGCTGCTGCCGATCTTCTACGCCGGCGAGGATCGCAAGGCCGGCACGAGCTATCAACTGCTGCTGCCGCTCTTCTGGCGCAGCACCCGCGATCACGACAAACGCGCCAAGATCATCTCGCCGGTCTTCGCGTGGGAGCGCGACGACGTCACGCGCGTCCGCCAGTGGGGGCTGCTCGCTCCACCCTATTACCACCGCCGCGATCCGGTTCGCGCCGTCGACGCGCTCTTTCCGCTCTTCCTGCGCTGGCGCAACTACGACGAGGGGACGACCACATGGGCGCTGGGCCCGTTCGTGCACCACGACGATCCCGACGAGAAGGGTTTCGCCGCTGTGCCGCTGCTCGTGCGCTTCACTGAGAAGCGCAGCGGCGCGCACGGCGGGCTCGTCGGTCCGGTCTACTGGAGCCGCGGCCCGAACCACTCGGCCACCGCGCTCTTCCCGCTGTTATTCCACTCACGCACGGGCTCGCGCAGCGCCGCCGTGCTCTTTCCGATCTTCTGGCGCTTCGCCGATCGCAACGGCTCATCCACGCTCGCCGGGCTCTTCTACCACCACCGCGATCGCCAGGGCTGGTACGCCGGCCTCGCGCCGCTGGTGCTGCTGCAAGATCACGGCGGCGTCTCGCACCAGATCGTCCCGCCGCTGTTCGCGCACCTGCGCGACGCGCGCGAGCGGAGCGAGACGTGGTTCTTCTTCCCCTTCTACCGGACGACGCGCCCGAGCGGGCACGCGACGGGCGTGCTGCCGCTGTTCTTCGCCGGCCGCGACGGCCCGCGCGGCTACCTCGCCATGCCACTGCTGCTGTTCGCGCGCACGACCGACGCGTCACGCAACGCCGGTTCGCTCTGGATCGGCCCGTACTACGGCTGGCGAGAGGGCTGCCTCAGCCCGTCCGACGGGACGTGCGACGACTCCGGCGACAACGTCTTCCCGATCTTCTTCCGCTCGCAGCGCTTCACGAAGTCGGGCGTACGCACGTCGCTGACGATTTTCCCCGTCTATCACTTCACGTCCGATCCGCGCCGCGAAGTGCTCGTCTCGCCGCTCGGCGGCTATGCCCGCGACTTCGCGCGCAAGACCGAGTGGGGCGCGTGGGGGCCGTACGTGTGGCACCGCGCGCCCGGTCGCGGCGGCTTCGCCATAGTGCCGCTCTTCGCGCACTACCGCGACGCCCGCGACCAGAGCGAGACGACAGTGCTGCCGCTCTTCGTCAGCTACCGCGCGCCCGGACGGCGCACGCTCGTGGTGCTGCCGAGCTTCTGGTGGCTGCGCGAGCCCGGCGAGACCAACCTCGCGGTCTTCCCGTTCTACTTCCGCATCCGCACAGGCGATCCGAAGAAGGACGACGTCGACGTGGCCTTCCCACTGGTGTGGAGCTATCGCTCGAGCGCGCGCAGGCTGCTCATCGCCGGGCCGTACTACCGCCGCACCACGCCCGAGTCGGCGTCGTGGAGCTTCCTGCCGCTGCTCTATTCGTCGCGCGACCGCAAGGGCAGGACGTTCGTCGGCTTCCCGCTCTACTGGGACTTCGACGACTTCGTCAAACAGAGGCGCAGCATCTACGCGGGCCCCGTCTACAGCCGTCAATACGCCGACGGCTGGGGCTTCGGCGTGTTCCCGCTGCTCTTCCTGTCGCGCCGCACCGAATCGAGCCACACGGTCGTCTTCCCCCTCTTCTGGCGCTTCACCGACGCGCGCGCGAAGACGGCGACGACCGTCTTCGGCCCGATCTTTCGCCGGCGCGACGGCGCGCGCGCCGGCTTCGGCCTGCTGCCTTTCTTCTGGACCTTCGGCGACCCGTCGGGCGAGCGGTCCGTGACCGTGCTGCCGCTCTTCCACGTCAAGACCAACCCGACCGCGACGCGCGTGTGGACCCTGCCCTTCGGCATCGGTCGCAGCGTCGAGCGCTCCTACGACTGGGTGACGCCGCTCTACTGGCGGTCGATCGATCGCGCGGCGAAGACCACGACGCTGGTGCTGCCTCCATTGCTCTACTACGGCAACTGGGGCCCCACCGGGCGTACCGACAGCGCTCTGCTGGTCTTCTTCCACCAGAAGCGCATCGAGGGGCGCACTGTCGTGGCGTTCCCGCTCCTGTGGCACTTCGACGACTACCATGACACCGCGACGACGCTGCTCGTGCCGCTTTGGCTGCGCTACCGCGTGCACCGCGACGACACGACCACGCACTTGTTTCCGTGGCTGATGTGGCTGCGCACGCACCCCCAGGGGACCGATCTCGTGGTCTTGCCGCTGTTCTATCGCTTCGCGAAGCGCGACTCCGCCGTGGCGGTGCTCTTTCCTCTGTACTGGGACTTCAAGGGGCGCGACCGCCGCACGACCGTCGCCTTCCCTCTGCTCGTCCGCGTCGACCGCCCCGACTCCGACACCTGGCTGGTGCTCAACACGTGGCTGCGCTTCTTCAAGCGCGAGGGCGGCTACCAGTTGATTGTCTTCCCTCTGTTCGAGTGGGCGCGCATCCGTCCGAAGGATCTGCGGGTCGAGCTCTTCTTCGGCCTCGTCGGCTACGAGCGAATCGGCCGCAGCCGCTTCGTCAAGCTCTTCTGGTTCTTCGACGTGCCGATCGCGCCGCCGTCACGCGACGAGGCGGCGTGGCTCGGCTCGGAGCGACGAAGCTGGATGCTGTCGCGCTGAGCTTCTCAGTCGACCAAGTACGCTTCGCCCTCCGGGAAGGTCGGGGAGGCGCACGTCGCGCAAACGGGCATCTGCGAAACGTCCCAGAAGGCGGCCTCGTCGCAGCAGGTGTCGCACTCCGCGACGGGCCCGCCCTCGCAATCCCAGTCGTCGGGCCCTTCGGCAAGGACGTTGGGCGCGCACTGGAGCCGCGTGCCGGGCGGGAAATCTCCCGTCTTGTCGACGAAGACGCGAATAGGCTTCGAGACCGATCTGTTGCCCGAGACGTCGCGGACGCGCAGCGCGAGGCACGTCCAGCCGGTGGCGAGCTCGGAGCCGAGGCCGCCCGAATCGTACTCCTGCCCCATGCAGGCGAGCTCGTCGGCGCCGACCGGGGGAATCGCGAAAATCGCGGGCGGGTCGTCGATCGCGCGCGCGTTCGTGATGACGTAGGTGGCCGGCGTCGTGTCGCAGACCGGCTCCGGCTCGAAGTCCGTGTCGTTCGCGTATGGACAAGGCGCGTTGGGAAGCCCCGGGTCCAGGCTGCGCCAGTCGGGGCTGCCCGTCGCCCCGATCGCACCCAGGCTCGTGACCGCGTAGTCGGCCGGCCCGAGCTCCGGGTTGATGGCGTCGCAGATGCCGTCACCGTTCGTGTCCGTAACCAGCACCTCTTCCAGTGTCGCGGGCTGGAACGCGATCAGCTCGACCGTCGCGTCGTCGATGCCGGACATGGTGCCGAACTCCGCGCCCGGGCAGGTCGACCCGGAGTCCTCGATCCGCGCCCGAACCTCGAATACCTGCAAGACGCACTCTCCGTCGTCGACGGCATCCTCGCCGACCGGATCGAACACCCGCGAGCATTCGCAGCACTCTCCGTACTCCTCTCCGTCGACCGCATTGCGCACCGCGACCAGTTGGGCCGGATCCAGCTCGGCGAGAGGCGGGACGGTGTCGACGCTTACGATGATGCTGGACGTCCCGGTGTTACCGAGGCCGTCGCGGGCGGTCACTTCGATTTGCGGCGAGACGTTGCAGCCGGGCAGCTCCGCCACGTCGAACTGGCCCTCGTAGGTCGCTCCCGATTCCGCGAAGTCGGCCACCGGGATGCCGTTGACCGTCGCGACGACGGAGTCCGGGTCTATACCGGAGTCGTCGGTGATGGTGGCCACGATGGCGAAGACACCGCCGACGAGCGAGTTCGCGACCGGCGTGCCGATCACGATCGCCGGCCCCGCCGCGTCGACGCGGAAGGCCACCTGCGCGCTGGCGGGAGGATCGGCCTCTCCGTCGCCATCGGCGTCCACGACATAGTCGCCGACCTCCACGCGCAAGTAGTGCGCGCCGAGTAGCGGCGCGGGGAAGTCGGCGGTGAAGGAAAAGCTGCCGCGATACGTCGTCCCCGGCGGGGGCGCGTCCGCCACGATCTCGTCCGGCAGCTCGGAGACGGAGCCCACGAAGACGAAGACGGAACTGACGTCCGCGCAGCACGCCGCTTCCATGCCGGCCGGACAGCCGCAGCTCGCGTCATCGTCGTCATTGCAGCAGGCATTACCCGGACACTCGCCGCATTCGATCGGCGCGAGCGACGTCACGGTGAAGTCATATACGAGCAGCCCGGTCTGCTCGTAGGGAGCTTCGGGGTGCGCCATCTGCGAGAAGACATCGCCGTCGTTGGGCGACAAGATCGAGATCGCGATGCTGCCGCCCATCCCTCCGTCGCCCTCCCGCGGCAGCATGTCGGGCTGCGCGTCGACGACGCCGCCGTCGAACCGTGGGGCGCCGAGGTCGAAGACCGCCCCGTCGCGGTGAGCCGCCGGTCGGTGCGGCTCGGGCGAGCCCTGGCAGCCGCACAGAGCGACCGAGGCGAGCGTCAGCGAGAATGCGCGCATGCGTAGGACCTCCCCTCCTGCCGTCACCGCGGACGTTCCCCGTCATCCATTTGCACTTGCGTGGGAGCGGGGCCTGCCGGCGGCGGCGGAAAATCGACGTACAGGTACTGGAAGGAGCCCGATTCTTCGGTCGTCACGCGGGGCGGGTCCATCGCTGCCGTATCCGTATCGATGACCAGGCGGACCAGTCCTTTCTTGGCCGCGCGCACCTGAAAGCCCCGCACCACGGTGCCGAAATGCCGCGTGTCCACGCGCCGCGAATTGTTGCGCTGGTGGATCGTCGCGCCGGAAAACTCCACAATCACGCGCGCCCCCTCACGACGAAGCGCGTAGGGCGGCACGCTGGTGAACTGCACGAACACGCGCGCGGCGCGGCGGTCGCGCACCTGAAAGCCCGGCCACGTGAGCCGCGGCGGCGCCCCCCGCGGCGTCGGCATGGCGGGCTCGTCGTGGACCACGGGCACGACGCCCTGATACGTCCCAACCGTAGTCGCGGCCATCACCGGTGGCTCGGCCGGCGCCGGCGGCAACTGGCTGGGCTGCGCGCCCGACGACGACACGACGAGCAACGCCGCCGACGGAATCCAGGGAAGCCGCATCCGATAAAACTCTATACCGGCCGCCGAGGGAATGGCAAAAAGGGCAGCGCGGCGACGGCGTTCGTTGACACCCCCGCGCGCGCGGGCTAGGCCTCTTTCGTGGAGTCGAAGCGCTACTTCACGCCCTCCGAGGCCAACCGCCTGATTCCGCGCCTCGAGGAGATTTTCGGGCGTGCGCTCCAGCTCCATTCGCAGCTCCGCTCCACTCAGGAGCAGCTCATCGCGCTCGGGCATCCGGCGACGCCGGCGCTGCTGGAAAACGACGCCACGCTCGACGGTCCCGACCAGGTCCGGCAGCTCAAGGCGCGCTTCCGCGGCCTCTACGAGGCGATCGGCGCCGAGGTCGGCGACGTCGAGAGCCTCGGGGGGCACGTCAAGGACATCGAGATCGGGCTGGTCGACTTCTTCTCGCTGCTCGCGGGGGGAGGCGAAGTGCTGCTGTGCTGGAGGATGGGCGAGAAGAGCATCGGCTTCTGGCACGATCCGCAATCCGGCTTCGGCGGACGGCAGCCGATTGACGGGCAGCAGTTCACGGAAGCCGGGCGGCGGGTGCATTGAAGCGCCCCGGCATCCATGTCGCGTCCGAGCCTCGCGCCGCGCCAGGCGTGGCGGCGCCGGATCCGTCGCGCATGGCATCGGCGATGCGCGAGTGGCTCGCGGCGTGCGGCTTCGATCCGGCGGATGGCGAGCTTTGCGAGACACCGGAACGTGTCACGCGAACGTGGCTGGCGGAGTTCCTTTCCGGCCATCGGATGGACCCCGCGCAGATCCTCGGCTCGCCGGTCGTCGGAGAAGCCGATCCGGACGCCGTGCTGCTGACCGGGCTCGCGTTCCACGCGATGTGCCCGCATCACCTCCTCCCCTTCCGCGGTCGCGCGCACGTGCTGTACGTCCCCGACCGCAAGCTCGTCGGCTTCGGTCGCATCGCGCAGCTCGTCGACTGCTTCACCAAGCGCCTGACGCTGCAGGAGCGCGCGACGCACCAGATCGCGCAGGCGCTGATCGAGCACCTGGGCGCGAAGGGCGCCGGCTGCGTCCTCGAAGCGGAGCAGATCTGCCTGATCGTGCCGGAGGAGAAGCACGCCGGCAGCCGCGTCGTCACCAGCTCGTTCCTCGGCGAGGTGCGCGAGCGGCCGGACCTGCGCGCGCGGCTGCTCGCCGCGACCGGCAGCGCGTGACCGTTCTCTACGGCACCGCCGCGAGGCGCTCGGCCGCCTCCGTCAGCGCGGCGCGCACGTTGCCCTGCTTGCGCTCGGGCACCTCGGCGTCGAGCGACTCGAGCAGCGCCATGGCTTGGGCGCCGAGCGCCCGCGCCCGCTCGCGAATCTCGCCCGAGCGCCGCTCGTCGGGCGGCGGCGAGGCACGTCCCGCCGGACGGGCTGCGGCAGCCTCGGCCAGCACGGCGTTCGCGTCGCGAAAGAACGCGTCGTAGCGCGGCACGCCGATCACGACGCTCCCCGGCGGGCGCGGCCCGCGGCAGCCGCCCGCGAGCAGCACGACGGCGACGATCAGAGTCCTCACGCGGCCAACCGCAGCAGCGTGCGTGCGAGCACCTCGGCGCCGATCGCCAGGTCCTCGACGCGCGTGGACTCCGCGGGGCAATGACTCCGCCCGCCGATCGACGGCACGAAGATCATCCCCGTCTTTGCCATCACCGCCATGTGCAGCGCGTCGTGCACCGCGCCGCTGGGCATGCGCAGAAAGCGGCGACCCGCGTCGCGGCACGCCGACTCGATTACCGCGACGACCTCGGGCGACATCGGGCCCGGCGCGACGTGCTGGCGCCGCGCGACGGTCACGTCGGTGCGGCGCTTGGACCACACGAGCGTCGCCGCGTGGCGCACGTTGTGCTCGAGCGTTTCGAGCGCGTCCGGCCGCGAGGCGCGCATGTCTACATGGACCTCGACGCGCCCGGGGATGATGTTGAAGGCGCCGGGCGACGCGACCACGTTGCCGACGGTGGCCACCGCGTAGCCATCGACGCCGCGCGGAAGCTCCTCGACGGCCAGCACGAGCTCCGCGGCGGCGGCGAGCGCGTCGCGCCGCCGATCCATCGGCGTCGCGCCCGCGTGGTTGGCCTCGCCCACGACGGTCACGACCAGCTGCGTGAGCCCGGCGATCGTCTCTACGACGCCGATCTCGGCGCCCGTGCCCTCCAGCACGCCGCCCTGCTCGACGTGCAGCTCGACGTACGCGCCCACCTCGCCCGGCGCGACGCGCGCCGGCAGCGACCCGGCGTCGCCGTGCGCCGCGAGCGCCTCGCGCAGCGTCACGCCGCTCGGATCGCGCAGCGCCATCGCCTCGTCGATCGAGACGTCGCCGGCCACGACCGCGCTGCCGAGCGTACCGCGCGGAAAGCGCGAGCCTTCTTCGCCGAGAAACGCGACCACCTCGATGGGCGCGCGCGTCGCGTCGCGCCCGAACGCCTCGATGGCCGCGATCGCCGCTACGACGCCGGCCGCGCCGTCATAGCGCCCCCCCTCGGGCACCGTGTCGAGGTGCGAGCCCGTCCAGATGGCGGGCGCGGAAGGCTCGCGCCCCGGCCGCCGCGCGCGCAGGTTGCCGATCGCGTCCACGCGGACGTCGCAGCCGATTCCGCGCAGGCGATCGGCCGCCCATCGACGCGCCGCCGCGTCTTCGGCCGTGAGCGCGAGGCGCGTGACGCCGCCCGAGGGCAGCGCGCCGAAGCGCGCGAGCGCCGCGAGATCCCGCGCGATCGCCGCCGCGTCGATCGGCTTCATGGTCCGCGATTATAGCCGGGAGCGCGACGTCAGCGAATCGTGACCAGCGACGGGCTTCTTTTCGGCGCCGCGAAGTTCGCGACGCTCAGTCGCCCCGCCACGCGCGCCGCGATCTCCATGTACGTCTTGGCGATTTCGCTGTCGGGCGCGCCGACGATGATCGGGCGCCCCACGTCGCCGCCGATGCGGATGCGCGTGTCGATCGGGATCTGCCCGAGGAACGGCACTCCGTAGGTTTCGGCGAGCTTGCGACCGCCGCCCTGCGCGAAGATCGGATCGTGGTGCCCGCACGCGCTGCACGCGTAGCCGGACATGTTCTCGACGATGCCGATGATGGGCACCTCGGTCTTCTTGAACATCGAGATGCCGCGCACGACGTCGGCGATGGCCACGTCCTGGGGCGTCGTCACCATGACGGCGCCGGCGAGCGGAATGAGCTGGCTCAGGCTGATCTGCACGTCGCCGGTGCCGGGCGGCAGGTCGCAGACCAGGTAGTCGAGCTCGCCCCACTCGACGTCCTCGAGGAATTGCGTGAGCAGCTTGTGCACCATCGGGCCGCGCCAGATCACCGCGCCGTCGCGCTCGACGAAAAAGCCGATGGACATGACCTTCATGCCGTAGTGAACGGCCGGCTGAATCTTCTGGCCGGAGGCGGTGACCGCGGGGCTGGTCGCGTCGCCGAGCATTCCCGGCACGCTCGGCCCGAAGACGTCGGCATCGAGCACGCCGACGCGCGCACCGTAGCGCGCAAGCGCCAGCGCGAAGTTGGTCGCGACCGTCGACTTGCCCACGCCGCCCTTGCCGCTCGCGATGGCGATGATGTTGCGCACGCCGGGGATGCGCGCCTGAGCGGGGCCCGGCCGCCGGCCCAGCACGTTGGAGGTGAACGTCACGGCCACCTGCTTCGCGCCGAGCTTTACTATCGCGGCGCGGACGTCCTTCTCGATCGTCTCGCGCAGCGGGCACGCCGGGGTCGTCAGCTCGATGTTCACGGTCACCGCACCGTCGGCGATCGCGACGTCCTTGAGCATGCCTATAGACACGAGGTCGCGATCGAGCTCCGGATCCTTGACGCCGCGCAGCGCCTCGCGAACGGCCTCCGCGCTGAGCGGCACGGCGGTCAATCCAACCACTCGGGCTTCGCGATCAGCCGCTCGATCGGCACGCCGCCGACGAGATGCTCGTCGATCAGCCGCTCGACATCGTCGGTGCGAAAGCCGCTGTACGTGACGACGTCGCCGCGATCGTCCGGTCCGCCATTGCGCGCCACCACCACCGTCGGACCCGCCGCGCAACCGCCGAGGCAGCCGGTCGAGGTCGCGCGAAAGAGCGAGCCGAGCTTGCGCTCCCTGCGCAGCGCTTTGAGCCGCTCGAGGATCGCGTCCGAGCCGCGCAGCTTGCAGCAGCCGCGCTCGTCCGTGGGAGAACGCACGTTCTGGCACACGAGCACGACGAAGCGCGGTTGCACGGGGCGTTTGTAAGGTGTTCCGTCGGTGTTGACAAGCCGCGCCACGCAACCAATAGTTTCGCCGTGGCCCTCATCGAGATCCTCAAGTATCCCGACGCGAAGCTGCGTCAGGAGACGCGCCGCGTCGAAAGCTTCAATGGAGAGCTCAGGCGGCTCGTTTCCGACATGACGGAGACGATGTACGCGGCGCGAGGCGCCGGACTGGCCGCGATCCAGGTCGGCAGCGACCTGCGCCTGTTCATCGTCGAGGCGACGATCGCCGGCGGCACTCAGGCCGATGCGCCGCTGATCTTCGTCAACCCGGAGATCGTCTCGCTCGAAGGTACTCAGACGGGCGACGAAGGCTGTCTCTCGTTCCCGGGGATCTTCCTGCCGGTCAAGCGCGCCCTGCGCTGCACCGCGCGCGCGCACGATCTCGACGGATGCGAGCTTCTCGCCACGGCCGAGGGCCTCTACGCGCGCGCCATCCAGCACGAGATCGATCACCTCGACGGAAAGCTGCTCGTCGACTACGCCGGACCGGTCAAGCGCCGCATGATCAAACGCTACATGGATCGCCGCGAGTGGGAGGTCGAAGGCCAGAACATCCGCGGCGAGCTCGACGACAGCCCACTGTAACAACGTCGTCTCATGCGCATCGTTCAGATCCTCGTCTACGGATCGATCCTGCTCATCCTCGCGATGGGCGGCGGCTGGGTGGCGGCGCGCATCGGAGGGCGGCCCGACCTCTGCGTCTTCTTCGGCACGTGGCTGCTGCGCGCTCTCTATGTCGCCGGCGTCGCGCTGATCGTCGCGCTCGTGGTCGGCCTCTACCACCTCTACCTTTACCTCTTCACCGATCGGCGACCGCTCGGGTTCTTCGTCACCACGGACAAGGACGACCCGGGAGAGCAGCCATGACCGGCGGCGAGGGCACCATCGTCGTTCGCGGAATTTCCTTCGTCGCCAGTCACGGCGCCACCGAGGAGGAGCGCCGCGGCAAGCGCCGCTTCGAGGTCGACGTCGAGATCGAGACGTCGCTCGGCCGCGCCGCCCAGACCGACGAGCTTTCCGACACCATCGACTACGGCCGCGTCTGCGAGCTCGTCGTCGCGACCGGCACCGAGCGCACGTACCGGCTCCTCGAGGCGGTCGCGGCGGCGATCCTGCGGCGCCTGGGCGAGCGCTATCCCGAGGCGGGCCTCAAAGTCGAGGTGCGCAAGCTCGCGCCTCCGATCGCCGGGACGCCGGCGTACACGTCGGTGCGGGTCGGCCGTCCTCCCCGCTACGGGAAGACGGCCAGCGAGTAGGTCCCGCCGCCGAGGTCGTCGGAGTCGAGGACGACGAAGTGGAGCCCACGCGGCAGCGCCAGCGTGACCATCTCGTCGTTGCCCGAGCACGCGTTCGCGTCGGTGCAGCTCACCTCCGGACCGGCGCAGGAGCCCTGATGAACATGGAGCAGCGAGTCAAAGCTGGTGGCGGCGCAGGTCGCGAGCGACGGCCCGCTGTTGCCGCACGAGGCGACGTGGAAGAACAGCTCCGCCTGCGTCCCGCCGCCGCACGAGGCCGAGGACGTGCCCGGCCCGGGAGGCATCGTGCCCGTCAAGTTCTGCCCCGGCAGAAGCAGCGTCGAGCCGGGGCAGGCCGCGGCCTCGTAGCGCAGCGTGAACGGCCCCTTGTCGCCCGCCATCGCGCCGTCGACAACCACGAACCACCTGCCCGCCGGCGCCGTGGCGATCAGTTGCGACTGCACCGTGCCGCAGCCGTCGCCGTTGCACGCGAGCATCGTGCCGTCGCACGTGCCGGAGCGGAGCGAGAGCACCGTGTTCCACTTGGTGTCGATGGTGTCGAGGTAGACGATCGTCTCGGCGGCGAGCTCCAGACGGAAGTACGCCTCCGGCGCGCCGTCGCCGCCGCAGCCCTCCGCCGTCACGGAGTCGAACCCGGCGATCGTATTGCCCATGTACGTCCCCGCCGCGGTGAGCGGCGTCGGCTTGCCGCACGACGCGCCACCGCCTTCGGATTCAGACTCGGACTCGCGGCCGTCTTCACTCTCGGACTCACTCTCGGCGCCCGCGCCCGAGGTGAGGCACACCCCGTCCACGCACGAGTAGCCGCTCGGACATTCGGGGATGCCGTTGTTGCACAGGAACGGCGCGTCGAGCCCGAGGTCGGAGGCGATGCACCCGAAGGCGATGACGGTGAGGGCGGCGAACCACGGAACGGGAGTGGGACGCATCACGGGGGCGCATTCTAACAGGGCTTCACGATCGGAGCCAAAGCCCGCGCCGTCCTTGACAGGCACCGGCGTGGGCGGTAGTCGCATGAAGGTGCAGAGCGACGGACCACGCGAAGTCGCGGAGCGCTTGGCGAAGAACACGCGCAGCTTCGCGAGCCGGCAGGATCTCGACGAGTTCGTCGGCATGCTCGAGAAGCTCGAGCGCGGCGAGATCACGCAGGACGAGTGGAAGCGCTACCGGCTCGTGCGCGGCATCTACGGCCAGCGGCAAGCCGACACGCAGATGATCCGGGTGAAGATCCCGCAGGGGGTGCTCACGGCGGCGGCGCTCGACCGCATCGCCGAGATCGCCGAGCGCCACTCGCGCGGCTTCGGCCACGTCACGACGCGGCAGAACATCCAGCTCCACTTCGTCAAGCTGTCGGAGTGCGCGACCGCGATGGCGGCGCTGGCAAGCGTCGGCCTCACCACGCGCGAGGCGTGCGGCAACAGCGTGCGTAACGTGACGGCGTGCGAGATCGCCGGCGTGTGCGCGACGGAGCCGTTCGACGTCACGCCCTACGGCGAGGCGATCACGCGCGCGTTCCTGCGCCGCGAGCCGTTCTTCGAGCTGCCGCGCAAGTTCAAGATTTCGCTCTCGGGCTGCGCCCACGACTGCGCGCAAGGCGCCATCCACGACGTCGGCCTGATCGCGCAGGTGAAGGACGGCGCGCGCGGCTTCCGCGTGCTCGCGGGCGGCGGCCTCTCGACCAAGCCGGTGGCGGCCGAGCCGCTCGAGGAGTTCGTGCCGGTCGACCAGATCCTCGTCGTGATCGAGGCGATCCTCTGGGTCTTCTACAAGCACGGGAACCGCCAGAACAAGAGCCGCGCGCGACTCAAGTACGTGATCGTGTCGAAGGGATGGGACTTCTTCGTGGACGAGTACCGCAAGGAGCTGGCGGCCGTCCGAGCGCGCACCGGCGGGATGATCGCGATCGACGTCGGCGTGCCCGAGGCTGCGCCGCCACCGCCGAAGGCGAGCGCCGCGGGCCGGGCGCCGGCGGCGTGGCTAAGCACGAACGCCGTGGCGCAGAAGCAGCCGGGCTTTTCCGCCGTAACCGTGCGCCTGCGCCGCGGCGACATCACGGCGGCGCAGATGCGCGGCGTCGCGCGCATCTGCGAGACGTACGGCGACGGCACCGCGCGCACGGCCGCGCACGATCAGAACCTGGTGATTCGCTGGCTCCCGACGGCCGCGCTCGGCGCCGTCTACGCCGAGTTGCTGAAGCTCGGTCTGCACGACGCCGGCGCCGGCACGATCGTCGACACGACCTCGTGCCCCGGCGCGGACACCTGCCAGCTCGCGTATACGACCTCGCGCGATCTCGCCGTCGAGCTCACCGAACGGCTCGAGAGCGCGAATGGTCACGCCGCGGCGGTCGCGGCGGCGGCCGACGCGAAGATCAAGATCTCGGGCTGCCCCAACTCGTGCGGGCGCCACCACATCGCGACCATCGGCTGGCACGGCGGCGTCAAGCGGGTCGGCGACGGCATGGTGCCGATGTACCAGCTCCACCTCGCCGGCGGCGTCGACGCGACCGGCGCGACGTTCGGCCGGCAGATCGTGAAGATTCCCGCGCGTCGCGTCTCCGACGCCGTGCTGCGGCTGCTCGATCTCTACGTCGACAAGCGCACGGCCGGCGAGAGCGCCGACACGTTCTTCCGCCGCGTCTCCGACGACGACGTCAAGGCCGCGCTCGCCGAGCTCGCGAAGATCGACGAGAGCAACGTCACGCCCCAGGACTACGTCGACCTCGGCCAGACCAAGGCCCTCGAGGTCGACATAGGCCCGGGCGAGTGCGCGACGTAGCG
>JBBTFH010000168.1:0-31039 GCA_038041915.1 Myxococcota bacterium
CGCGAGCGCGGCGTCGAAGCCGTCGGCCAGCGTCTCGACGACGATGCGCATGAGCTCGCCCGCCGGCGGCAGCGCCTCGAGGCGCGCCGCCGCCGCCGCCGCCGCGCGCAGGTAGCCCGCGGTCGCGAGCTGACGCTCCATCGCCTCCCGCTCGCTCGCGTCGCGCAGCGAGACGACGAGCAGGGGCGCCTCACCGTCCTCGCCCAGCGGCGTCAGCGACAGGTCGACGTCGATCTCGGTGCCGTCGCGGCGGATCGCCGGCATGCGCACCGAGCGACCGAGCAGCGACTTCATACTGTTCGAGAGAAAGCGGTTGTCGCCCGTCGCCGCGGCGTCATGGAGGCGCGGCGGCAAGAACGTGGTGAGCGCGCGGCCGCGGAGCTCGTCCGGCGGCCAGCCGAGGAGGCTGGTGGCGGCCGGGTTCGCGTACACGATGCGGCGATCCGCGTCGGCCACCACGACCGCATCGGGGAACGCATCCAGGATGCGCTTGCCGTCGAAATCGTCGCGCACGATCAGTTGCGACTCACGATAAGTTTTCATGATAGTCGAAAATTACCCCTCTGCGCGGGTCCGGGGTTTCCAACCGACCGGATGTTGGACGGCGTCCCGAATATTCGGCAGTCTCTACCGTCTCAGGGGCGCGTGGAGCGATCCCCGAAACGGAGGGAACATGCGATCTGCGTCATTCGGAGTGCCGATCACCGTGCTTGCGCCGGCCTTCTTGGCTTCCTGCGGCGGGCCGAGCTACGTGCGCGACAGCGACAAGAAGAACATCGACGAGTACGCGATGTCGACGGGCCTGGACCGGCGCGACATCGACCGCCTCTACAAGGAGAACATCGACAAGCTGCTCGCGTCGGCGATCGTGGCGCAATGGAAGAAGGACGCGCCGGTCGTCGCGGTCTTCCCGATCGCCAACGAGACCAGCGAGCACGTCGACTCGCAGCTCGAGGCGCTGCTCTCGACGATCGAGACGGATCTGGTCAACAGCGCCGGCGCGCAGGTGGTCGATCGCGACCTACAAAAGAGGCTCATCGGCGAGGTCGAGCAGCAGCGCGGCGGCGCGTTCGATCCGAACAACGCGGCGCAGTACGGCAAGCAGCTTGGCGCGCGCTTCTTCGTGACCGGCAAGCTCAACGACAGCGCCGAGCGCAGCGGCGAGGAGAGGCGCGTGCAGTACTTCCTCTTCATGAAGGTCGTCGACGTCGAGACCGGCGCCATCCGCTGGCAGAACAAGGCCGAGCTGACCAAAGGCCTCGTGAACTAGCTTGCGCTCGCCGCTTCTCGTCGGCGCCGGCGCGCTGGCGCTCGCCGCGTGCAGCGGCTACGAGACGACCGTCCAGCCGATCCGCCAGTCGCTCGAGCGCGGGGATCGCGCCGGGGCGCTCGCCGGGGTCAACGCCAAGCTCGGCGTCAAGAGCGGCTCGCAGCGCCCGGCGAAGTACGAGAAGGAGACGTCGCTCCTGCTGCTGGAGCGCGCGATGATTCTGCAGGCGCTCGGGCGCTACCAGGACGCCAGCCGCGATCTCGAGGAGGCCGAGAAGCACCTCGAACTGCTCGATCTCACCAAGGACACGGCCGGAGACATCGGCAAGTACCTCTACTCGGACGACGTCACGGTGTACAAGGCGCCGGCCTACGAGAAGTTGCTGCTCTCGACGGAGAACCTGGTGAACTACCTCGCGCGCGGCGATCTCGGCGGCGCGCGCGTCGAGGCGCGGCGCCTCGCCGTCATGCAGAAATACCTGCGCGACGAAATAGGCGCCGACAAGGCTAGGTTCGGCCTCGGCAGCTACCTCGCCGGCTTCTGCTTCGAGAAATCGGGCAACCCCGACGAGGCGCTGCGCTTCTACGACGAGGCCCTGCAGGCGCAGGCCTACCTGTCGCTCGACGCGCCGATCGCGCGGCTCGCGGCGATTTCGAGCTACCGCACGCCGCGGATCGAGGCGGCCATGGCGCGCGCCGGAGGCGTGGGCGCCGCGCCGCTCGCCGCCGACGAGGGCGAGGTGCTGGTCGTGCTTCAGAGCGGGCTGGTCCCGCGCAAGCAGCCGGAGCGCATCCCCATCGGCCTGGCCTTTGCGTGGGCCTACGACGTCTCGAACCCCCGCTACGCCATGTCGCCGGCGGAGCGAAATCGAGCGAACGTCATCGTCGCCAAGGGTCTGCTCAAGTGGGTGAACTTTCCGTCGCTCAAGCGGCAGCCGCGCCGGGCGTGGCCTGCCGCCGTGATCGTCGGCGGCGCGACGCGCGGCCTCGAGCCGGCGCTCGACGTCAGCGCGCGCGTCACGGAGGCTCACGAGGCGATCAAGGGCGTCCTCATGGTGTCGGCGATCACGCGGCTGGTCGCGCGTGCGGTCGCCGGCGAGGCGACCGGCTACGGCGTGAAGCAGGCGACCGGCGACGGCGTCATCGGGCTGCTCGCGGGTCTCGCCGTCGAGGGGGTGATGACGGCCAAGGACACGCCCGATACCCGCAGCTGGACGACGCTCCCGGCGGAGGTGTCGCTCGCGCGCGTGCGCCTGCCCGTGGGCGAGCACGTGGTCGAGGCGCACTTCGGCTCCGCCTGGGGGCCGCTGACGCATCGCGCGAACGCCACGTTGCGTGGCAGGGATTTCCAGGTGGTCGCGTTCTCGGAGCCGCGCTAGCTTCGATGGAAAGAGGAGGAGACATCATGCGTACGCTTGCACTCGTGGCGATGGGTATCAGCTTTTCGACTCCGGCATGGGCGCTCGACGGATATCAGGACCGTCGCGGCGCCTACGCGGGGCTGGCCGTCGGCGGCGGGCTCGTGAGCGGGGGCGGCGACCCGCAGGTCGGCTTCCGCATCGGCGCCCGCGTCGGCGGCGGCCTCTCGCAGCAGCTCACCGCCGACATCGGCATCGACTACGGCGCGATCCCCGAGCTCGACAGCAAGACGCTCGGGTTCGATCTCGCCGCCAACTTCTTCCCGCTCGAGCACGCGTTCGTGCGCGCCGGCGCGGGCCTCGCGATGCTCTATCCCGACGTCGGCGACAAGCAGGCGGGCCTGGGCGCGATCCTCGGCGCCGGGGTCGAGGCGTTCTTCGGCGCCGACATGGCGGGCGGTTTCGCGCTCACGTACGAGCCTGAATTCTACGGCGGCGACGAGGGAACGATTCACCAGTTCCTCGGCACCGTCGCGATCAGCTGGTACTGACGTCCGACGGCGGGAGGGCGCGCACGGCGGGATCGTCGAGGTACGTCTCGGTCAGGCGCCTGCGGCGCCACGGCGGCAGCAGGCGCAGCGGCAGCGCGAGCAGCGAGACCAGCGCGCTCGCGAGCGTCGCGGCGTAGGCCTCGGCGACGAGCGCGCCCCGCGCCGCGCGGCCGATGCTTGCGAGCGGGCAAGACAGCAGCCCCATGCGCCGGAGCCGGAGCTCGGCGGCCGCCAGCAAAGCGTCGAGGAACGCGGGCATCTGCGAGAGGACCGGATGCGACGGCAGCCGCTTCTCCATGAAGCGCGCGAGACGGCGCACGGCCCAGAGCGACACGAGGCTTTTGCCGAGCAGCCGCCGCCGCAGCCGCGGGCGCGAGGCGACGAGGCGCGCGGTCCAGCGCTCGCCGAAATCGACGTGCCGCTCCTCCTGCTTGGACGCGCGTTCGAGGATCTGCGCGATGCCCGGGTGATCGACGGTGTCGATGAGCGCGTAGATGCAACTCAGCACCAGCCCCTCGCCCGTCGCCATCTCGAGCGCGACGTGCTCGGCCCACGAGTCGCCCATCATGCCCGTCGCCATGAAGCGGACCACGGGGTGTGGCGCTTCCGGCTCGCAGTCGAGCATGCCCAGGATGCGCAGGAAATTGTCGACGTGCTGGAATTCCTCGACGGCCTGGCGCGCGAGGAAGCGCGCCGACTCGAGATCCGGCGCGTCGTAGAGCCAGTGCCCGACCTGGATGCCGGTGATCTCGCCGTAGAGGAACTGGTTGACGATCCACGCCAGCAGCGCGCGGTCGCGCAGCGGATCGAGCTTCGCGCCAGCGAAATCGAACGACATCTCCTCGCGCGTGAGCAGCATGTCTACTCCGACTATGTTGCACGTGCCTCCGCTTTCGGCCAGCCTCGCATCGTGGTGCGGATCGGAGCATGGCAGGTGCGCGCGATCGAAGCCGAGCGCTTCCGCCTCGACGGCGGCGCCATGCACGGCGTGGTGCCCAAGACGCTGTGGGCGAAGGTCGCGCCCCCCGACGAGCAGAATCGCGTCGAGTACACCACGCGCTGCCTGCTGCTCGAAGGGCACGGCCGCCGCATCCTGGTGGAGACGGGCAACGGCGACAAGTGGTCGCCGCGCGAGCGCGAGATCTTCGCGATCGAGCCGGGCGCCGGGATCGCCCGGCGCCTGCGCGCGGCCGGCGTCGAGCCAGGATCGATCGACACGGTGGTGACGACGCACCTCCACTTCGACCACATCGGCGGCGCGACTTTTCGCGACGAGGGCGGCGCGCCGCGGCCGACCTTCCCGCGCGCGCGGCACCTGACGCAGCGCCAAGAGCTTCACGACGCCTTCCACCCGCACGAGCGCAACCGCGCGAGCTACCTCGATGAGAACCTGCGGCCGCTCGCCGACGCCGGCCTCTTCGACGAGCTCGACGGCGAACGTGAGATCGCAAACGGCGTGCGCGTCGTCCCGACGCCCGGCCACACGCCTGGGCACCAGTCGCTGCTGATCGAAGGCGACGGCGCGCGGCTGTTTTTCTGCGGCGATCTGATGCCGACGTCCGCGCACCTGCGCTTGCCTTGGGTCATGGCCTACGACGTGCTGCCGGTGACGACGCTCGAGACCAAGCGCGCGATGGTCGAGCGCGCGATCCGCGAGGGCTGGATCCTCGTCTGGGGCCACGACCTGAATCTCGCCGGCGGTCGCGTGACACGCGACGCGAAGGGCAACCCCAAAGTCGCGGAGCCAGTCAGCTTCTAGGACCTACCCGCGGATTGTCACGACGACGGCGGTGATGTTGTCGCGGCCGCCACGAGCGTTGGCCTCGTCGATGAGGCGGCTCGCGGCCTCCTCGATCGGACCGGCCTCGAGGATCGGCACGATCTCCGGATCTTGCAGGTGCCCGTGCAGCCCGTCGGAGCAGAGCAGAAAGACGTCGCCCGGCCGGGCGTCTATTTCGCAGGTGTCGACCTGCACGTAGTCGCGGTGCCCGACGGCCCGCGTGATGACGTTGCGCCCGGGCGCGAACGGCGCCTCCTCCGCGGTGATGAGGCCGTGCTTGAGCTTGAAGTTGAGCAGCGTGTGATCCTCGGTGAGCTGCACGATCTTGCGATCGCGCACGAGGTAGACGCGGCTGTCGCCGACCTGTCCGACGACGCCGAGGCCGGGCGTCTGGCGCCCGACCAGGAGCAGCGAGGACATCGTCGTCGACATGCCGCGCCGCGTCGGATCGAGCTGCCCGAGGCCGAACACCATGTAGCAGGCGTGCTGCATCGCGCTCTCGACCAGGCGCCGGAGCGCGTGCGTGCCCTCGTTGGCGTCGCGCAGGTAGGCGTCGATCGCCGCGCGCCCCGTACGCACGAAGCCGAGCGCCTCCTCGACCGCCTGCGCGCTCGCCACTTCGCCGCGCGCGTTGCCGCCGACACCGTCGGCGACGAGGTAGAACCCGACTTCGTCATCACGCAGGAACGCGTCCTCGTTGTTCTCGCGCCGCCGACCGATGTCGGTGCGCCCGAATGAGTCGACCCGCATGGGAGCCGCGATGATAGTCTCGGTCACGCCCGGATCAAGTGGAGGAGACGATGTCGGCTGAGTACCGAGTGATGGTGTTCCATGACCGGGAGAAGGGCTCGTTCACCGCGCGCGCTCCGGAGCTCGAGCGCTGCGAGGCTACGGCCGCGACGCGCACCGAGGCCGTCGCGAAGCTGGAGGAGGAGATCGACGCGCAGATGCACAACATGCGTGCGGCGGGGCACCCGCCGCCGGCTCCCGTCGAGGATCAGGCGGCATTTTCCGGGGAGCTGAAGCTTCGCGTGCCGAGCGGTCTGCACCGCGATCTCGTGTGGCTCGCACGCGCCGAAGGGGTGCCGCTCGAGCAGATCGCGACCGACTTGCTGGCGCGCGGCGTCGAGGCGCGCGGCTACGGGCGGGCGGCGGCGGGCGCGGGCGCGGGCGCGGGCGAACGCGATGGCGCGCGCGGCGGAAGCCAGAATCGCGCCGGGCGCGACGGCCAAGGCGCGCGCTATCACGGCATCATGGACGACCGCGCGAACTTCATCGAATACGTGCGGGGTCTTGAGTCGGGCGGCGGGCGGGGCGGGCGGCGGGGCAGCGGCGGCGGCGAGCGCGGCCGGTAGATTCTCAGTACACCTCCGGCAGCTCCTGCTCGCCGTGCAGCGGCACGACGAGGAAGGGCCTACGCGGATCGTCGGTCGCGACGACGAGGGCGCCGTCGTCGGAGCCGCCGCCCGTCGGGCGATAGGTCACCACCACCTCGAACCACTCGCCGGGCGCGAGCGCAGAGGCCACCTCGCTCGTGATCGAGAAATCCGCGCTCGAGCCGTGCTGCAGCGTGACGTCGTGAACGCCGAGCGTGCCGCTGCCACCGTTCGCGATACGCACCGTCGAGTCCGAGGCGCCGCCGGTCTCCACCGCTCCGAAGCTCACGTCGGGCATCGTCGGCTCCACCGACGGCTGCGGGGCGAGTCCGCCGAGCGGTACGCGGATGCGCGGGCGATCGAAGTCGTCGCTCTCGATCCACACGCCGCCCGCGGCGTCGTCGCGCGCCGAGGTGTATTCCAGGCGCAGCGCGAGACGCTCGTCCGGGTTCAGGCGGTAGGGGAGGTGGGGCCAGTCGACGCGGCGCCAGGCGGGCGGCGCGACCAGGTCCGCCTGAAACAGCGTGAGCGGCCCGTCGCCGGCGTTGCGCAACGCCAGTTCGGCGTTGGCGGTTTCGCCCTCCGGCACCTCGGGCAGGAACACGCCGCTCTCCACCACGAGCATCGGGGCGCTCGACGCGGAAGGCCCCTGGCAGCCGGCGAGCCACTGGACCGTGAACAGGACGAGGGGATTGAGTATGCGTTTATGCGTTTTGAGCATACTTAAACCTACATCATCCTACTCGGAGCGCGCAAGAAAATCCAAGAATCTTATTGCTTCCGCCTGTAATTATTGGTGAAGTTATTACTCGGAACGCTTCGCGAGCCAACCTTCGGTCGTGAGAATTTCCCGGGCGCGACCCACGAATGCGCTGGCGTCCTCGGCCACGCGGCGCGCCGTGGCCTCGCTGATTTCTACTTCGGCACCGTAGTCCCCGTGAATCCTCAGGCGCTCCGCGTCGCCCAGGCGCGACCCATGCTCGTGCTCGAGGAGCCCCGGGTCGACGAGATGCCGGTGCACCGAGACGATCAACCCGACGTGCGTTTTTGGTTCCACGTGACGCGGCAGGAGCAGCGCGCGCGCCGCGTGGAACATGGCGTAGTAGGCGCGCGAAACGGCGTCATCGCAAAAGCCGCCGCCGAGCGCGTGCGTCGCTCCGGCCAGCTTCGCCTCGGCCTCGCGCAGGTGCGCACCGATGCGTTCTCGCAAGGCTTCGTCCATGCGTACCCTCCTGGTCGCGCCCAACGCCGCGTCGACGGCGTCGCGCGCGACCGGCTGCGCCAGCGCCGAGCGTTCGAACGCCTCGCGCGACAGGACGATCGCCGATACGTACACGCCGGTTGCGGAAAGCGCTTCCGCGACGGCCTCGTGCAGCGCGGCGTTCGCGGTCTCGAAGTCGGGCGTGAGCACGAGTAGATCGGCGTCCGATTCCTCGTGCCAGTCGCCGCGCGCGCGAGAGCCGAAGAGCGCCACGCGCTCGAGGCGCGGACCCAAGGCGGCGGCGAGGCGCCGCGCCACCACGTCGACCGCGCGATCCACAGCTGACTGCACGAGGAAACTCTAGCACGCCGATCGGACACGCAGATCGAAGCCGTTTACCGGTCGACGCCGGCGCCGCTACCATCATGATCGTGACGAACGATCGCAATCTTGACGTCGCCGCCGAATACGCGCAGGCGCTCGCGGTGCGCCTCGGCGACACCTCGTGCGCCTCTCGCTCTTCGGGAGCCGCACGCGGGGCGACCACCGCACGCGCTCCGACTTCGACCTAATGGTTGTTCTCGCGCGCGCCGATCGCGATGCCCGATCCGCGGTGCCCCGGCTGGCGACCGAGTTCGAATTGGACCGCAACCTCGACCTCTCGACCAAGATCACCGAATAACCGGCTAAAATTTCGTTTGAAAGTGGCGACGCTCGGGCCTACAAACTCGGGCCTACAAAAGGGAGGTTCCGATGACGCGAGCGACCGTATTACTGATGCTTTCCATGGGATGCATCGGCGACGACGACGACGACGACGGGCGCGAGTCCGAATCGGAGGCGGAGGCCGAGTCGGAGTCCGAGAACGAGTGCATATCCGACTGCGCCATGGCCGCGCGCTGCGGCGACGACGACGGCTGCGGCGGCCACTGCGACGGCGCCTGCATGGCGGGCTTCTGCCAGCGCGGCTACTGCTGCGATCCGGCGTGGCCGTCGTGCTGCGAGGGAGCGGCGACGACGCTTTCGACCGACACCGCCAACTGCGGCTCGTGCGGGTTCGCGTGCGAGGCGGGAGACGAGTGCCGCGTGGGCCTGTGCGGTGCGACTTGCGCGCCATCGTGCGCGGGCGACTGCGGCGATGACGGCTGCGGCGGCTCGTGCGGGAGCTGCGACGAGGGCAGCGTTTGCATCGATCGAAGCTGCGCGGCGTGCGTGCCGGTGTGCACCGGCATCTCCTGCGGCAGCGACGGCTGCGGCGGATCGTGCGGCGACTGCGCCGCCGGCGAGACGTGCACGCTCGGCGCGTGCTCGGCGTGCACGCCGAGTTGCGTGGGACGCCTGTGCGGCGACGACGACGACTGCGGTGGCACCTGCGATGGCGCGTGCCCGGGCGGCGGCGTGTGCGCGGCGGGCGCGTGCAGCGGCGCCTGCGCGCCCGATTGCGCCGGCAAGGCGTGCGGCAACGACGGCTGCGGCGGATCGTGTGGAAGCTGCGCGGAGGGCTTCGACTGCCAGGCCGGGATGTGCGCCTGCACGCCGTGGTGCTCGGTGCTCGGCCGCCAGTGCGGCTCCGACGACTGCGGCGGATCGTGCGGCGCCTGCGACGAGGGGGACGTGTGCGGCGGGCTCGGCACATGCGTGCTCGCGCCCGAGATCGTCGGCTGCTCCGACTCCACGCGCGAAGGGTTCGCGAACCTCGACGTCTATGCGGAGATCGCGTCGTGTCAGGCGGCGTGGGCGGCGCAGAGCATGCGGGCAACGCGAACCGGCGCGGCGTGCGGGAACAACCTGGCCGCTTGTCCGGTGCCCGAGGACGCATGCGCCGGCGGCTGGCACCTGTGCATGAAGAACGGCTGGCCGGGAGACCTCGCCGATAGAATCTCGGGCGACGACTGCACGTCACCGGGCGTGGCGGGACCGGTCAAGTTCGTGGGAGGTTCGTCGATAGCGGTGGCCGCGAATAACTGCACGCTCCCGCTCCCGTGCAACGGCAATAGTGAAGTCTGCTGTGGTGCGGGGTGTTATTTTGGCGACAATTCTTGGAACGATTGCGTCTGGCCCAATCAGACGGCTTGGGTCAGTTGGGGCGATTGCAACAACGTCGGCAGCGTCTCCGACGGAGTCCTCTGCTGCCAGGATCCGCCCGTCGTCGGCTACTGATCGAAGCCGTTTGCCGTTTGCCGGTGGTCGCCGGCGCCGCTACCATCACGATCGTGACCCAGAATCGCAATTGCGACGTCGCCGCCGAATACGCGCAGGCGCTCGCGGCGCGCCTCGGCGACAACCTCGTGCGCCTCTCGCTGTTCGGGAGCCGCGCGCGGGGCGACCACCGCGTGCGCTCGGACTTCGACCTCATGGTCGTGCTCGCGCGCGCCGATCGCGACGCCCGTTCCGCGGTGCATCGGCTGGCGACCGAGTTCGAATTGGACCGCAACGTCGACCTTTCGACCAAGATCACCAACGCCGCGGGGTTCGCGATGCTCTACGCTTCGGCGCTGCCCTTCTGGCGGCGCTTTCGACGCGATGAAAGGCTGCTATGGCCGATGAGCTCCGCGCGCGCGTAGCCGCCGCCTTTCCGCGGGCACGCGACAAGCTGCGTGCCGCGCGGCAAGTGCTCGCGGCGGGCCTTCCGGCCGAAGCCGTGGGGCCGGCCTACTACGCGGCATTCCGCGCGGCCGAAACGGCGCTCTGGATCGAAGGCGACGAGCCGCGTACGCACGAGGGGCTGAAGAGCCTCTTCGGTCTGCGCTTTGTCCGGACGGGGCGTCTCCCGCCGAATCTCGCCTCGATCCTGCGGGAGCTCAAGGACGAGCGCGAGAACGGCGACTACTCGGTCTTCCCGGCCGTCACGGAAGAGGACGCGAAGGAGGCGATCGCGTCGGCCGAGCGGTTCGTCGACGCGGTCGAGGCGTTCGTACGCGGCCAGGGCTTCGAGACCCGCTGACCACGCCGGCTCAGCATCGTCGCTACTCGCTGCTGGTGACCGTGACTTCGTCGGAGTCGATCGGCTTCTGGCCGATTCGCAGGATCTCGACGCGGATCACGTTCGCGCCAGCTTCGAGCGACGCCGTGGCCTCGTCGCTGGCGAGGATCGGCAGCTTGTTCTGCCGCTCGTCGCCGACGTACAGGTTCCAAGCGTTGCCCTTCTCGGCGAGATCGAAGTGCCTGGTGTCGATCTCGACACGCACCTCGCGCCCGACGATGGCCGCAAAGTCCCCGGGGGTGGCGATGCGCACGTGCGGGGCGAAGTCTTCGACGTAGACGCGTGCCAGATCGCTTGCCGGTGGATCGATCGGCGCGTGCATCGGCGTCACGAGCTCGGCGCGAAGATCGTGAAAGCCTCCCTCGAACTGCTGCTCGAACGAGAGTTCCATCTCCGGGGTGTAGTCGTCGTCGATGAAAAAATGCCAGTGACCCTCGTCGGGGATCGCGAACTCGTCCACCGCGACCTCGATCAGCTCGGGGGCGTCGGCGCCGAGATCGTCGCCGTCGTTGGGGGCTACGAACGCGATCGTAGGCCCATCCTCGCCCTCGCTCTCGCCCTCCGCCTCCGCCTCGCCCTCGCCTTCGCCCTCACCTTCGCCTTCGCCTTCGGCTCCTTCCGCGACGCATTCCGCGCCGTCGCAGTGATAGCCGTCGGGACACGAAGGCTGCTCCTCGCTGCAGCGGAACGTGCCCTCGCCCTCGGGAAACTCGGGCGCGTAGCAGCCGGCCAGCAAGAGCGCGATCACGCGCGCGCGCATCATCAGAAGCTCCCCCAGGCGACGAGGCCACCGGGCGCGGGCGCGATCGCCGCCTGCGGCGACGACGACGGCCACGCGACGTAGAGCATCACGCCGCCGGCGAGCAGCGCGGCGCCGCCGCCGATCAGCGCCACCGCGGTCATCGTGTTGAGCCCGTCGCCGCCGCTGTCGGCCTTCGCATCCGCGTAGAGCACGCTCTCGCCGCGGTACGCTGCTTCGATCTCGTCCTCTTCGCTCTGCGCCATGCGCGCGAACACGGCTCCGGTGACGAGCAGCGCCGCGCCCACGCCGGCGGTGATCCAGCCGGCGAGCCGAAGTCCCGGGCGATCGGGCGGCGGCGCTGGCTGCGTCGCTACGGCGCCTTCGGGCACGGCCGCGGCCTTGGCCGCATCGTCGTCGCGCCGGAGCTCGTCGATCCACTTCTGCACGTCGGCGCGATCCTCGGCCTCGGGGAACTCGCTGAGGTAGCGCTCGTAGAAGAAGATCGCGCGCTCGCGGTTCTTGGCCTCGTGGTGCACGCGCGCGAGGTTGAACAGCATCTGCGCGTCGGGATAGAGGCGGTACGCCTGCTCGAATTCCTCGGCGGCGTCGGGGAACTTTCCCAGGTTGTAGAGGATCTTGCCCTGCTTGAAGTGCTCGCGCGCCTGCGCCTTCTCGGCGTCGTCGGCCAGCGCGAGCGATGAGGGGGTGGAGACCAGCAAGCCAAGAAGCGCGACTCGTCGCATCGCGGCGAGACTACTCGCGCACCCTTCAATTCTCAATTCCCAGTCTGCTAGGATGGGGCCTTGAGACCCCAGTTGGAGCGCGCCCCCCGCAAGTTCCCCGACTACGCGCCGCCGACCAAGATCGTCTACGCCGACGGCCGCCCCGCCGCGCTCCATCTGCGCCGATGCCGCCTCGGCGTGATCGTCGCGGGGCGCCTGCGCGAGTCGCTCTTCGACAAGCAGACCGTGACTGTAGGCGCGATGGGCGACAACGACCTCGTCGTCGAGGACGACACCGTGTCGCGCTACCATTGTCGCATCGTGCAGGACGCCGACGCGTGGCTCTTGCAGGACCTCGGCTCGACCAACGGCACGTTCATCAACCGCGTGCGCGTGCGCGAGGGCTACTTGAAGCCCGGCTGCACCATCACCGTGGGCGAGACCGACCTCAAGTTCCAGCACGCCGACGAGCGCGTCGAGATCCTGCCGAGCCGGCGCGGCTCGCTCGGCGGCCTGATCGGGCGCAATCCCAAGATGCGCGCCATCTACGCCATCATCGAGAAGATCGCGCCGACCGGCACCACCGTCGTCGTCGAGGGCGAGACCGGCACCGGCAAGGAGGTGGTCGCGCAGGCGATCCATGCGCTCAGTCCCCGTCGTTCGGGGCCGCTCATGGTGCTCGACTGCGGCGCCGTGCCGCCCAACTTGATCGAGAGCGAGATCTTCGGCCACGAGCGCGGCTCGTTCACCGGCGCGCTCATGACGCGGCAGGGCCTCTTCGAGCTCGCGCACGGCGGCACGCTCTTTCTCGACGAAATCGGCGAGCTGTCGGTCGATCTCCAGCCCAAGCTCCTGCGCGCGATCGAGCAGCGCGAGATCCGCCGCGTCGGTAGCTCCAAGCCGCTTCGCGTCGACGTGCGTGTCATCGCGGCGACGCACCGGAACCTCGATGTCGAGGTCAAGGCCGGCCGCTTTCGCGAGGACCTCTTCTACCGGCTGAGCGTCGTGCGCGTCGTGCTGCCGCCGCTGCGCGAGCGTCCCGATGACGTCGCCCTGCTGGCTCGGCACTTCCTCGACACCGGCGCGTGGAACCGCGGGCGCGCCGGCCAGCCGCGCGTGCGCGAAATCGCGGAGCGCGCGCTCGATCTCTTGGCGTCGTACGCGTGGCCCGGAAACGTGCGCGAGCTGGCCAACGTGATCGAGCGCGCAGTCTCCTTCTGCGACGGCGAAACGATCGAAGTAGAGCACTTGCCCGACCAGGTGCGGCGCGACGTCGCCGGCGTAGGCGCAGCGGCGGCGCCCCTGGCAGACGAGCCCTTCAAGGAGGCCAAGGAGCGCACTGTCAGCCGCTTCGAGCGCGACTACGTGCTGGCGACGCTGCAGAAAAGCGGCTTCAACATCTCGCACGCCGCGCGCGAGGCGGACATCGACCGCAAGTATTTTCGCAAGCTGATGCGCAAGTACGGTATTCGCAGCGACACCCACGCCGACGACAGCGACGACGAGGAGTAGACTTCGATGAGCGACACCCATTTCCGCGAAGAGCACGACCTGTTCCGCAAGAGCTTCCGCGAATTCGTCGAGCGCGAGCTCGCGCCCCACGCCGACGAGTGGGAGAAGGCCGAGGAGTTTCCGCGCGAAGTGTTTTCGCGCATGGGGAAGCTCGGCTACCTCGGCTTGCGCTTCCCCGAGGACGTCGGCGGCGCCGGCGGCGACTACTGGTACACGGTCGCGTATGCCGAGGAGTTTCCGCGCTCGCGCTCGGCCGGGCTCAACATGAGCATCATGGTGCAGACCGACATGGCGACGCCGATCATCGGCGAGCTCGGTACGAGGGAGCAGAAGGAGGAGTTCCTCGTTCCCGCGATCCAGGGCGAGAAAATCGCCGCGCTCGGCGTGACCGAGCCGGGCGCCGGCAGCGACGTGGCGGGCATTCGCACCACCGCGCGGCGCGTCGGCGGCGACTTCGTGATCAACGGCGCCAAGACCTTCATCACCAACGGCACGCGCGCCGACTTCATCACGCTCGCCGTCCGCACCGGCCCCGAGGGCTACGGCGGCCTTTCCCTGGTGCTCTTCCCGACTGACACCAAGGGCTTCCGCGTCGCGCGCAAGCTCAAGAAAATAGGCAACCACGCCAGCGACACCGCCGAGCTCGCGTTCGACGACTGCCGCATCCCCGTGCGCTACCTCCTCGGCGAGGAGAACCAGGGCTTCTTCTACATCATGATGAACTTCCAGGGCGAGCGGCTGATCGCCGCGATGGCCTCGCGCGCCGGCGCCGAGCTCTGCCTTCACGACGCCATCCGCTACGGCCAGGAGCGCACCGCGTTCGGCCGGCCGATCGGCAAGTTCCAGGTGTGGCGCCACCAGTTCGTCGATCTCGCGACCGAGCTCGAGGCCGGCAAGTGGCTCTGCTACCGCGCCGCCGATCTCTACGATCGCAAGCAGGAGGCGACGCGCGAGATCTCGATGGCCAAGCTCTACTGCGGCGAGCTCGCCGTCCGCGCCATCGACCGCTGCCTCCAGTTCTACGGCGGCTACGGCTACGTCGAGGAGTTCCCGATAGCCCGTGCTTGGCGCGACGTCCGCTTGATCACCATCGGCGGCGGCACGAGCGAAATCATGAAGGAGATTATCGCCAAGCGGATGGGGATCGGGTGACGCGGGCCGCTCTCCTCGCATTGCTGCTCGGCTTGGCGCCCTCCTGCGATTCGAACGGCGACGGGGACGTGGGAAACGACGGCGGCGACGGCGGCGAAGTGGCGTGCGGAAACGGCGCCGTGGAGCCCGGCGAGGCCTGCGACGACGGGTTTGCCGACGCGTGCGGCTCGTGCAACGCCGATTGCACCGGCGAGGGCGCAGGCTCGACTTGCGGCGACGGCGAGGAGTGCCCGGAGACGGAGGCGTGCAACGACGGCCTCGCCGACGCGTGCTTCGCCTGCAACGCCGACTGCACGGGCGCGGGCGAGGGTTCGACCTGCGGCGACGGCGAGATCTGCGCCGAGACCGAGGCCTGCGACGACGGGTTCGCCGACGCGTGCGGCGCGTGCAACGCCGACTGCACCTTTGAGGGCGCGGGCGCGACCTGCGGCGACGGCGAGGTCTGCCCCGAGAGCGAGTACTGCGACGACGGCTACGCCGACTCCTGCGGCACGTGCAACGCCACGTGCCTGGGCGTCGGCGGCGGGGAGACCTGCGGCGACGGCGAGCACTGCCCGCAGACCGAGGCGTGCGACGACGGCTTTCTCGACGCGTGCGGCACGTGCAACGTCGATTGCACGGCCGCGGGCGCGGGCTCGACCTGCGGCGACGACATGCTCTGCGCCGAGGTCGAGGCGTGCGACGACGGCAACGCGCTCGGCGACGACGGCTGCTCCGCGGACTGCACGGTGGATCTGTCCGTTTGCGGCAACGGCGCCGTCGAGTGGGGCGAAGCATGCGATGACGAAAACACCCTCGGCGGCGATGGCTGCTCCGCCGACTGCGCGACGGATCTCGCGACGTGCGGCAACGGCGACCTCGAGTGGGGCGAGGTCTGCGACGACGAAAACATCGCCGACGGCGATGGCTGCGCGATGGACTGCCTGACGGATCTCTCCGTTTGCGGAAACGGCGTCTTCGAGTGGGCGGAAGTCTGCGACGACGGCGACGGGGGCGAGGGCGACTTCTGCTCGGGCGACTGCCAGGCCGTGTTCCCGTCGTGCGAAATCGACGATGTCGAAGGCCTGCCCGCGTCGGGGTCGTCGCTGGTGGCGTCGGGGGAGGACTTCGTGCCGCTCTGCGACGGGCTCGTGCTGCTGGGCGATTCGTCGACGCACAGCGTGGAGCTGCTCGACGCCACGACCGGCACGGTCTCGGTGACGTATGCGCTCGCCGGCGCGCCGGCGGCGCTCGCGCTCGACGCCAGCTCCGGCGCCCTGTTCGCGGCGATCGACGCGTCCCTGTCCGTGGCCCGGATCGATCTTGCGACCGGCGTCCAGACGACGGTCGACCTGGCCGCGCCCGTGCTCGGCCTCGCCGGAGGCAGCGGATACGTCTTCGCGTCGATCGGCGAGAGCGGCGAGCCGCCGGAGGGCGCGCTGATCCTCCTCGATGGCGTATCAGCCGCGCCCCTGGGATCGTCGTCGGGTCCGTTCCCGGCGCTCCTCGCGTACGAGCCCGCCGGCAGCCAGGTCTTCACCGTGGACGCCATGCTTCGCCGCTATGCCTATGACCTGGTCTCGCGCGAGGCGACGCTCGCGGAGGAGCGCGTCGACGTCGGCGCCCCGTGCGAGGGGTTGGCCGTCTCGCCCGACGGTGCTCGCGTGGCCGTCGCGTGTGACGCCGGCGACGACACGATTCGCGATTACGCGTCCGGCGACCTCGACACGATCATCGGCACGTGGGAGCTCGGCGCCGCGCCGCGCGCGATCGCCTTCAGCCCCGACAGCGCGAGTCTCGCGGCGAGCGACGGCGCGGTCCTCATGACGTTCGAGGTCGAGTCCCACGCGCCCGTCGACACGATCACGCTCGGCTTCTCGGGTTGCGCCGGCGGCGAGGTTCACAAGGTCGGCTTCTCGCGCGGCGGCCAGCTCGTCTTTGCGCTCGCGCGCTGCGGCGATACCGGCGGCAAGCTCTTTTGGGCGCGGCTCGAGCCGTAGAGCCGGCGCGCTACTCGCAGCCGATTCTGCCGAGCTCGACCGTGTTGTTGCCGCCTTTGCACTCGCGCACGGCGCGCTCATCGTCGTTCACGCGACCCACGACCGCGCGCGTCGCTCCCGGCGCGATCCATGCGCACGCGACCGCTTCTTCGCCGCCCGGCGGCAGCGGCGAAGTCGTCGCGGTCTCGCACAGCCGCTCGTCACCGGAGAAAAACGCCACCGTGACGCCCGACGGTGCGGCCGCCGCCCCGCGGTTGCGCACGATCGCGCGCAGCGTCACGAGGTCGGGGCAGAGGAGCGTCGACTCCTCGTCCGGCGTGGCCAGCGTCAGGTCGGCGCCGCCAATCAGAACCGGCTCGCCGGCGCGCGCGCCACGGTACGTCCCGCCGGCGTCCCAACTCGCCTCCTCGTCGCCCGGGACCGCGCCCGAGTCGAGGACGTTGGTCAGGTGGAACGAGTGCTGGTTCCAGATCCGCTGGGCCGGCAGCCAGCGGTTTCCCGCGCCGCGCAGGACGACGATCCCGTTGGTCTTGGCTTCGAAGGGCGTTTGCGTATCCTCCTCCGGATCGCCGTTGCAAAAGCCCGCCACTTCCGTGCCGACGACTATTTCGGCGCCGTTTCCGTCGAGATCGGCCACGACGGGAAGCGCCGTTCCGCCGCCCCACGATCGCACCGTCGCCTCGCGCGTCTCGCCGGTCGCGCCGTCGAGGATGCGCAGCCAGCAGCCGTCGGCGTGAACCACCTCCGCCGCGCCGTCACCGTCGAAGTCGAACGCCGAGACGCCCGAGACGGCGAACGCGCCGTCGCTGGTGGCGCGCTCCCAGCGCGGCGCGTCGCCGGGCCCGTCGCCCGGATCGAAGAGGTCGAGCGCGTCGCGCTGCGCGCACGCGAACTCCAGCGCGCCATCGCCGTCGAAGTCCGCGACGGCGGGAGGCCCGCCGTCAACCAGCGCGATCGGGCCGAAGACGACGTCGCCGGCGACGGAGTGAACGCGCGCTTCGCCCGCGGCGGGCCAGGTCGGCGCGCCGCAGACGACGATCTCGGGCTCCGGCGTCTCCGCGTCCACGTTGGCGACCGCGACGTAGCCGTTGGAAAGCGCCGCCATCGCCGCCGGCGTTTTGGCGATGCCATACTCGGCGTCGATGATGGCGTTGGCCGTGACGACGTCGGGCCGGCCGTCGAGATCGACGTCGGCCACGACGCTCATCGCTCCCGCCGCGCCGGCGCCGGCGATCCCGAAGTTCCAGACCTCGAGCAGGCTCGCGCTCTCGGGTACGTAGCGGAACACGCCCGCGCCGAAGATCACCTCGACCACGCCGCCGCCGTCGACGTTTGCCAGCGCCGGCGCGCCGGCGAAGCCCGGCAGCGCGTTTTCCGACTCCACGAGAATCGAGCCGTCGGCGCGGTAGATGCGCAGCGGGCCCGCCTCGCCCCACGCTCCCGCGAGCGCCACGATCTCGACCGCCCCGTCGCCGTCGATGTCGCCCGCGGCCGGCGTGGCGTCGGGCGAGAGATCGTTCTCCAGGCTCTCGAAGATCAGCTCGCACGTGGCGCCGCCGATCGCGCGCAGCCGCCCGTCGGTCGCGACGAACGCGATGTCGGCCACCGCGTCTTCGTCGATAGGCGCGACCACCGGCGCGCCGCGCACGCCCACGCTGTCCCACGCGCAGACGCGCTCGGGCTCGAGCCCGCCGAGCGAGCCCGACAGCACCTCGCAGCTTTCGTCGAAGTCGCCGCACGCTTGGCCGCCCCACGCCGCGCAGCAGCCCTCCTTCGCGCAGCAGCGATCGCCCGAGCAGTCGTCGCTCGACGCGCAGAGCGCGCACGCATCCGGCACGACGGCGCCATCCCCGGCGGCGTCCGCCACGCTCGCGCCGTCGCCATCCGCCGCCCGCAGCGAGCCGTCGTCGCAGTCGCACGCGACGGCCAGCAGCACGAGAGGGGCGCATCGCAGCATGTGCCACGTATCGCACGGCTCACTATCCCGTGTCAGCCGCCTCCGAAGGCACGGCTCTCCGCCCTACGCAAAACCCCGCGACGGTGCGCAATTTTTTTCTGCCGCGAAGCCCACGAATCCTAATGATTATAAATCCTTGCCAGGAGGGTAGGGCGGCATGGAAAATGCTTTGGTTGTCTCCGCGCATGCCCCTTCGGTTCGCTTTCCTCGCCCCTCTCTCGCTGGCCCTGCTGCTGGCGGCCTGCACCGGCGAGGAGCGGCGAATCCTCGCCGAAGGCGAGGCCGAGGCCGAGTCGGAGAAGCCTCGTTGTGACGGAGGTGGCGCTTATTTCACCGACGACGGTGGTCGCCGCCACGGCTTCCTCCCCGGCGAATGCCCGGTGCCCAACGACTGCGTGCTCGTCGCGCCGACCTCGTGCGACGTCACCCCGACGCCTCTGTGCGGCGAGCCGAGCCCCGACGCGACCATCCTGTGCGTGTGCTCGGGTGGAGGCGACTGCGACTTGCCGGCGGGCACGCGCTGCACCGCCGGCACGTCGTTTACGAGCATCGCGCTCGCGTGGGCCGCCATCCCGGCCGTGCTGGCCGCGCCCTACCACGTCGCCGTCTTCGCCGGCACGTACGGCGCCGCCGGCACATCGACGGCGCTCGGAGCGCCGGCCAGCGTGAAGACGACGACCGCGGTCAACACGATCACCGTCGCCGCCAACTGCGACAGCATGCTCAATCGCGCTGCCGTGACCGTGCAGCACGGGCTCGTCCTCAACAACCCCTACACCGTGATCGAGGGCTTCCGCCTCGAACCCACCACGACGACGGGGATCACCGTCAACGGGGCCTGCACCGCCGGCTGCCAGGTGCGGTATGTCACCGGCGCCCGCACTCCTGGCGCCGCCACCGACTACCTCTACTCCGTCATCGGAGCCAGCAACGTCATCTTCGAGGAGGTCGACGCCAACCCTGGCCTCTTCGACGACTTGGGCGGCACGAACAGCGAGATCCGCCGCGGCGCCTTCTGCGAGACCGTCGTGGCCGCCGTTCCCTTGGGGTGGGTTTCGTTCACAGGCTCGACCAATCCGGTCGTGCGCGGCACGCTCGTGGACGGACCGGCGACCGACTGTACCGGCGCGGCGGCCGGAGTGGCCGGCGTCTACTTCGACGGCGTCACCGGCGGCGTCGTCGATGGTCTCGTCGTCAGCGACATGGAGCGGGGTTCCGGGCTCATCTTGATCGGCGGCAACTCCACGGTTCGAGACTCCCGGTTCACGAACAACCGGATGGAGGGGCTTCACGCCAGCGGTCCGACGGGTATCACGCTCACCAACAACCTCTTTCACCAGAACTGCGGATACGGCGCGCGGATCCAAGGCGGATCCGGCACGACGATCACCTTCAACACGTTCGCCCAGAACGGCGTGGCCGCGGGCGGCGGTGGGCTGAACCTCACCTCGAGCCCGGGAATCTCTGATCTGCGCGACAACGTCATCGCCAACAACACGGGCAACGGGCTCAACGTGGTTCCCGCGACGACACCGCTGCCCGGCGCCGCCGGCGCCAACCTCTACTTCGGCAATTCCACCCACTGCTCGCCCGGCTGTCCGTCGCCCACGGGGCCGAACCTGCTGAACGTCTTCGCCGACCCCGGCGCCGCGTTCGTGTCTCCCGGCTACGTCGCTGATGGCGACGCGCTCGACAAGGCCAACGTCAGCGCCTCGGTCCAGTCGTGGTCGACGGTTCTGGGCTCGGGCCTCGCCGGCGTCGACGGCCTCTGGGCGCGCGCCGGAGCCAACGGCGTTGCCGACACGGGTCTCGCCGATCTCGGCTATCACGCCGTCATCTGTCCCGCCGGCGGAGGCCCGCCGTCCTGCCCCAGCGGCGCCGCCTGCGACAGCACCGACCCGGACATGTGCCCGACCGGCGCCGTCCTCTGCACCCCGACGGCGACCACCTGCTCCGATGACGCCGTCACGCCCGCCAACGAGTTCGAATATTGCGGCGACGGCCCCGGCAACGGCGTCAACTCCGACGACGACTGCGACGGCCTGACCGACGAGGGCGATCACGAGAACTGGACCGACATGTGCTGCGAGACGGTCGCCGATCGCGCCATCGGAGGCTGCCCGGCGCCCACGTCTCCGACCTGCTTCAGCCTCTACATGGGCCAGAACGTCGAGGTCTCGTGGGACGCGCTCGCGACGCCGCCCATCGCCACGTTCTACGAGCGGAAGGGCGAGGACCTCACCTACACGACCGGCTTCACCGACCCGCCTGCCCTCAACGGCACCACGGGCGCGAGTGCCGGCTGGACCGCGAGCGCCGGCAACCCGCAGGGCGTCCCCGTCCTCTACGACTTCGCCGGCGGCTGCGACACCGACAACGACAACTTCTGCGACAAGCACTTGCCCGCCGCCGCCGTGCTCCCGGCCACCTGCACCGGCGTCTACGCCGGCCCCAACGTCGGTCAGCTCGTCACCGGTACGCCCGCCAACGACTGCGACGACTCGGCGGTGACGACGTATCCCGGCGCGCCCGAGGACTGCAACGCGGTCGACGACGATTGCGACGGCTGGGTCGACGAGGACTTCCTGCCCACGAGCGTCGGCGGCAACGGCACGTTCGTCTCGAACCTCGTCTGGAGCTGCCCGACCTGCGAGCAGGGCGGCGGGTGCGCCAACAGCGGCATCCTCGCCGCCGAGGCCGGTTGCACGCTGCCGGCGCAGCCCGACTGCACGATTGCCGGCGGCATCGCCACCGACCCGCGCGTCGCTTGGTTCCTGCTCACGATTGCCGGTGGCCAGGAGATCGTCGAGATCGACACCTGCGGTACCGCCTTCGACACCATCATCGCCATGCGCGGCGGCTTTTGCGAAGGCGGGCGCATCGGGCCCGGCGGCTACGTGGGCGCCACGCCCGGCTGTAACGACAACGCGAGCTGCGGGACGCTCGCGGGCGTGTGCGGCGGCCGCGGCGACTGGTCGGCGATGGCGACCAACCTGCCGCCGGGCAGCTACTACGTATCGGTCCGACCCAAGAAGGGCGCAGCGGTCGCCGTCGGCACGCCGGTCACGCTGAACGTGCGGAAGGTGTCGTGCCCCGGCGGCGTCTGCCAGACCTCCTCGACTCAGCGAGGCCAGGGCTGGTGGCAGTCGACCGTCCCGTTCATCGGTCCGAGCGGCACGCCATACTCGGCTACCGCGACCCTGGGCGCCTTGAACAGCAACAACGACGGCGCGACCAACTGCGGCGGCGGAAGCAGCATCGACGAGCAATTCTATTTTTACGGCTGTCCCGGCCGCACGCTCGCCGCGCACACCTGCAACGGCGGCACGACGATGGACACCGTGCTGGCGCTTCGCCGGAACGGCTACGCGCTGGCCGACGAGGTCACCTGCAACGACAACCCCACGGGACTCACCCCCGGCCTCACCTGCAACCTGGCCGACTCGAGCTGCGACCGATCGCTCCTCACGTACCCGATACCGGTCGGCCTGCCGGGCCTGTGGTTCCTCTGGGGCGACGGCACGGGCGTCTGCGCCAACAGCCCCGGCGGATCGTTCACGATGAACGCCAAGTTCTGCGCGCCGACGACCGAGACCTGCAACGGCCTGGACGACGACTGCGACTTCCTGATCGACGAAGACATCACGGGAATCGTCGTGTGCGACGGCGACGATACCGACTTCTGCGCGACCGGCACCGTCACCTGCACCTCGGGCGTGCCGAGTTGCAGCGACAGCGCCGCCTCCACGGTCGAGGGCCAGAACGGGCTCGACGACGACTGCGATGGAGCCATCGACGAGAATGTCTGCACGCCCGCGCCCGAGGTCTGCGGCAACGGATTCGACGACGATTGCGACTTGCTGATCGACGAGGGCACGGCCAACGTGTGCGGCTGCTGCGTCGCTCCGGCGCTGCCGTGCGCCAATTGCGCGGTCGCGCCCGGCGTCGGCGCCGCCGCCGGCAACCCGTGCGACGGCATCGGCGACGTCGACGCGTGTAGCGAAGGCGTCCTCGCCTGCTCGGGGCTCAACGCCTGGACCTGCACCGACGCCAACGACCTCGACACCGAGATCTGCGACGGCCTCGTCGACGAGAACTGCAACGGCGTCGTCGACGAAGGCTGTGACGACGACAACGACAACTGGTGCGACTCCGCCATGACGCGCTCGGGCGCCTACAACGGCGCTTGCGACAACGTCGCCAACCCGAATTGCTGCACGCTCGGCGGCGGCGATTGCGCCGACGCGACCGCCACGCGCTACCCCGGCGCGCCCGAGCTTTGCAACGGCATCGACGACGACTGCGACGCCGACGGCCAGGTCGACGAGGGCACGCCGGGCGGCGGTGTCGCCTGCGACGGCGTGGACGCCGACTTCTGCTCCGGCCCCACGGACGTCGGCGCCTTTACCATCTGCACCGGCGCGGGCGGCGGCTGCGCCGACCCCAACGACGTCGACGCCGACAATCAGTGCGACGGCCTCGATCAGAACTGCGACGGCACGGCCGACGACGCTCTCGTCGGCGTCGTCGCCATCGGCGTGGCTTCACCCTTTGCCTACACGGCCACGTTCCAGGCCTCGGCCGGCGGCGCCGAGCCGGCCTGCTCGGACCTCGCCACCGCGGCCGGCGTCGCGTACTTCCGCTTCTCGACCGGCGGCACGAAGGAGATGGTCGAGCTCGACACGTTCGGCAACGGCGCGCTGGACACCGTCATGACGGTGCACAAGAGCAGTTGCGACGGCCCGGTGCCTACGGGCTGGATCGACGACGCGCTCTGCAACGACAATGCCGCCTGCGGCGCAGGCGCCAAGTGGTCCGCGCTCACCGCCCCGCTGGACGCGCTCACCACCTACTACGTGCTGGTCAAGCCCAAGGCCGGCGAGGTGGTCGTGCCGGGCGTGACGACGGTGAACCTCAACGTCGTGCGCGTGCTCTGCCCGCCCGAGTTCGGCTCCTGCGGCGGCACCGTCACCTCGCGCGTCCGAGGCCTGCAGCCGAACGCCTGGGACGTTTCCGCATGGCAGGCCGGCCAGTTCGACTTCAGCCTCCTTGCCGCCAACACGGGCACGCCCACCTGCTCGAGCGGCACGTCCATCGACACGAACCACACGTTCTACGGCTGCCCGGGGCAGACCTTCTACGCGCACACCTGCGGCACCACGACCATTGTCGGCGACACCGAGTACAACAGCGTGCTCGCGCTCGAGAAGAACGGGGTCACGTCCGCGGCCGAGGTCGCCTGCAACGACGACTCGCCCAACCTGGCCGGTGGGACCTGGACCTCCTGCGACAACGGTCTGTGCGATCGCTCGATGATCGCCTACGACGTGCCGGCCGCCGGTCCGCCCGGTCTCTACTGGCTGAACCTCGACGGCGCGCCCCCCTGCTTGCCGACCTCCGGGTCGGCCTCGAACACGGCCGAGATGACGTACGGCTGGTGCATCAAGTCGACCGAGACCTGCAACAACCTCGACGACGACTGCGACTTCGTGGTCGACGACGGCATGGCGGGCCTGCCGTGCGACGGCGCGGACGCCGACGTGTGCACGACCGGGGGGCTCAGCACCTGTGTCGCGGGCGTGCTCGGGTGCAGCGACGACGCGGCGTCGATCCCGGAAAGCGCGGCCTGCAACGGCCTCGACGACGACTGCGATGGCGCGATCGACGAGGGCCTCGGCTGCGGCATCCCCTGCGACGGAACCGACGCCGACCTCTGCAAGGAGGGCTCGACGATCGTGGCCGCGCCCGCCTGCGTGACCAGCAGCCCCATCTACACGAGTTGCGCTCCCGCCGACTGTAGCGACGCCAACGATGTCGACAGCGACGCCAACTGCAACGGCGTCGACAACGACTGTGACGGCCTGACCGACGAGGGCTTCGTGCCGGCCGCCTGCGACAGCACCGCCGACACCGACAAGTGCCGCGAGGGCCTGACCACCTGCCCGACGGGTGCGTGCGCCTCGCCCTACGAGAGCTGTGCGCCGGCCGCATGCACCGACGCCACCGGCAGCACCACCGAGGTCTGCAACGGCGTCGACGACGACTGCAACGGCACCATCGACGACGGCCTGGGCGGGCCCGCCTGCGACAGCGCCGACGGCGATCTGTGCCTGGACGATCAAAACACCGCGTGCAGCGGCTGCGTCGACATCGGCGGCACGGCCGCCGAGACGTGCAACGGCGTCGACGACGACTGCGACGGCCTGGTCGACGAGAACGTCGCGCCGACGCCCACGATGTCGTCGATCAGTATCGGCGCGGCGTCCGGCACGTTCAGCGGAGTGACCGTCGTCGATGGCGGCAGCCCCTCCGACTGCGGCGGAACCGTCAACACCGAATCGGTCGCCGCCTGGTTCCGGCTGACCGTCCCAGCCGGAAACCGCCAGATACTCGAGCTCGACACGCTCGGCACGTCGTTCGACACGGTCCTGGCGATCCACACCACCGCGACCTGCGCGTCGTCCAACATGTACTGCAACGACGACGCGCTGTGCGGCGGGGCCACCTGGTCGGCGCTCCTGGGCCTTGATCCACTCATTGGCGGCGTCGCCCCCGGCACGTATTACGTCTCGGTCCGCCCCAAGGCGTGCGCGAGCGGTGGCACCTGCCCGGCGGTCGGCGTCGGCGCGACCGCGGTGCTCAACGTCAACCGGCTGACCTGCCCCACAGAGACCTGCTTCACGCACTTCTATTCGCTGGCCCTTCCCGCGTTCGGCAGCACGCTACAGGCCATCCTCAACGTGACCAGCTCCTCGATCAACGATGGCGATACGAGCTGCCCGACGGCGCCCGCGAGCCTCGCGGACACCGATTACGCCTTCTACGGCTGCCCCAACCGGGTCTTCCGCGCCCACTCGTGCAACGCGGCCACCAACTTCGATTCGGTGCTCTCGTTCCGCAAAGGCGTGCTCGACGCCTCCGACCCCGACGAGGCGTGCAGCGACGACGACACGCTGCTGGCCAACTGCGACGTCGCCGGCTCGAGCTGCGACCGTTCGCGCGTGGTGCACAAGCCGGCGACGATGCAGCGCGGCCTCTACTTCCTGCGCCTCGACGGCGGCGGCACCTGCGTGCCCGGAAGCGCCACCACCGACTACGGCTGGTGCAACCCCGCGCCCGAGACCTGCGGCAATGGCACGGACGACGACTGCGACTTCCTGGTCGACGAGGCGTGCCCGACCGTGGACCTCTGCGGCGCGGGTGGCACGGGCAATGGCCTGGACGAAGACGCCGACGGTGTCGCCGACGAGGGCTGCGACGCGAGCTGCGTCGCGACCTGGGCCGAGCTCTGCAACGATCAAGACGACGATTGCGATGGCACCAAGGACGAGTTCAACGGCCGCGTCGGCGAGACCGACAACGGCTGCGGCGGCGTGTGCCCGCTGCCGCCGGGCGTCACGCCGGGCGTCACCGGCTGCGATGGCAGCGACGCCGATGGCTGCGCCGGCGCGCAGGAGACCCCGGCGGCGGTGTTCGTGTGCGCGGGCCTGAACGGCATCAGCTGCAATGATCTGAATGACGTCGACAGCGACACGAACTGCAACGGAATCGACGACGACTGCGACGGCGCCGTCGACGAGGACTACGTCGCGACGCCGTGCGACGGCGCCGACGCCGACCTCTGTCCCGAAGGAACCTCCGCGTGCCCGGGGCCGACGTGCGGCGACCCCAACGATGTCGACACCGAGGCGTGCAACGGAATCGACGACGACTGCGACGGCACGGTCGACGACAAGTTGGTGGTGCCCGTCTCGGCGCTCGCCGATAACGGCTGCGGCGGCATCTGCGGGCTCGGCGGGGCGATCGGCGTCGCCTGCGATGGCACGGGCGCGGGCAAGGACGCGGACCTGTGCGCCGTGGATCCGATCACGCTCGCCAACGAAGGCGTCTGGACGTGCAACGGGGCGACCGCCAACCCGAACGACGCCGACTGCTCGGACGGCACGCCGACCAGCGTCGAGGTCTGCAACGGCGTCGACGACGACTGCGACCTCACGATCGCCGACGAGGTCGGCATCGCCTGCGATGGCGCCGACGCCGACTTCTGCGCCACCGGCACGATCACCGCGGCCTTCCCCGCCTGCACCTGCGACGACGACGCCGCCTCCACGGCCGAGGTCTGTCCCGCCGGCGTTCCGAATGGCGTCGACGAGGATTGCGACGGCCTCAATGACGAGGGCGGCAATGCCTGCGGCGGCTGCGGCACGCTGACCGGCGCGCCCGGCGCCATGTGCGATGGCGCCGACGCCGACGCGTGCACGACCGATCCGGTGACCGGCCTGCCCGAGGGCAGCTACACGTGCACGGGCCTGAACACGCTCTCGTGCAGCGACACGACCGGCTCCACGTTCGAGATCTGCGACACCGCGCCGCTCACCGACGAGGACTGCGACGGCTTTGTCGACGACTTCTGCGGGGTCGTCGACCCTCATTGCATCGACGTCGCCTCGTCACTGTCTTGCGTCGGCGCCAACCCACGCACCTGCACCGGGCCGCTCCGCGCCGAGGGAGGCGAGCTCCGCGCGTGGTTCCGCATCGACACGGCCGCCAACGAGGTCTTCTCGGTGGACACGTATGGAACGACCGTCGACTCGGCCGTCGAGCTCCGCTCGGGCGACTGCAACGGCGCCTGGCTCGCCGGCAATGTGAACGCCTGCGGCGATGCAAGCTCGTGGGCCGGGCTCGTCTATCGGACCGCCGTGGCGACGACCGTCTACGTCAAGGTCTACGTGGCCAGCTCGGTCTCGACCGCGGGCACCAACGTCACGCTCAACGTCGGCCGTACCGGCGGCGCGTGCGCGCAGCCCTCCGTTCTGGCGATTCCCAACGCCGGCGCCACGCCCACCACGACCTCGTACACGTCGGTAGCCACGCCCGACATCTCGACCACCGCCGGCGCCTCCTGCGACGCCACGCGGGCGCTCGGCGCCGCGATCAACGAGACGCGCGGCTTCTACTTCTACGGCTGCCCCGGCAAGACAGCGCGCTTCCACACCTGCAACGTGGCGACCGGCTACGACACGATCCTCTCCGTGCGCGACGGCAACGCCTGCGTCGGCGCCGAGCGTACGTGCAGCGACGACTCGTTGCCCCCGGTCGGCACCGGCACCGACGACGTTTGCGACGTGACCGGCACCTGCGACCGCTCGCGGACCTCGTCGGCGATCACCACGCCGGGCCTGTACTTCCTCTACGTCGGCGGCGACGGCGCGTGTACGACCGGCACCACCGGCCTCACGCGTTCCTGGTGCAGCGTGACCGGCACCGAGGTGTGCGACGGCTTGGACAACGACTGCGACGTGTACTCCGACGAGGGCCTGTTCGGGCCCTGCGACGGGACCGACACGGACCTTTGCACCGAGGGCACGTGGACCTGCACGCTGAGCGGCGGCACCTGCTCGGACACCACTGGAAACTCCGTCGAAGCCTGCAACAACGCCGACGACGACTGCGACGGCGCCATCGACGACAACCTCGACGACCCGGCCGGCCCGCCCTTCACCTGCGACGGGCCGGATACCGACATGTGCAACGAGGGCGTGCGCCAGTGTGTCGGTGTCGGCCCGCCCGACGGGCGGTGGTCGTGCATGGATGCCACCGGCAACACCTGCGAGATCTGCGGCAACGGCGCCGACGACGACTGCTCGGGCGGCGCCGGCCTGGACGGCACCGTGGCCGAGATCTGCAACGGCTGCGACGACGACTGCGCCGGCGGTATCGACAATGGCGTGGCGGTGGCCTGCGACTCGCCCGCCGACACCGACTTCTGCGCCGACGACGGCCCGAGCGCCGACGGCTGCGTCACCTGCCCCAACGTCGGTGGCTCGGTCGTCGAGACCTGCAACGGCCTCGACGACGACTGCAACGGCTTCGCCGATGATGGCATTGGAGGCGAGGACTGCGACGGGCCGGACAGCGATGCCTGCACGGAGGGCAAGCGCGCCTGCGTCGCCGGCGCGTGGCAGTGCACCGACACCAGCGGCGATTCGGCCGAGACCTGCAACAAGGTCGATGACGACTGCGACGCAGCGATCGACGAGATCGGCGTCGCTCCTTCAGGCGCGGTTGCCGCCGACGTCTCGGCCGGCGGCACGTTCACCGTCGCCAACGCCGTGATCGCGCAGGCGCTCGACGCCGCCACCTGCGGCGCGGCGACGACGCAGGTGGCGTGGTTCAAGCTCGTGATCCCGGCGGGCCCGAGCCGCAAGGTCGGCTTGACGACCTACGGCACCAGCTACGACACGATCCTGACCGTCTATCAGAACGACAACGTCTCGTCGTGCGCCGGCTCCGAGGTGACGGACGGATGCAGCGACGACTACACGAGCTGCGGCGCCGTTACCTGGTCGTCGGTGGCGGTCACGCTCGCCCCCGGCACCTCCTGGATCGCCGTCCGCCCCAAGACCGCGCAGACGCTGCCGGCCGCGGCCACGCTCGGCGTGTCGTTCGATTGCGCCGATACGCTGTACCAGCTCTACCCGTCCGCGATCGTGGGTGACCCGCCCGCCAACTACGGTCCGATCGGGAACTGCTTGGGCGGAAACGACTACGCGCCGACCTGCGGCGCCAGCGCCGCCGCCGAGCATTCCTACTACTTCATGGGCTGCCCGGGCCGGAACTTCGCCGCGCATAGCTGCAAGGCCGGCACGACCTACGACTCGGTCCTCGCGCTCACCAGCAACGCCTCGGTCAATTCCACCGACGCCTGCGCCGCGGCCAACCAGGTCGCGTGCGGCGACAACAGCACCATCGCCGGCGTCGTCGAGTCGCCCGACTGCGACACCACGAAATCGGTCGTCAACTACACGACGCTCGCGACCACCGCCGGCGCCGGCCTGTACACGCTCCACATGGACGGCGCCGGCGCCGCCTGCGGCAACTGGGACATCGCGTACGGTTGGTGCACGCCGGCCAACGCCTTCCAACCGTGCGACGGGCCGGACGCGGATTTCTGCGTCGAAGGCCGCATCGACTGCACCGGCGCGTGCAGCGACGCGACCGGCGACAGCGTCGAGACCTGCAACGGCGTCGACGACGACTGCGACGGCACGATCGACGATGCGACGGTGATCCCGACGGCGGCGGACAACGGCTGTGGCGGCATCTGCTCGCTCGCGCCCAACTCGCCCGGCACTGCCTGCGACGTTGTCATCGCCACCGACGCCGACACCTGCACCGACGACGCGTACGTCTGTGGCCCCGGCATCAACGCCACGACCTGCAACGACACCGACACCGACGCCGACAACGACAACTACAGCGCCGTCGGCGGCGCCTGCACCGAGGCGCTCTCAGGCGACTGCGACGACGCCGTCTTTGCCATCAAGCCCGGCGCCACCGAGCTCTGCGACAACGTCGACAACGACTGCGACTCGCCTGCCGCCGCGTGCGTCGGCGATACCGCCGGCGTCGACGAAGGCTGCGACGACGACTGCGACGACTGGTGCGACGCCGCCATGACCCGCGCGGCAGGCCTGTCGCCGGCCATCTGCCCGCTCACGACCGGCGCCGGCACCGCCAACGACGACTGTGACGACGCCTGCGCGACGTGTTTCCCGCGCTCGCCGCCGTGGGCGAGCGAAAGCCCGGGCTTCTGCAACGGCGTCGACGACGACTGCGCGGCGGGCGTCGACAACGGCTGCTGCAGCGACGTCGACAACGACGACTGGTGCGCCGGTGCGTCGAGCGGCGCCTGCTGCCCGCTCGGCAACGGCGACTGCGACGAGACCGGCCCGGTCGCGCCGCCCGCGTGCGGTGGGGTCTTGACCGAGGGCCGCTGCAAGTACCCCGGCCGGACCGAGATCTGCGACGGCATCGATAACAACTGCAACGGCACGATCGACGAGGGCTGCGACGACGACAACGACAACTACTGCGATAGCGCCATGACGCGCGCCGCGCCGTACCCGACGGTCGCGTGCGACAACGGGGTCAACCCCAACTGCTGCGCCAGCGGCGGCGGCGACTGCGACGACACGTTGGCGACCGGCGCGGCGGTCAACCCCGGGCAGGCCGAGATCTGCGACAACATCGACAACGACTGCGCCGGCGCGCCGGCCGTCGACACCGGCTGCGACGACGACAACGACGACTACTGCGACATCGCGATGACGCGCCTCGCCGGCTTCACGCCCGCGACCTGCTCGCTGACGAGCGGCGCCGGCACCGCCAACAACGACTGCTGGGACGGCCCGGCGGCGCTCAACGGTGTGTTGGCGAATGCCATCAACCCCGGCGCGGGCAACGAGAGCGGCGCGCTCGGCACCTGCGGCGACACCGTCGACAACGACTGCGACACGTCCGACCCCATCGGCTCGGGCGCCGACTCGCTCACACTCGACGCCTGCCCCGACTGTGGAAACGGCATCTGCGAGACCGCGGAGTGCACGACCTGCGCGCGCGACTGCGCGCCGGCGCCGTCCGGCTGCAACCTCGACGGCGACGGCCGCCCGTCGCT
>JBBTFH010000169.1:0-1342 GCA_038041915.1 Myxococcota bacterium
CTGCCCACAGCGCTGCTGCTCGCGGCTCCGCGCGTCCCGGGTCTGGGAAAACTGGTTTAACGGCTGGACATAATTCGTATTTTCCAGGGAGTGGTGCCAAGTCGCACGACTCGCTTCCGACTGTACGAGAGCGGCGCCTGCTGAACCTGGCGCGCGATATCGAGCGTTGGCGCGAGGCGGGCTCCGCCTCCTTCGTCGAGCCTCCGACTCGCGCCCCGCGCCGTCGCCGTCACTGCACGACGCGGCGGCGGCGATCGCGAGCAGCGCGACGCTACTTCTTCTCGTCGCCCTGCCCGGAAGGCGCGTAGAAGCGCTTTTCGCGAAGCTCGGCGGGGAGGTATTCGGCGTCGACACGGTGGCCCTCGAAGTCGTGAGGATATTGGTAGCCGCCGCCGTATCCCATGGCTTTCATCATCGGCGTCGGCGCGTTGCGCAGGTGCAGCGGCACTCCGAGCGCGCCCTTCTCCTCGACGGCCTTCCGCGCCGCCGTCCACGTCGTCAGCGCGGTATTCGACTTGGGTGCGCGGGCCAGGTAGAGCGCCGCCATCGTCATCGGCAGGACGCCCTCGGGCAGTCCGACGAAGCGCAGCGCGTCGGTGGCGGCGTTGGCGACGCCGAGCGCGCGCGGATCGGCCAAGCCCACGTCCTCGGCGGCAAAGATCACCATGCGCCGGCATACGAACAGCGGCTCCTCGCCGGCCTCGAGCATGCGCGCCATCCAATAGATCGCCGCGTCGGGATCGGATCCGCGCAGGCTCTTGATGAACGCGCTGACGACGTTGTAGTGCTCCTCGCCCGCGCGGTCGTAGGCGAGCGTCTTCTGCTGCAGCGCCTCGCCGACGGTCGCCTCGTCGATCAGGGAGGCGGGACCCATCCCCCCTCCTTCCCCCTGCTCGCTTCGCTCGGGCGCACGATCGCCGCTCCGGCGCCCGAGCGAGGCCGCGACCTCGAGCGTGGTCAGCGCGCGGCGCGCGTCGCCGTCGGCGTGGCGCGCGATCGACGCGAGCGCCGCATCGTCGATCGCGAGCGGCGATGCGCCGAGGCCGCGCTCGGGGTCCGCGATCGCACGGCGCAGGATCGCGACGATCTCGTCGTCGGCGAGGCGCTCGAGCCGCACCACCTTGCAGCGCGAGAGCAGCGCCGAGTTGACCTCGAAGGACGGGTTCTCGGTGGTCGCGCCGACCAGGATGACCGTGCCCGCCTCGACGTGCGGCAGGAGCGCGTCCTGCTGCGCCTTGTTGAAGCGGTGGATCTCGTCGAGGAAGAGCAGCGTGCGGCGGCCGTAGACGCGCAGCCGGTTGGAGCCGTCCGCCACGACCTCGCGCACCTCCTTGAGCCCGAC
>JBBTFH010000170.1:0-16722 GCA_038041915.1 Myxococcota bacterium
GCCCCAATGGGCCCAAGTGTCCATCACCGCGTCGCCGGCACGGCTGCCGCTCGCTCCCAAGTGCCCCGGATCAGCCGAGCGCCCTCGTGTTGCGGCGCAGGAACTGGCCGCGCCCGGGCTTGCCGAGGAACTTGCCGCCCTGCACGACCACATCGCCGCGCGAGAGCACGACCGACGGACCGCCGCGCACAGTGCGGCCCTCGAAGGGGTTGTAATCGACCTTCATGTGCAGCGTCTTGTGCGAGAGAACGACCTCGCGTTCCGGGTCCCAAATGACGATGTCGGCGTCCGAGCCGATGGCGATGGTGCCCTTTCGCGGGAACATACCGAAGATGCGCGCCGGCGCGGTCGCGGTGATCTCGACGAAACGGTTGGGCGTAATCCACCCGGCGCGCACGCCCTCCCAGAGCAGGTACATGCGCGTCTCAATGCCGGGCATGCCGTTCGGGATCTTCGAGAAGTCGCCCTTGCCGAGCTCCTTCTGCGCCATGCAGAAGGGGCAGTGATCGGTCGAGACGACCTGCAGGTCGTTGCGAGCGAGCCCGCGCCAGAGGTGGTCCTGGTGCCACTTCTCGCGCAGCGGCGGCGAGCAGACGTATTTGGCGCCCTCGAAGCCGGGCGCCGCCAGGTGCTCCTCGTACGAGCAGAACAGGTACTGCGGGCAGGTTTCGGCGAGCACCGGCACGCCGCGATCGCGCGCCTCGGCGACGGCCTCGAGCGCCTCGGCGGCGGAGAGGTGGACGATGTAGACGGGCACGCCCGCGACCTCGGCGAGCGCGATGGCGCGGCCCGTCGCCTCGCCCTCGAGCCGCGACGGGCGCGTCAGGCCGTGCCACTTCGGATCGACGTTCTTCGCGGCCAGCGCGCGGCGCACCAGCTCGTCGATAGCGCCGCCGTTCTCGGCGTGCATGCAGATGAGCCCGCCGTTGTCGCGCGCGCGCAGCATCGCCTTGAAGATCGACGCGTCGTCGAGCATGAAGACGCCCGGGTAGGCCATGAAGAGCTTGAAGCTCGTCACGCCCTCGCGGACCATCCCGTCCATCTCGTCGAGCAGCGACGGGCTGGTCTCGGTCATGATCATGTGCAGGCCGTAGTCGATCGCGGCCTTGCCCTCGGCCTTGGTCAGCCATGTTTCGAACGCCTGACGCAGCCCCTGCCCGCGGTACTGGATGGCGAAGTCGACGATCGACGTGGTCCCTCCGAACGCGGCGGCAATCGTGCCCGACTCGAAGTCGTCGGCGCTGGTCGCGCCGCCGAACGGCATGTCGAGGTGCGTGTGGGCGTCGATGCCGCCGGGCATCACGTACTTGCCGGTGGCGTCGATGGTCTCGATGTCGTCAGAGGGCTGTCCCCCCGCGGAGGTTCCGGGGGGATGGACGTGCGCCTTCGCGGCTATCTGGGAAACCTTCCCATCCTCAATCACGACGTCCGCGCGGGTCGTCTCCGACGCCGTCACGACCGTGCCGTTTTTGATGACCGTGATCATGCAAAACTCCTTGGTTACGGCAGCAGCGCCGTCATGTCGCCGTACGTCTCGGGGCGGCGGTCCCGGAAAAACTGCCAGGTGCGGCGGACCTCCTCAATCATCGTGAGATCGAGATCGGCCACGACCAATTCGTCGCGGTCCTCACTCGCCTCGGAGATGATGTGGCCGCGCGGGTCGACGAAATAGCTCGTGCCGTAGAACTTGCCGATGCCCCACGGCGCCTCGGTGCCGACGCGGTTCGAGCAGCCCATGAAATAGCCGTTGGCGACGGCGTGCGCGGGCTGCTCGAGCTTCCAGAGATACTGCGACAATCCCGCCACCGTCGCCGATGGGTTGAAGACGATTTCGGCGCCGCGAAGACCCAGCAGCCGGGCGCCTTCGGGAAAGTGGCGATCGTAGCAGATGTAGACGCCCACCGTGGCGTAGCGCGTCTTGAAGACCGGGTAGCCGAGGTTGCCCGGCTTGAAGAAGTATTTTTCCCAGAACCCGGCGGTCTGCGGGATGTGGATCTTGCGGTACTTGCCGAGATACGCGCCGTCGGCGTCGATCACCGCGGCGGTGTTGTAGTAGACGCCGGCCATCTCGCGCTCGTAAACGGGAACGACCATCACCATCGCGTGCTTGCGCGCGAGCGCCGCGCAGCGCTCGACGGTCGGGCCGGGCACGGGCTCGGCGGCGTCGTACCAGCGCGGGTCCTGCGACGGGCAGAAGTAGGGCGCGTTGAAGACTTCCTGCAGGCCGAGGATCTGCACGCCCTTCTTGCCCGCATCTTCGATCAGCGGAATGTGCTTGTCGAACGCGGCATCCTGGATTTCGCGCACGCTCCGCTTCTCGTCGTTGATCGGGTTGGCGCACTGGATGAGGCCACACTTGACGATTCGCTGCATGTCGGACTCCTAGTAGAGGTTTCCTTCGCGTCGACGACCCGTGTAGTCGAGATAGACGGTCTTGAGCTCGGTGAAGAACTCGATAGCGGTATCGCCCTGCTCGCGCGGACCGACGCCGGTCGCCTTCACGCCGCCGAACGGCATCTGCGCCTCCCCGCCGACGGTCGGCTGGTTGACGTGGACAATGCCGACCTCGGCCCGCTGGCAGAAGCGCATCGCGGCGGGCAGATCGCGCGTGTAGACCGACGCGGACAGACCGAAGGCGACGCCGTTCGCGACCTCCACCGCCTGCTCTTCGGACTCGACCGGGATGATCGAGAGCAGCGGCCCGAACACCTCTTCCTGCGCGAGGCGCATCTCGGCGCGCACGTCGCAAAAGACGGTCGGCTCGACGAAGTATCCCGGGCGCTCCGGACGCTTGCCGCCACACAGCAGCCGCGCGCCCTCGCGCGAGCCGGTCTGGACGTAGCTGAGCACCCGCTCCTGCGCCGACCGCTCGACGAGCGGGCCCATCTCGAAGCGACGCGACTGCTCGACGACGAGGTCGGTGAAGGCCGAAACGACCTCGCGCGCGACCACGGCGCGGCTGGTCGCGGTGCAGCGCTGGCCGGTCGAGCCGAACGCGCCCTGCACCGCCGCCGCCGCCGCCAGCTCGAGATCGGCGTCTTGGTACACGACGATCGCGTTCTTGCCGCCCATCTCGCACTGGACCTTCTTGCCGAGCTTCGCGGCATCGCCGTAGAGCGCGAGGCCGACCTCGGTCGATCCGGTGAAGGTCAGCGCGCGCACGTCGGGATGCTCGACCAGCGCACCGCCGACGGCGCCGCCCGGCCCGTAGACCAGGTTCAGCACTCCTCGCGGCACGCCCGCTTCGGCGAAGACCTCGACGACGAGCTTCGCGCAGATCGGCGTGAGCGACGCGGGCTTGAAGACCACGGCGTTGCCGGCGACCAGCGCCGGCGCGGTCTTCCACACCGGAATCGCGACCGGAAAGTTCCACGGCGTGATCACCGCGACGACCCCGACCGGATCGCGCGTCGTGTAGCAGAACGTCGACGGCATCTCCGACGGCAACGTCCTGCCGCCGAGGCGCCGCCCCTCGCCGGCGATGAACTCGAGCACGTTCACCGATTTTTGCACCTCGCCTTTCGCCTCGGGCAGGAGCTTGCCCTCCTCGAGCGTCATCGCCGCCGCGAGCTCGTCGGCGCGACGCGCGAGGATCTCCATCGCGCGCAGGATGATCGCGCCGCGCCTGGGCGCCGGCGTCGCGCGCCACCCGCCCTGCGCCGCACGCGCCGCCGCGACCGCCGCCTTCACGTCCTCGGCGTCGGACAAGGGAAACTCGGCGACGATCTCTTCGGGGTTCGCCGGATTCTCCCGCCGTCCCGTGCGCCCCGAGCGCGCGTCCGTCCACTCCCCGGCGATGTAGTTCTTCAGCTTTTCCATGAAGCGCTCCCGTCGCGAACTAGTTGGTGCTCAACGCGGAGGTCTCGCGCGCGATGTCGCCCTTCCACGTCTCGCCGTCGCGCCCGCCGTGTACGCGCGCCGCCTTGGCCGCGAGCTGCCGCTCGACCAGATCGCGGTGCGTCGTGAAGAACGGCAGGCTCTTGCCGATGAAGTCGGTGAGCCGCTCGAACTTGTGGTCGACCATGAACTTCTCGAGGTCGCACCTGAGCTCGTCGATGATCTCGTAGCCGCGCAGCATCGCGCCGGTGCAGATTTGCACCGTGTGCGCGCCGACCAGGAAGAACTGCGCGGCGTCGAAGCCGGTTTCGATGCCGCCCATGCCCGACACGGGCACGCCGCGGTGGGTGCGCGCGATTTCCATGACCTGCCGGAGCGCGATGGGGCGCACCGCCTGGCCCGAGTAGCCGCCGGGCGTGCTGTGCCCCTCGACGGTCGGCAGCGGGCGCAAGGTCTTGAGGTCGATGCCGACGATCGAGAGGATCGTGTTGATCGCCGAGATGCCGTCCGCGCCGCCCTGCACCGCCGCCGTCGCCGGCGCGGCCACGTCGCCGACGTTGGGCGTCATCTTCGCCCACACGGGGATTCGCGAAACCTCCTTCACCCAACCCACGACCTCGCGCACCAGCGACGGGTCCTCGCCCATCGCCATGCCCATCTTGCGCTCGGGCAGGCCGTGCGGGCACGACAGGTTCATCTCGAAGCCGTCGACGCCCGTTTCCTGCACGCGGCGCACGATCTCGTGCCACGCCTCGCGCCGGTACTCCTCCATGATCGATGCGATGAGCATGTGCTTGGGATACTGCTTCTTCACCTGACGCAGCTCGTCCAGCCACGTATCGAACGGCCGATCCGAGATCAGCTCGATGTTCTCGAAGCCGACCACCTCGTCCTTCTCGCGCGAGCGCAGCTTGCCGTAGCGTGGCGCCGTGTTGATGACCTTGCTCGAATCGAGGCTGATGGTCTTGCAGACGATCCCGCCCCAGCCCAGATCGAAGGATCGGGCGATCACGCGCCCGTTGGTCCCGGGCGGTCCCGAGCCCAGCAGGAAGGGGTTTGTAAACTTCATTCCGTTAACGTCGATGCCGAGGTCAACCGCCATGGGAGTCTCCTACCCGAAAAATCGAGCGCAGACTAGCACCGCGCCGCGCGGCCCGCGAGCGCGTTGACAAGCTCAGCGAGTCGCGATGCGCCTCGCGATCAACGCGATCGATCGGTCGTAGCGGTAGGCGATGTCCATGTGGCCGTCGTCGAACTCCTCGTGGACGTGCGGAATGCGCAGCGTGCGGAGGCGCTCGGCGAAAATGCGGGCGCCGAAGTGGAGGGAATATTCGTCGCGCGTGCCGCAGTCGATGAACAGAAGGCGCAGCGCGCGCAACGCTTCGGCGTGACGCGGAAGCATCGCGATCGGATCGTGCGCCTTCCAGCGGCGCCAGACGGCGGCGCGCACCTCGCCGGTGCGTTCGTCAAACGGCAGGTCGAAGCCGAGCGGCGCGCGCGGATTGGGCGAATAGCACGCGGCCATGGCGGCTATGTTCATCATCGTCACCATCTCGCCGGTCTTCTTGGGCGCCGCGGCGAATTTTCGCAGGAACGCGCGGGTCGAGCCGCCGTGCCTGGGCAGACCGCCGAGGTATTTGGGAAAATCGTTCCAGTAGCAGTAGTCGAAATACAGGTCGCCACTGTGGCAAGCGACGAGGCCGAAGACGTCGGGCCGCCGCATGCCGAGGCGCAGCGCGCCGTAGCCGCCGCTCGACTTGCCCATCACGGCGCGCGCCACGGCCCGAGGGATGGTGCGAAAGCGCGCGTCGACGAACCGCACCAGCTCGCGCGCGACGTACTGCTCGTAGCGGCCGGTCGCCGACGAGTCCAGGTACTGCGAGCCGCCGTAGCGGGTGAAGCAGTCGGGGAAAGCGAAGATCATCTCGCGCGCACGCAGTTTCTCGAGCTGCTCGGGCAAAGACGGCAGCCAGGGCCGGGCGTTGAGCAGCGACGCGCCGCGGCCGGTGAAGCCCGTGAGTACGAACACGAGCGGAAAGCGCCGCTTCCCGTCGTAGGACGGCGGCAGGTAGACGTGCAGGTCGCGCACGTGCGGATCGCGCAGCGCGTTGCCGCGCAGCACGCGGCTCTCGTGCCGCAGCGTGACCAGCGAGCCGCGCAGGGTCACGGCGCCGTCCAGTCGCGGACGATCCGGTACTCACCCACGCGATCGTTCGGCTTGAGTCGCGCCACGGTGCGGCATGCTACCAGAGCGCGTGAGCGGGTGGTTTACGCCCGAGGCCCTGCGCGACGCCGCGCGACCGGCGGCCCGCGGCAAGCGGTTCACGCACGCCGCCGCGGCGCATGGCGCCGGCGCGCGCGTTGCTTGCGGCCGACGCCTCCACTTCCGTTTTGACGCTCCGGGGGTGGCGGGCTAGCGTGAGGACATGGACGCCGCCGCGAAGCTGACGGAATACGATGTCGGGTTGCCTTTGCCGCTGCGGCCTCTGGACGAGCGGCGAGGGCGCATTCCCAACGCGGTGTGGAGCTGCGTGGGCGAGTTGCGCCGCCGGATGGAGGACTTGCTGGGGCCGCGGCTCCTCGAGGTCCGCCTGTTCGGATCCTACGCGCGCGGGCAGTTCCACGACGAGTCGGACGTGGACGTCCTCATCCTGGCCGACGACTTCAAGCCGGGCGAGCGCGAGCGCGTGCGAGACGCCGCCCTCGCGCTGATCTCGACGGGCCTCGTGGTGTCGCCGCTCGTGCTGTCGGTCGCGGAATTCCGGCGCCTGCTCGACGGCGAGTATCTGATCGCCGAGGACATCGCACGCGAAGGCATAAGGGTGTGACGCAGACCAACCGCCACGCCCATGCCGGCGCCGAACTGCGCCGCGCGCGAGAGGCGCTGCGCGAGGCCGAGGCGCTGCAAACTCTCGGGCTGCACAACGGCGCGGCCAGCCGCGCCTACTACGGCGCGTTTCACGCGGCCTGCGCGCTGCTCGCGGCGGAGGATCTGCGCGCCCGTTCGCACGACGGCGTGCAGGCGCTGCTGCACGAGCGGTGGTTTGGCAGCGGCCGCCTCGCGCCCGAGCACGAGACGGCGTTCGGGCGCCTCCGAAACCGTCGTGGCGTCGCCGACTATCAGGCCGTCGAGACGATCACGCCCGAGGAGGCCGCGTCGCTGGTCGCCGCGGCGCGCGCATTCGTCGAGACCGCGAGCGCCCTCCTGGCCGATGCCGCCGCCAAGAATCCGCGCGACCCATAGCGCTGCTTCTCGCGCTCGCCCCGTCGGGCCGGTGTCACGCTCCTCGCTCGACGACGCGAGCGGGCGATCGGCGAACCCGCAAGGCTTTCAGCGGAAGGCTGCGCCGGTGGCGCGCACGAAACGTCTCAAGAGGCCATCGAGGTCATCATGACTCGGAATCAGCGCGAGGGGAAACCTCCCGACCGTCGACGTTCTCCTCGAGGAACTTCTTCTTCAGGTACTTCACCGTGTCGACGAGCGTGACGTCCGGGTCGCGCGGCGCGAAGCCCAGCTCGCGCGCCGCCTTCGACGAGTCGATGTACCAATAGTGCCGCGACATCTCGGCGGAGACCGGATCGACCCACTCCTTGCCGGTGACGCGCGAGACGGCATCGAGCAGGCCGAGCGCGAAGTCGGCGAGGCGTTTGGGCACGCGCAGGCGCGGCGCGGGCACGTGGCTCACCTGCTCGAGCTTTCGCAAGAACTTCTCAAAACTCCAGTTGGCGGCGCCGAGCAGATAGCGCTCGCCCGCCCTGCCCTTCGCCATCGCGGCGATCGTCGCCGCCGCGGCGTCGCGAGCGTCGACGAACGACAGCCCGCCCTCGGGGATGGCCGGAATCTGCCGCCTGAGGAACCTCAGCACGTCGTCCGTCGACGAGAGGCGCGAGTCGCCCGGGCCGAGCAGCAGGCTCGGGTTGACGCACACGACCTCGAGCCCCTTTTCGCGGCCGAACGCGAGCGCGGTCTGCTCCTGAAAAACCTTGCTCAGGTAGTACGGCCATTTCTTCAGGATCGGGATCGGATACTCGCTCTCCTCGGTCGCCATGAAATCCGGATTCGTGGAGACGCCGATCGTACCCGACGAGGACGACACGACCACGCGCTCGACCTTGGCCGCGAGCGCCGCCTCGAGCAGCGCGCGCGTGCCGTCGACGTGAAGTCGAAAGAGCGCGCCCGCGTCCTCGCGCCGCCGCGAAACCCATCCGGCGAGGTGGTAGACGCGCGTGACGCCTTTGACCGCCGCGCGCAGCGCCTCGCCGTCGAGCAGATCGCCCTCGACCACCTCGACGCGCTTCTTCAGGCCCTTGGCGGGCCTACGACTGAGGACGCGGACGTCGCTCTTTTCGTCCGCGAGCAGCGCTTGCAGCAGGTGCTTGCCCAGGAAGCCGGTTCCGCCCGTTACCAGAGTCTTCATGCTTCTCGCCTTCCTTTGACACGCCGGCGCTCGGTAGTGCGAGAATCTGCCCGCGCGCCAGAGCGCGAACGCCGTCCTCTATGAGCCGCGTGGCGATGCGGTTGTGCTCGGAGCGCGGCTGCCCGGCGGTCGCCTCGCGCAGCGCGGCGGCGCCAATCGCCGGCCCTATTCGCACCTCGAGATCGCGCCGCCGCGGCAGCGCGGCGCCCTTGGGCAGCGACGCGTGCGCCCCCCCGAGCCACATCGGGAGCACGGGCACGCCGTGCGCCAGCGCGAGATAGCCGACCGACGACTTGAACTCGGCGATCACCCCGTCCGTCGAGCGCGTGCCCTCGGGAAAGATCAGCACGACGTGGCCGCGCCGCACGGCCTCGCCGACCAGTTTGAGCGATTCCTTCATCGAGCCCTGCCGCTCGAGCGGCAGCAGGTTGGTGAAGTTCTCGAAATACGTCCGGCGCCATCCCTCGAAGAAGTAGTCGCGCGCGGCGAGCGTGATGACGCTGCGCCCGAACTCGCCGAGCCCGTGCTTGACCAGCCCCATGTCGAGATGGCTGCTGTGGTTGGCCGCGACGATGAAGCCGCGGTCCCTCGGGATGTACGCGCGGCCGGTCACGCGCACGTCGAAGAGCTTCTCGTAGCTCCAGCGCTGCAGGCGCCCGAGCAGCGCCATGCCGGCGGCGGCGACCGGCTCGGGCACGTCGAGAGGAGGCGCCTCACTCCGCGAGCCGGGACGCGCGCCGCCGGAGGCGCGCTTCGCCGCGCGCGACGCGGGTGCCGATCGGCCGATGACCTTCGCGAGATCGCCGACGGTGCGCAAGCTGGTCAAGTCGTCGCCCTCGGGGGCCGTGGCGCCGGCGTGATCGAGCGCCACGAGCAGCTCGGTGTACATGAGCGAGTCGAAGCCGAGGTCCTCGACGAGCCGCGTGCCGGCGCCGATCGACGCGGCGGGCTTGCCGGCGACGGACGCGAGCACGTCGAGAATCCATCCGCCGCGATCCTCCGCGCGGCCGCGCGTACCGTCGCTGGCCGCCTTGGCCGCGCGCTCGAAGCGCTGGAGCTGCTCGACCACGAAGCGGCGCTTCACCTTGCGCGTCGCCGTGCGCGGCAGCTCGCCGTCCCAGAAGTGCAGCACCTTGATGCGCTTCCACTGCGGCAAGCCAGCCGACACCTCTCGGAAGTGCGCCTCGAGCCGACGCCGCAGCTCGTCCCGCGCGACGTCGGCGGCGGCCGCGTAGTCGGGAACGGCCAGGCACGCCACGCGCTCGCCGCCATCGTCGTTGGGCAGGCCAACGACCGACAGCTCGCCCAGCCACGGCGAGTCGGCGTAGATCTGCTCGATCTCGTCCGGATACACGTTCTTGCCCGAGAGATCGATGATCACTTCCTTCTTTCGCCCGACGATGACGAGGCGGCCGCCGTCGTCGAGCTTTCCCAGATCGCCCGTGCGCAGCCAGCCGTCGCGGACGACCTGGGCGGTGGCCTCGGGGTCTTCGAAGTAGCCGAGCATGACGTTCGGTCCGCGCGCGATCACCTCGCCGACGCCGTCGGCGTCGGGCGCATCGATCACGATCTCGACGCCCGGCAAGGGCTCCCCGACGGTGCCGGGACGGAGCTTCCTGCCGGGCCGGTTGACCGCGAGCACCGGCGAGGCCTCGGTGAGCCCGTAGCCCTCGTAGAGCGAGAAGCCCAGGCCCGAGAAGGCCTTGAACACGTCCGCCGGCAGCGACGAGCCGCCGCTGATGAGGTAGCGCAGACGCCCGCCGAAGCGCAGGTGTACCGGCAGGAACACGAGCTTGCCCAGGTTCACGCCGCTGCTCTGGCGCAGCGAATCGAGGCCATCGCACATCGCGCGCGCCAACTTCTCGGCCCAGTCGCCGGCGTCGCCGAAGCTCTCGCCAATGCGCGTAAAGACGCCACGCTCGAGCGCCTGCCAGAGCGCGGGAACGCCTATCAGCAGGCTCACGCGTCCCGACGCGAGCGCCTCGCGCAGCCGCTCGGGCGTCACTTCTTCGAGGTAGGTGATCTCAGCGCCGCGCGAGAGCGGCATGAGCAGCCCGCAGGTGAACTCGAACGTGTGGTGCAGCGGCAGCACCGAGAGCGTGCCGTCGCGCGGCCCGACGTCGAAGACGCTCGAGAGCCGCGAAAGCAGCGAGGCGAAGTTGCGGTGCGAGAGCATCACGCCCTTGGGCTTGCCGGTCGTGCCCGACGTGAAGATGAGCGACGCGCAGTCGTCGGGCTTGGGTGTGTGGACGGGCGCCAACGGCACGGGCGGCGAGTCGGCGAAGAGTTCGGAAAACCCGAGCGACGGCGCCGGAAGCTTCCCGAAGCGCTCTTTTGCTTCGTCGCCCAGGATCGCGACGCGCGCGCTCGACCAGGCGACCAGGTTCGCGGCTTCCTCGGCGCTCGACTTCACGTCGATCGGCACGGCCACCGCGCCGGCCTTGAGGATGCCGAAGTAGGCCATCGCCCACTCGGGGCGGCCCTCGGCGGCCAGCAGCACCCGGTCGCCCGGCGCCACGCCGCGCGCGCGCAGCACGGAGGCGGCGTGCGTCGCGAACGCCTGCAGATCGGCATACGTGTGCTTCTGCGCGCGCCCCTTGCGCCCGACGGTGCGCATCGCGACGCGCGTGCCGAAGCGGCGAGTCGCCGTATCGAACATCTCGAGCAGGTGGTGGTAGGCGTGGACGCGCCGCGGCTGCACCTCGAGATCCTTCTCGAGCCTGGGAAAGACCCATTTTTCTAGTCCGACGATGTGCACGTCGATCCAGTAGTCGCGCCATTGGATCGACTCGGGCGTAAAGCTCAGCGAGGCGCGCTCCTCCTCGACGACGCGCGCGCGCAAGGCGCGGATGTGATCGCAGCGGAAGACTGGCGCGTGGTCGTGCACGAACGGCATGAAGAGCTCGAAAAGCTGCTCGATTCTCTTGCTCTGCTCGCGCAGGTCGTCGACCTTCTCGCGCGCGGCGTCGACGGCGGAGCCGAGCCGCGGGGCGCCCCAGCGCGGCGCCATCGCGTCGAGGGCCTGGCGCGCACCGTCGAGCGCCTTGCCGACGATCCCCGTCTCGCGCAGGAAGCGCTCCTTGCTGACGGGGATGCTCTCCATGCGCGACCGCAAGCGGTTGACGAGCGCGTTGCCGGTCTCTCGCTCGCGGAAATACCGGCGCTTATAGATGCCGACCAACTCGATGGTGTGCTCGACCGTGAGCGGGTTCGAGTCGCCGCTGCCGAGCTGGTAGACCTGCTCCTGCTCGCCGGCCGCCGTGGCCGCGGTGACGGCCAGCAGCCCGGCCGCCACCATGTCGACCGGGATGACGTCGAGAATCACGCCGGGCCCCGACGGGAAGGGGCGGTGCCCCTTGAGCGACGCGAAGACGAGCGGCGCCGAGGTGGTGAAGCCTTCGTTCCAGCCGGGGACCGGATACGCGACCGCGCTCTCGACGATCGCCGGACGGACGATCGCGTGGCGCACGCCGGACGCGACCAGCACCTGCTCGCCGAGCGCCTTGCTGTAGCAGTAGGCGTTGGGCCAGCCCCAGTGCCTCGATCGCGCGTCGCCGAGCTTGCGCAGCTCTTCGGCGATCCAGATCTTGCGCTCGCGCGCGGTCGCGACGGTCAGCGCGCGCTCGTCGTCGGGGCTGCCACCCTCCTCCAGCAGGCGCGCGGCGGCGCTTTCGCGGAAACGCGCGGTGCACGCCTGATCGACCGCGTGCGCGCGGACCTCCTGAATCGCCCGCTTGCCGTCCTCGATCTCGCGGTCGGGAGAGAAGTCGCTCTTCCCCTCGCGAATGTCGCGACACCCCGTCGGGGCTGCCGCAGCCCACCCGACGGGGTGTTGGGCTGATGCAGCCTGTTTTGGGAACGCGCCCAGGATCGGCTCGTCCTCCCATATCTCGCCCGAGCGCTCGCCCGCGACGAAGCAGGTCGATACGTGCACCACCGCGGCGCCGACGCGGCGTGCCACGTCGGCGAGGTGCTTGACGCCGACGGAGTTCACGTTGAGCGCCTGATCGAGCGGCGGATTGAACGACACGAGGCCCGCGCAGTTGATGACGACGTCGATCTGACCGTCGAGCCGCGCGAGCGCCTCCTCGGTGAGGCCGAGGCTCGGGCGCGTGACGTCGCCTTCCCACACCGACACGAACCCGCGCAGATGCCGCTCGAGGCCGTCGCCGTACGCCTCGCGCAGTGGATCCATCGCCGGCGACGGGACGATCTTGCGGTAGAAGCGCTGCTCGGCCGACAGCGAGACCGGCGCGCGTACCAGCAGGTGCAGCTTGCCGAGGTTGCGAAAGCGGTGGAGCAGCATCGACAGCGCCACCTTGCCAACGAAGCCGGTGCAGCCGACGAAGAGCAGCCGCTTGCCGGCGAGAATCTCGCTGGGACGAAGCGTTGCGTGCGGCAGACCGTCGGGCACGCCACCTTTTACAGCACAGGCGCGCCGGGAGTCGAGCGCGGCGGCGGGATTTGACCGCGGTGAACCTCAACGCGATCATCGATCCGTGCACCGGCGAGCCGATCCTCGACTTCGTCCCGGCGACCGAGAAGGGCGGCGACTTCTACGTGGTCGAGGACGGGGTGGTGAAGGGCCTCAAGCTCGTTCCCGCCAGCGAGATCGACGGGGCGGTGGCGCTGGACCTCGTGTTCGTGATCGACACGACGGGCTCGATGAGCGGCGCGATCGACGGCATCAAGCAGTCGGTCAACCAGTTCGCGACGTTCCTGGCCGATCAGAACCTCGACCTGCGCCTGGGCGCGATCCCGTACGGCGACCTCGCGCCGCTCGTCGCGACCAAGACGCAGGCGGCGTTCCAGGATCTGACGGAGGATTTCGGAAAGGACGGGACGGCGTTCAACACGTTCATCGACGGGCTCGCGGCCTGCTACCTGGGCGATTGCGGCGGCGACCTCCCCGAGAATGGGCTGGACGCCGTCATGTACGCGCAGGAGTCGTTCGCGTGGCGCGGCGGGGCGAGTCGCGTGTACGTGCTGATCACGGACATCACGCTGCACCAGGACGCCGACGCCGGCGACACCGGCGGCATCACTGAGTGGAACGTCGGCGAGGTCGTGGACGCGTTGCGCGGCAGCGCGGTCCTCCACGCCGTGTCCCCCTTCTACGACTATCCGCAGGATCCCTACGGAGCGGCGTGCGATCTGGCGCAGGGCACCGGCGGCTCCTGCACCGACTTCTACGACTACAAGAACAACTACGTCGATGCCACCACCGGCGGCGCCTGCCCCGCCGGCGGGTACGGGTACGGGTGCGTGCTCGATCTCACGCGTCTCTCGTTTACCGACACGATCGCGGCCGGCTTCGTCGGCGTCTTCGTGACCGCCGACCCGACGGTCGCGCACGACGTGCGGGTGGCGATCATCCGCGACGACGAGTGCGAGAACAAAGGCGAGAGCACACAGAGCGGCGGCTACGAATAGCCTTCTCGCCTCTACTGACGTTCAATCCTAGGGTCGCGGCAAGCGGTTGAAGCCGAGCGCGCGGCGCGGGTCAGCCTTTCGGCTCGTTTCGGCGCAGCCATGCGCGCAGGTGGTCCATGCCGTGGTCGTACTGGGTGAGGGCGCGCCAGACCTCGCGCGCGTGGGCGGTCTTGGGATCGAAGCGGAAGCCGCGGAAGATCCGCACGCCGCCCCCCCTCTTTGACCAGATACGGCGGCTCCAGGCGGCGCGACTCGGCGCCGACGCGATCGTAGAGCGCCCGCGCGCTCAGCCGACAAGAAGAAGCCCAAGCCGAAAGCGAAAGGGCCCGCGCCGCTGAAGCTCGTCGCCCAAGCCACCCAGGGCCACCTGTTCGCCCGCCGCCCCAAGGTCGGCGAGGAGACTTCATGATCGGCCCAGGTAGCGAAGGTGTACGGTCTGATGTTATGCGACCCGCCGTGGACGAGAACGTACGCTGATGTCGAGCCTTCGACTTGCCACCGGCGAAGACCATCCGGAGGCCGCGCGGAAGCACGCGGATGATGCCGCGGCGCTCCAGGGCGCAGGCCGGGCGGACGGTGCGGCCTACCTGGCCGGCTACGTCGTGGAGTGCGCTTTGAAAACGCTGATCCTCGCGGAGAAGGGGGTATCGCCGACGTTGCCATGGAAGAAGGGCCGCGCTGGACACGACCTGACAGGGCTGCTCGGTCAGGCCACTACGCTGGCGTCGTTCGCAGGAGCGAAGACGGCCCGATATCTCGGACCTTCGGCGAAGGCCCTCGATTCTTCAGCCATCGCCGGATGGGATCCGGAGATGCGCTACCGGGCACCAACGCTGACTGCGGCCGATGCCGCGACGTGGCTGGCCGATGCCCGGTCCGTCTACCAAGAAACCGTCGGCCAGATGATCCTCGACGGAGTCCTGTAGTGGACGCACCGACCGAGAGGATGCCGTTCATCCATTACGACGAGGCGAAGCGTGCGGCATCCGACGTGGCCAGGCGGTGGGTCGAGCAAGACCCTCGAATCGAGCGGCTGCTCCTCGTGGCCGACCTGTTCGGAAAGCTCCGCCTGGCCGTGTGGGGGCCAGTTGCCGTACTCGACGAGCGGCGCGCCGATTTCGACCGCCAACTCGCGAAGGGGTCGGGTGCGTGGTGGACGGGCGAGATGCTGGCGGTCAACGACACCGGCGATACGGACCGGCAACTCTGGGAAACCGCGTGGAACGAGGGGCGTCGGGACGGTGGCGCCGAGCGCCTGCGGATTCTCGCCCGGCACCGGACTCGAACCGCGTGGTTCGTCGATGTCGCCGAGCCGCCATGGAAGGCCCCCGAGGGAGGGCCGCCCATCGTGGTCTTCTACTCGTTCAAGGGCGGGCTCGGCCGGAGCACAACGCTCGCGTCCTTCGCGATCCAACGAGCGCGCGCCGGGGACCGCGTGTGCGTCGTCGATTTTGACCTCGATGCGCCCGGAATTGGACGCCTCCTTGCAGCCGATGACAAGGGAGCCGCGTCGCCCTGGGGGGTGGTGGATTTCCTCGTCGAGTGCGGTCAGGGGGAACTGCCGCTGGCCGACTACCACCACTCTTGCGGGCGCGTGGCCGGTGCGGGCCAGATCACGGTGTTCCCCGCCGGCAAGCTCGACGCCAACTATTCGGACAAGCTCGCGCGCATCGACCTTGAGGAGCGTCCTGCCGCTCGCGGCTCGGCGCTGACGAGGCTCTTGGAGGGCATTCGGACCGAGGTCGCCCCGCGCTGGATCCTGCTCGACGCCAGGACGGGCGTTTCTGAGCCTGCGGGACAACTGCTGTCGGGCATTGCACACCTGCACGTCCTGTTCGGCACGACGTCCGAGCAGAGTTGGCAGGGCTTGAGCACGGTGGTCGACCGGCTTGGGCGGCAACGCATTCTCGACGGTCGTTCCCAGGCCGAGGTTGTTCTGGTTCAGGCCATGGTGCCGCGAAGCACCGAGGCGGCTCGTCGAGCCGAAGAGGCGTTCGCCACTCGCGCGCAGGGCGTGTTCACCGATCTCTACTACGCCGAAGCGCCGGACGATCCGACTGACGAAGGTTTTTGGGACGTGCGTGACTTAGAAAGCGAGGACGCTCCGCACGCGCCGGTGACGTTGGCGTACGACGAGAAGCTCGCCGATATCCGCGACATCGCGGATGTCGCGGACCCGCTGTGCGAAACGAAGGAGTACGTGACGCTGGCGGCGCGCATCGCGACCCGCTTCGAGAAGGAGGCCGACGAGTGAGTACGGATTGGGATGATCGGCGACGGGCGCTGCTTTCTCATGTTCAGCAGTTCGGCGGCATGGGCCGTGCCGAAGGCGAACCCGCGAACCGCCTGGGACCGGGCTTCTACCCGATCGCCGATCATCTTCGAATGCTCGACCCCGAGGTCATTCTTGTGGTCGGGCCTCGCGGTGCAGGGAAGACAGAGATGGCTCGCATCCTGACGGACGCGAAGCTGGGGCAGGCCATCGCCGCATATGCTCCGTCCCTTCACCTTCCGGCCGGAACCACCGACTGGCGCAAGGGATTTCCGCAGGACCGTCAGGGCTTCGACGCGGGCGGCCTTCGTCGCTTCCTCGCCGCGGTGAATTCGGACCTCGAAAGCACCCGCCAGCTATGGTTCACGTACCTCGTTCGCACCCTTGGCGACCTCCTCGACGAAAGCGCACTCCGCAAGCTCGCGCCGCTGCTCCAGCTTCAAGGCGGCGACGTTGAAGCCAACACGACAGCGTTCCGGCAAGCCGCGAGCGAACCGGTCTCGGCGCTGGATCGGCTCGACGAGACGCTCGAACGCGAGCAGCGGTTCGTCTTCGTCACCTACGACGAGTTGGACACACTTGGCGCTGGCGACTGGGAGCTGATGGAATCGAGCATCCGCGGCCTCGTCGCGTTCTGGGCGGCCTACGCGCGTCGCTGGCGGCGCATCAGGGCGAAGATTTTTCTGCGAACGGACCTCTACGACCGTAATGCGACAGTCGGTGGTGCTGATCTCGCCAAGCTCGCCGCGGGTCGCGTGGAGA
>JBBTFH010000171.1:0-1624 GCA_038041915.1 Myxococcota bacterium
GCCCGCAAGGCGCGAGGAGGGCGAATACTGTTGGTATTCAACCGACGAGCAACGCCGCGGGCGGGGATGCAGCGGCGACCGAATGCCGGCGAATTTCTGGGACGGGACACTAAGATGCCGGGCGGGGCCGCGGCGACGTGCGCGGGTGGGACGCTCGAGGACCGCGTCGCCGCGCTGGCGGAGGCGTTGCAGCTTTCGGTGCGCCGCCAGGTGCGCGTCGGCCGCCGCATTTGGGGCGCCGAACGCCGGATCGATCTCGTGATCGGCGACGCGCATCGCCGCCGGCTCGGAATCGAATGCAAGTTCCAGGGCACCGGCGGCACCGCCGAGGAGAAGATCCCCGCGACCATCGAGGATATTCGGGCGTGGCCGATCCCGGGGCTCGTCGTGTTCGACGGCCAGGGGTTTAGCAATCACATGCGCGCGTTCCTCGTCTCGACCGGGAAGGCCGTCGAGCTCGACGACCTCGAGGCCTGGCTGCGGCTCTACTTCGGGCTCGATCTCTGATCGAGCCGCTCGGCCCCCGTGCTATAGGCCCCGCCCATGTCCGACTACGGCAAGCTCTTCTCGACCGAGCACGTCGATCGCGGGCGCTGGGACGCCGCCATCAGCGCCGCCGACGAGGAGATCGCGACCGATCCGTTCGACCCCGAGCCGCTGTTCAACCGCGGTCGCGCGCTGCTCGCGCTCGAGCGCTTCGACGAGGGAATCGCCGCGCTCGAGCGCGCGGCCACGCTCGACGCGTCAGGCAGCGGCATGGACGCGTGGCACCTCGACGACGTCACCTTCGAGGCGCTGCGTGCGCTGGCGGCGCGGGTTGCCGAAGAGGACGTGGCGCGCGCGACCGCGATCTTGCGCCGCTACCTCGTGACCTACCCCGAGGGGCGACACGTCGCCGACATCGCGAAGTGGGAGCAGCACTTCGGCGGCGTCGTCAAGACCTGGGTGAAGGAGAGCGAGTAGCGGCGGGCCGCCATAACTCCGCCTTGAGAATCGGCGGCGCCGGCGCCGTGGGCCAGCTCGCCGCCCAGCGCGTCGTCAACCCGCCGGTCGGCCCGGCACCTCGTCGAGACGGATGAGGCCGTGGCGGCGCCAGCCCTGGCCGAGCAGCCAGCAGCGGGGCGGGGCGACGGCCATCTCGTCGCAGGTCGCCGGCGGCGTGTCGCCGCGCCAGCCGTCGAAGGCGGCGCCTGACGAGTAGAAGTCCGCCTCGGGGCGCGGGTGCGGGCGCCGACCGGCTTTTGCGACGTGGCGGCGGTGGTTGAGCAGAACGTAGGCGAGCGCGTTGCGGACGGTCTTGGGCGTGCGCAGCGGCTGCGCGAAGTAGCGGTCGCGAAAGACGCGGCCACGACGGCCGGCGAGGCGGTTCAGCGCCCGCGCACAGCGGATGTTCAGGCGCATCATGCCGCGCGCAAGGGCGCGATCGTCGTCGGCCTCGACGAGAAGGTGCCAGTGGTCGTGCTGGATCGCGTAGTGGACGAGGCGAAAGCCCAGGCGATCGCGCTCGGCGCGGAAGCTCGCGCGCAGCGCGCCGAGCACGCGGTCACGGCGGAGGCCACGCGCCTCCGGGAGCACGCCCATCGTCACGTGCAGCGGCACGTGGCGCGAGACGCGAGGCCGCGGG
>JBBTFH010000172.1:0-13358 GCA_038041915.1 Myxococcota bacterium
GCACACCGGCCTCGAAGGCATGTTTGATGACAACCATCTCGGTCACGGTGTCGGTTCCGGACTGATCGATCACGAAGATCCTTACCGGGCCTTCTGGCAGTTCTTCAAGCATTCCGCTTGGCAGTCTCGCGGCAGTGGGCACTTGGTACACACCGGCGCGCAGGAACACGCGCGCGATGTCGATTCCGAGGGAGATGCCGCACGCTTGTGAGTCGCGCTGCATGTAGTCGATCTTGTCCGCGTCGACTGGACCGGACAGGATTTGGGGGAGCGCACGATCGCCCGGTGCCACATGGTGGCCGAGCATCAGCGCGCCGATGTGCAACGTCGGGTGCAAACCATGGTAGTCGCCGACGCCGGTTCTCACCTCGTAGAAGGTTCGAAACCGGTCGCTGGTCACGAACGCGACGGACATCAACTCCGAGAGCTTCAGGTCCTTGCTAAATATGTTGCTACTGGTAAGGCACGCTCCCCGGAAGAGCTTCATGAATTCGGTCACGGTGTACGGACCGACCGTGCGCGTATCCTGGGCGCGCTCGAACGCCTTCTCAGTCACGTGCGAGAACGCGGCATGGCCGACGTCGTGAAGCAGCGCCGCGTGCCGGATGAGATTCTGTTCTGGCGCTTCGAAGCTGACAGCTCGCGTCCGTTCCCCGGTGCCGGCATCGAGCGCCGCCGTGACTCGGAACGAGTCGAGCAGTCGACCGACGACATGGAATGCGCCGAGCGAGTGTTCGAAGCGAGAGTGGCGGGCGGTTGGATACGTCAGGTACGTGAAGCCAAGTTGGCTGACTTGACGAAGCCGTTGGAACAACGGGCAGTCCACCAGCGCCATCGAGGCGGAATCCAACTCGATCATGCCCCACACGCGGTCCTTCACGGCCTTGACGAGTCGCCGTCCGCGAATGTCAGCGGGAGAGGCCACGTAGTTGTCGGTGAAACCAACGGCGTCGAAGGCTGCCTCTAGCGCGGCAACCCATGCTTCGTTGGCGCGCAGCGCGTCAGACCAAGCCGCGATCCCCTCCGCGAGGAGCGGCATCGACTACAACACGGAGGCGATGCGATCTGCCGAGGAGCGGACGATCTCCCGCCATGCCTCCGGAGCCTTCTCCAACTCGGCCTCCGCGTGGTCGCGCGTGAACCCGATCTCCAGTGCCCCATACAAGGGGTTTCGGACGTTGATCGGCGCCGGCTGCAGCCGGCGGAACAACGACCACAGTTCGTCGAACGCCCCGGTGTTGGGGTTCGGGCTGATGCTTTCGAGGATGTTCAAGATCGAGTGGGCGAAGTCCTCGTCCCGGGGGAAGGCTTCGAGCGCACGTCGGCGGAGATCCGTGACCATGGCGGCAAACTTCTCTTCGACGCGAGGGTCGCCCAGCGGGATGCGCTGCCGATTAAGCAGGACCAGTTGCGCCGCCAAGACAAGGCAAAAGTCCTCCGGCGAGAATGGCGGGCACTTCGTCTTCAACTGCATCGGCGCCTCCCTCTTCCTTGCCGCTAGCTGAACATACGTCCAGTGTGTTCGCAAGTCAAGCTGCGCGCCTAGTCACGACCTGGTCACGTGCCTTCGCTTGGTACGCCACAACCGGCTGATCGACGCAGATCGCTGACGCTGCAGGTACGGGCCTGGACCTGGCCGGCGGCCTGCCGAGAAGGCATGCGCGTCGTATCTGGAGCGCCTGCGGTGGCGGACGGATTCGTCTGACCCAGATGTACGCATGAGCGCTTCCTGTTCATTCATCTTGTCTATTCCACGAACCGCGTTAGTCTGTCAAGTACTTAATTATACATATGTTTTATCAACAGTCTGTCCACAGCGATTTGTCTGCCTACGCATTCTCCCCTGCGGCGAGGGGGGCGCGGCCGGATTCTCTGCGACGGCGTGATCCCTGCGCCGGGACAAGATGGAGCGAAGGTTCGCCTCGCACAGCGTACCCTCGAGAGTTCAGCCGATACGGGGCTCCTTTCACGAGTTCCTCGACACGATCGCGGCGGGCTCGTTTCGCCGCTCGACCGCGCCGATCGTCAAGGGACGACACGTGCAGGCGAGCCAGAGGGGGGGTTCGTTACAGCCAGGGCTGCGAACCGCCGCTTCCACAGGGCCGATTTCAGCAGCCCTTATCGAGCAGGGCCCCGCTCCTGAACATACGTCCAACACGAATTTCCGGGTGTTGCGCCAGTCGGGTACCCGACTGGCGAGGCGATGATGACTACTTCGCCGCGCGGATTGCGGCGTCGAGGGTGCCGGATTCGCGCACCCAGGCGGCGAGGCGGGCGAAGCCCTGGTCGGCCGTGACGACGGGGCGGTAGCCGAGCTCGGCGCGCGCTCGGGCGTCGGACAGAACCCACGCGCGGCCCATGTGGATGACGAACGGGCGCGCGATCGGCGGCAAGCGCGGAACGCCGAGGCGGCGCAGCGCGTCGCACGCGGCGGCGGCGGCATAGGCGAGGCGGTACGGCACGCGCCGCTCGGGCAATCGGATGCCGCAGGCGTCGCACATTTTTCCCAGGAACTCGCGCACCGTCGGGCGGTCGTCGTCGGCGACGAAGTAGACGCGGCCGGGCGCGGCGTGCGAGACGGCGGCCGCGATCGCGCCGGCGGCGACGTTTTGCGCGTGGCCGGGCGTGATGCGGTTCTCGCCGTCGCCCAGGAACGCGAACATGCCGCCACGAATCATCGCGGCCACGGCCTTGAGCACGCTCGTGTCGCGCTCGCCCCACACCCACGGCGGGCGTATCGACACGGTCTCGATGCCGTCGCCGTTGGCGGCCTGCACCTCGCGCTCGGCCTGCGCCTTGGTGCGCGAGTAGTCGTCGAGCCAGCGCTCGGGAAGCGGCGTGCTCTCGTCGGTGCCGACGCGGTCGGCGTCCGCGAGCGTCACCGACTCGGTCGAGACGTTGACCAGGCGCCGCGCGCCCGCCGCGCGCGCCGCCGCGAGCACGTGGCGCGTACCCGCGACGTTCGCGGCCTCGAGCTTCGCGGCCGATGCCGTGTACGAAACCGAAGCCGCCGCGTGGAACACGACTTCGACGCCCTCGCACGCGCGGCGGAGTGACGCCGCGTCGGCGAGCGTCGCAAGGACCACGTCGACGCCGAGCGCGCGCAGCCGAGCGGCCGCCGGCCCGTCGCGCCGCGCCGTCGCGCGCACGTCGTGACCTTGCGCGCGCAGCCGATCGCAAAAATGCCCGCCGAGGAAGCCCGTCGCGCCGGTGACCAGCGCCTTCATCGTCGCTTGCGCCGCAGTTTGCGGAGCTCCGGAATGATCGCCAGCAACTCCTCATCCTTCGTATAGAAGTGCGCGGACAGGCGCAGACCGCAGCGCGGGCGGTAGTCGAGCTGGAAGCCCTTCGCGAGCAGCGCGCGCTCGGCCTGCTCGGCGCCGGGAAAGTCGATGCACACGACGCCGCTGCGGCGGCTCGGGTTCCGCGGGCTGTTCACGGTCAGGCCTTCGGCAAGCGCCAGCTCGATCAGTTTTTGCGTGAGCCGCTGCGACTTGCGGCGCACGCGCTCGACGCCGACCTTGGCGATGATCGCGATGCCCTCGCGCGCCGCGAAGATGCCGGGCATGTTGGGCGAGCCGGTCGCGAAGCGTTGCGCGCCGTCGGCGAACTCCATGTCGAGCTCGAACGCGAACGGTCGCTTGTGCGAGAACCAGCCGGTGATGCGCGGACGCAGCGTCGGCGCGAGCTCCGGCCGCACGTAGAGGAACGCCGCGCCGGCGCCGCCGCACAGCCACTTGTGCGAGCCGCCGACGAGAAAGTCGACTCCCCAGTCGGTCACGTCGATCGGCACGCAGCCGACCGTCTGGTAGGCGTCGACGATGGTCGCGGCGCCGCGCGCGCGCGCCGCGCGAGCGATGGCGGGAACGTCCTGGAGGTAGCCCGAGCGGAAGATGCCGTGGTCGACGACGACGGCGAGCGTGCGGTCGTCGATCGCGGCGCAGAGCTTCTCGGTGGGGATCTCGATGCCGTCGGGGCTCTCGACCAGCTCGACCTCGAGGCCGAGATCGCGCTGCATCGCGAAGGTGTAGTGGATCGACGGGAAGTTGAGGTTCGTGTAGACGACCTTCTTCCGGTGGCCGGTGGCTTTCCATAAAGACGAGAGCGCGATCGCGACCAGCGTCGAGACGTTCTGGTGCATGACGACGCTGCCCGGCGGCGCGCCGAAGAGCGAGCCGGCGAGATTGGCCGTTTCGCGCAGCATCGCCGGCCAGCGCTCGTGCCACGCTTCCACGCCGAGCGTGGACCACTCCTTCGCGTAGCGCGCCAGGCTCGCGCGCGCGGCCCGCGGCATCGCGCCCATCGAGTGGCTGACCAGGTACGGGCCCTTGGCGAGGATGGGGAACTCGCGGCGCCAGCGGAGGAGATCGGCATCGTCGCCTCCGTGCTTGGCAACCGGCACGCGCGGTGCGTAGAACGCGCCCGCACGCGCGTCAAGCGAAGGCGCCGGGGCTACTCCGGGATGCGGTACTTGAGGACGGTGTCCTTGGACGGCCGGCGCGAGCCGACCATGCGGCTGGTCAGGAGCGGCGAGCGCTTGCCGCTCTGGAAGCAGAGGCAGTCGCCGGGCTCGACCGCGTGGGGGTCGTGCGGCGCGACCACCTCGGCCGCCATGTTGATTCCACCGACCAGCTCCTTGCCGATGGCGGCGTGCTCCTCGACGAACTGTCCGGTCGCGAGGTCCTTGACGGCGACGCACACGTTGTCGTGGAGGTGATACTCGGTGTTGCCGGTGATGCAGACGCGGTGCTTGCGCCGCTCGTGATCGTGACCCTCGTGACCGTCCATGGCTGACCTCCCTCGTGGCGTTAAACCGCTATTCTACCGCTGAACGAACGTTCGCGCCTCCCAAAGCAGCGGGAAGAACACCTTCGCGATGGTCGACTCGAGGTAGTCGACGCCGCCCGAGCCCATGCGCTCGTAGCCGCTCGCGACCAGCTTGGCGACGTTCTTCCGGCCGGTTCCGGGGCGCGCGCCGATCATGCGCATCGTCATGCGGACGTGGCGCGTGCGCCACAGCGAGAACAGCTCGTCGTAGCCGATCAGCGCCTCGGTCAGCGCGCCGAGCGCGTGGCGATCGGGATCTTCGAGCACCTTGATCACCGACGCGACAACGTCGGCGTCCGAGCGCGTGCGCATACGGTGCCGAAGGAGCAGCCCGAGGTAAGCGTCCCACAGCGAGGGTTCGCGCGCGCGCCGCTCGAGGCGCTTGCGCGTCGCGCCCGTGAAGATGGCCAAATAGCGATCGTCCTTGCTGCCCGACACGAACTCGATCTCGCGGAACTGCACGCTCTGGAAGCCGCTCGCCGGCTCGAGGCTCGCGCGGAACTGGAGAAAGTCGTAGGGGCGCATCGTCTCGATCACGTCGAAGCTCTCGGTGAGCTGCCGCACGATCGCCTGCAGCCGCCGCAGGGTGTGCAGCGCCGCGGGGACGTCGCTCTTGCCCATCGCCGCGCGCGTGGCCTCGAGCTCGAACAGCATCAGCTTGAACCAGAGCTCGAAGATCTGGTGCACGACGATGAACTGCAGCTCGTCGTGCGCCGCCGTCAGCGTGCGCTGGAGCCCCAGCAGCTCGCGAATCTTCAGGTACTCGCCGTAGCTCTGCGCGCCGGTCGCGCGCTTTCTCGTCACCATCAGGTTCTCCTCAATTTCCCCCGATCGACCTTTCCGAGGTGCGTGCGCGGGAGCGCATCGACGAAGATCAGCTCGCGGGGGTGCTTGTACGCGTCGAGTTTCGCGCGCACGAAGGCCTTGAGCTCGTCGCCCAGGCCCGGACTCGCCGGGCCGGTGGCGACGACGTAGGCGCGCGGCTTCACCAGGCCGCTGGCGTCGGTCGTTCCGACCACCGCGCATTCCTTCACGGCCGGATGTTCGAGCAACCGGCTCTCGACCTCCTGCGGCGCCAGCCACTTGCCGCCGACCTTGAGCAACTCGTCGGCGCGCCCGCAGTAGCTGAAATAGCCGTCGGCGTCGCGTGCGCACAGGTCGCCGGTCACGTACCACTCGCCGCGAAAGGCCGCCATCGTGCGCTCCATCTGGCGCCAGTAGCCGATCGCGCGCGATCGGCCGCGCACGCGCAGCGCGCCGACCTCGCCGGGGCCCAGCTCGCGACCGTCGTCGTCGCACACCTTCACGTCGAAGCCGGGCACCGCCTGGCCGAGCGTGCCGGGACGCACGGCGCCGGGGCGGTTGGTGAGGAAGACGTGCCACATCTCGGCGGTGCCCAGCCCGTCGAGCAGCTCGACGCCGAAGGTCTCCATCCAGCGGCGGTGGAGCAAGGCGGGAAGCGCCTCGCCCGCGGAGGTCGCGAGGCGCAGCGACGCGAGCGACGGCGCCCATGCGCGCGCGTCGGGGTGCGCGACCATGTGGTTCACCATGGTCGGCACGTTGACGAGGATCGTCGGGCGGTGGGCGCGGATTTTCTCGAACAGCAGCTCCGCCGTGACCTTTTCGGAGAAGAGCACCGACGTGGCGCCGGCGGCGAACGGGAAGAACAGGTTCGAGCCGGTCGCGTAGCCGAAGTAGAGTTTCGGCACGGAGATCGTGACGTCGTCCTCGCGGTAGCCGATGACGCCCTGGGCGTAGAGCTCGGTGGTGTTGACGAACGAGAAGTGCGACTGCACGACGGCCTTGGGACGGCCGGTCGTGCCGCCGGAGAACAGCCAGATCGCCACGCGCGCGCCGGTGTATTCGTAAAAATACGCGATCTCCTCGGGCCGCAGCTCCGGGTTCACCATGACGACCACGCCGCCCATCGTCAGGATGCCGAAGAGCGCGCCGACGAACTCGGGCCCGTCGGGGAGCGCGACGATGACGCGCTGCTCGGGCTGGACGCCGAGCGCGCAGAGCGTGTGGGCGAAGCGGTGCGCCAGGGCCTGCACGTCGCGGTAGGTGAGCCGAGAATCGCCGGCTACGATCGCCGTGCGCTCGCCGCGCCCCTCGCGCACGCGCGCGCCCAGGAACCAGTCGGCGATGTTGAGCGCTTCGGGCTGGCCTTCGGCCTCGAACGGCACGCCGGGACTATAGACGCTCGCGCCCGCCGCCGATCAAACTGAAACGAATGACACGATGAGGCGCCGCTGCTAGAGTCAATTGCATGGCTCGTGGAAACCAACGGCTCGTCAGCGTCGCCCAGGCGGCGGACAGTCTCGGCGTCTCGCTCTCGACCGTGTGGCGCCGCATCGGCACCGGCACACTCCCGAGCGTGCGCAGCGGCGGTCGTCGGCTCGTCCCGGAGCGTGCGCTCAAGTCCGCCGCCATGGGCGAAATCGAGCAAATCCCGCCCTTCACGATGGACCACCCCATGTGGAGGCTCATGGGAGCCTACCGTAGCGGAGGCGAGGGGCCGGGCGCTCGTGACAAGCACGCGATTCTGGACTCGTGAGACGCAGCGTCCTCTGGGACTCCAGCGCCATCGTCGCGTTTCTCGACGCGGACGACGCCGATCACCCGCGAGCGTGCGATGTGTCGCGGGCGATTGCCCGCGACCACCGCCCCAGCTTCACGACGAACTTCGTTCAGGCCGAGGCCCACGCGTTGTTGCTGCGCAAGCTAGGTCGGCGTCCAGCGCGTGAGTGGCTGGTCGGCGGCGGGTTGGCCGTCGTGCGTATCCAGCCCTTTCATGAGGAACGCGCCCGGGAGATCCTTCTTCGCTACGACGACAAGGACTTCAGCCTCTGTGACGCGCTTTCGTTCGCGGTGATGGAGGCACGAAGCGTCCGGACCGCGTTCTCATTCGATCATCACTTCCGCCAGTACGGGCGCTTCGAGGTCCTCGGGCTGCCGCGCTGAATCATGGCGATCTTCAATCTCGCCGAGATGACGTTCGAGGAGTTGGCGGCGATCGATGCTGCCCGCGCCGTGGCGATCCTGCCCGTCGGCGCCACCGAGGCGCACGGACCGCACCTGCCGCTCGCGACCGACGTCGTCATCGCCGAGGCGATGGCGCGGGCGGGCGGCGCGCGGCTCGCGGCGCGCGGGCGGGACGCGCTGCTCCTGCCGCCGATCGCCTACAGCGTGGCCCGCTACGCGGGCGGGTTCGCCGGCACGATCTCGATCCGCGCCGAGACCGCGAGCGCGCTGATCGTCGACATCGCGCGCGCGCTGGCCGCGCACGGCATCGGCACGCTCGCGATCGCGAACGCGCACCTCGAGCCCGCGCACATCGCGTCGCTCGACGCGGCGGTCGCGACGATCCGCGCCGAACGGGTTCTTTCCGTCGCCTTTCCCGACGTCACCCGAAAACCGTGGGCGCTGCGCCTGACCGACGAGTTCAAGAGCGGCGCCTGCCACGCCGGCCGCTACGAAGGCTCGATCGTGATGGCCGAGCGCCGCGAGCTGGTGCGCGAGGCGATCCGCAAAGCGCTGCCCGCCAACCCGGCGTCGCTGTCGCAGGCGATCCGCGCGGGCAAGGCTACGTTCGAAGAGGCCGGCGGGCCGCGCGCGTATTTCGGCGATCCGGCGGCGGCGAGCGCCGGCGAGGGCCGCCAGACGATCGACACGCTCGGCGCGATCCTCGAAGAGGCCGTGCTCGCGCTCGGTGAGCCATAGAGGCGGTGCTCGACAGCGCGGCGCTTCTCTCGCATCATCCCGCGCCATGCGACACGCGATCTGCGCGCTCCTTCCGCTCCTTCTGGCCGCCGGCTGCGGCGACTCCACCCAGTCGATCGACGGGACGCCCGACGCGGGCGCCGGCCAAGTCGAGTCGCTCCCGGTCGACGAGACCATCGTCGAGGCGACTCTCGCGTCCGACGTGCACGTCGTGCGCGACGAGTGGGGCATTCCGCACATCTACGCTTCGTCGACGGAGGACGCTGCCTTTGCCAACGGCTTCGTGATGGCCGCCGACCGGCTGGCGCAGATGGAGCTCGGCCGTCGCACCGGCTCGGGGACGCTGGCGGAGTTCGCCGGAACGCTGGTCAATCCCGACGATCTGCCGAAACTGCTCGCGCGCGATCTGACGATGCGCATGCACGGCTGGCGGCGTCACGCCGAGGCGACCTACGCGCTGCTGCGCGCGAGCGAGGACGCGGTCGATTCGAAGCTCGTGCGCACGCTCGAGCGCTACTCCGACGGCGTGAACGCCTACCTCGCGCTCCTGCGCAGCGGCGAGCGCGCGGTTCCCGACGTGATCGCGCGCTTCATCTACCCCGATCTCGTGACCGACTGGTCGCCGGTCGACTCGCTCGTCTTCGGCTATCTCATGGCCTTTGGCCTCTCCTACGACGACTTCGCGCTGATCGTCGAGGACGTCGTCGACGCCGCGCTCGCCACGTTCGATGGCGCCGACGCCGACGAGGCGCCGGAGCTCGCGGCGCGCGCCGGCTTCGTCGCCGACGTGCTGCGGTTCGAGGGCGCGGATCCGTTCTCGACGATCGACGGCTTCCCCAACGTCGCCAAGGATTCGGGCACGCGTGCCGGCGTCCGCCGCGGCGGCGCGCCGTCGGCGAAGCGCCCCGCGGTGTCGCGGCGCCTGCTGCGCAACGTCCGCGAGTTCCTCGGCCCGCCGCACCTGCCCGCGCTCGGCCGCACCGGCTCGAACAACTGGATCGTTTCGGCGGCGAAATCCGAGACGGGCCATCCGCTGCTCGCCAACGATCCGCACCTGTCGCTCGACAACCCCGCCACGTTCTACGTCGTCCACGTCGATCTCACGGGCGAGGAGGGCGGGCCGAACGTCGCCGGCGTCGCGTTCCCGGGCGTGCCGGGCGTCGTGCTCGGCCACAACGCGCACGTCGCGTGGGGCGCGACCGTCGTCGGCCACGACGTCACCGACTTCTATCGCGAGACTTTTGTCCCGTGCGACGGCGCGGGCCCGGGCGATGGCGAGTGCGTCCTCTTCGATGGAAAGCCGGTGCCGATAGAGACGCGGCAGGAGACGCTCCGCATCGGCGCGCTGGGCGCGATCATCGACGAGCGCACCTATACGCTCGAGTCCGTGCCGCACCACGGGCCGATCATTCCGGAGATGGTCGACGGCGAGATCCAGCCGCGCAGCGGAAACGAGGCCCTGAGCGTGCGCTACACCGGGCACGTACCGACGCCGCTGCCCAAGGCCTTCTGGCTGGCGAACCGGGCGCACGACGCCGCCGAGGTCGCCGACGCCTTCCAGTTCTTCGACGTCGGCGGGCAGAACATCGTGATCATCGACGCCGAGTCGATCCGCTGGACCACGCACGTCAACGTGCCGGTGCTGCCCGCGCAGGCCAAGACGTTTCACAGCGCGACCAACCCGACGGGGATCGCGCCGTTCCTGGTTCTTCCCGGCACCGGCGAGGCGGAGTGGCAGGGCTGGCTCGACGATCGCTACCTTCCGCACGCGATCGATCCGGCGGAAGGATTCCTCGTCACGGCCAACCAGGATCCGCTGGGCGCGACGCGCGACAACGACCCGCTCAACGGTCCCGAGGTCAACGGCAACCCGCTCTACGTCGGATACGCGTACGACGCGGGCTTTCGCGGCGGACGCATCGAGAAGCGTCTCGCGGCGTATGCCGACGACGGCGGCGTCTCCTTCGAGGAGATGGCCGAAGTGCAGGCCGACGCGACGTCGAACCTGGGCGAGCGCGTGCGTCCGTTCGTGCTCGACGCTGTAGCGAGCGCCGGCGGCGACGACGCGCGGCTCGCCGAGGCGGCGGCGCTGCTCGAGGCGTGGACGCTCGACACGCCCGCGGCCGTCGAGGGCTCGCCGAGCGATGCCGAGATCGCCGACAGCGCCGCGACGTCGATCTTCAACGTCTTCCTCGCGTTCTTCGTGCCCGCGGTCTTTCAGGACGAGATCGACGCGCTGGAATTGTCCGATGACGAAGACGACCCGTTCGTGATGGAGGACCAGGTGCTGGTGCGCGCGCTCACGTTCCTGCTCGAACGGCCCGACGAGACGGTGAGCGCGCCGGACCCCGAGACCGGCGATCCGATCTTCTTCGACGACCTGACGACCGCCGGCGAGCACGAGTCGCAAGGCGCCGTGATCGTCGCCTCGCTCGTGCGCGCGCTCGACTGGCTCGCCTCCGACGAGGGCTTCGGCACCGACGAGATGAGCGCGTGGCGCTGGGGCGGGCTGCACCGCCTGAAGCTCGACAGCATCATCCCCGAGGAGTCGCTCGATCTGCCGCCGCCCGGCGCGCCGGCGGAGCTGCGCGGCGGCTACCCGCGTCACGGCGACAACTTCTCCGTCGACGCCTCGCACCCCGGCATGCAGGACTTCGACTTCACGTACGGCCACGGCCCGTCGCAGCGGCTGGTCGTCGAGATGACGCCCGACGGACCGCGTTCGCAGACGGTGATCCCGGGGGGCGAGACCTACGATCCGAACTCGCCGCATTTCGCCGATCAGATCGAGCCGTGGCGCGCCAACCAGGCGGTGCCGATTCGCTTCACCGAGGCCGACGTCGTCGCGGGCGCGGAGTGGCACGTGCGGTTCACGGCGACGAAGTGACCGGCTCCATTCGCGTCGAGAAAGCCGGCGCCGTCACGACGGTGATCCTCGCGCGTCCCGAGGTGAAAAACGCCGTCGATCGCGCGACGGCGGCGGCGCTGGCCGATGCGTTTCGCGCGTTCGACGCCGACGACGAGGCGCGCGTGGCGGTGCTCTGGGGCGAGGGCGGCACGTTCTGCGCGGGCGCCGACCTCAAGGCGATTGCCGTCGGCGAGGGCAACCGCGTGGCCGCGGACGGCGACGGGCCGATGGGGCCGACGCGCCTGCGGCTCGGCAAGCCCGTGGTCGCCGCGATCGCCGGCCACGCGGTCGCGGGCGGGCTCGAGCTCGCGCTGTGGTGCGATCTGCGCGTCGTCGAAGAGGACGCGGTGCTCGGCGTCTTTTGCCGGCGCTTCGGTGTTCCGCTGATCGACGGCGGTACGATCCGGCTGCCGCGCCTGATCGGGTTATCGCGCGCGCTCGATCTCATCTTGACCGGCCGCGCCGTCGATGCCCGCGAGGCGCTCAGCATCGGCCTCGCGAACCGCGTCGTGCCGGCCGGCGCGTCGCGGACCGCCGCCGAGGCGCTCGCGCGCGAGCTGGCGGCGCTGCCGCAGGCCGCGCTGCGCGGCGACCGGCTCTCGGCCTACGAGCAGTACGACTGCGCGACGCTCGAAGACGCGCTGCGCAGCGAGCTCCGCCACGGGCTGAGCGCGCTCGCCCGCGAAGCGACCGAAGGCGCCCGCCGCTTCACGCGCGGCGCCGGCCGCCACGGCCGCGGCGAGTAGCGCATCAGACCGACCGCTGGCCCTCGCCACGCCGCGTCTGCTAGCGTCCACTCATGACCTTCTGCCTGGGAATGAAGCTCAAGGACGGGTTGGTGGCTCTCGCCGACACGCGCATCACCTCGGGCGTCGAGCGCTCGACGGCGCGCAAGGTCACCGTCCACCAACACGGCGAGCACTCCCTGTTCGTCATGACCTCGGGCCTCCGCAGCGTGCGCGACAAGGCGCTCACGTACTTTACCGAGACGATGACCGGCGAGGCGGCGCGCTGCGATCGCCTCTACAAGGCCGTCAACGCCTTCGCCGGCCAGGTGCGGCGCGTCGAGATCGAGGACGGCAAGGCGCTGCGAAAATCGAAGCTGCGCTTCGACCTCTACACGCTGATCGGCGGCCAGCTCGAGAGCGACGTCGAGCACCAGCTCTTCCTCATCTATCCCGAGGGCAACTGGGTCGAGATCGGTCCGGGCACGCCCTACTCGATGATCGGCGAATCGCTCTATGCCAAGCCGCTGATCGATCGCGCGCTGCACTACGAAGACTCGCTCGAGCGCGCGCTGCGCATCGCGTACCTGGGCTTCGACGCGACGCGCGTCTCGGCCGTCGATGTCGACTTCCCCATCGACGTCGTCGTCTATCGCGCCAACAGCTACGTCATTCACGAGGAGCGCTTTCAGGCGCCGATGCTCGCGCCGCTGTCGGACTTCTGGATGCGCGAGGTGCGCGCGCTCGTCGACCGCGTCCCCTCCGACGCGCTCGACGCAATGGTCAGGCGCCTCGACGAGAGTATCAAGAACCGCAACGGCTCGGGCAGCGTGCCCTGAGCGGGCAAGATGATGGTCGTTCGTGCCCGCTGATCCCGAGAGGCCGTTTTTTTCTGGACGCCCGCAGAGTGCTGTCCTAGATTGGCGCGATGCACATCAACTCTTCTTGGATAGCATCTAGGTTGCGGTTCCTTGGCCTCTGCGTCGTCGTTGCGGCCGTCACCTGCAACGGTGACGACGAGTGCGAGGGAGAATCGGAGGCCGAATCCGAGGCCGAAGCGGAGTCCGAGTCCGAGTCCGAGGCCGAGTCCGAATCCGAGTCCGAGTCCGAGTCCGAGGCCGAATCCGAGGCCGAAGCGGAGTCCGAGTCCGAGTCCGAATCCGAATCCGAGTCCG
>JBBTFH010000173.1:0-2559 GCA_038041915.1 Myxococcota bacterium
AAGATCACCAGCAAGGCCTTCGGCTACGGCCGCCGCTTCCCGATTGCCCACCGCTGGCGCGGGTGAGCGGCTACACGCAGAGCGACCGCAGGCCCTCGCGGTCGGTCACGATCAGCTTGCGTCCGTCGGTCTGAATGTAGCCCTTCCGCCGGAACTGCGAGACAGTCAGGCTCACCGTCTCGCGCGTCGAGCCCATCAGGTTGGCCAGCTCCTGGTGCGTGACGCGGAGGTCGAGCATCGTGCCGCGCGGATCGTCGCGCCCGTGCTCCTCGCCGAACTGGAGCAACAGCTCGGCGAGCTTGGCCGCCACGTTCTTGAACATGAGGAACTCGATGCGGTACTCGAGCTCGCGTCGGCGCTCACAGCCGAGGAGGGCCAGACGCCAGGCGAGCACGACGCTGCCGCGCGCGACCTCCTCGAAGAGCTGGCGCCCGACCAGCGTGAGCGTCGCGGCCTCGGCGATCTCAGCCATCTCCTCGCGCGGACCGCCGCCCTCCAGGCAGGTCTCGCCTATGATCTCGCCCGGCGCATAGTAGCGCAGCGTCAGCTCCTTGCCGTCGCGCGTCACCTTCGAGACCTTCACGCGCCCGGCGTGCAGAAGATAGACGTGCGAGCCGGGATCGCCCGGCAGGTAGAGCACGTGGCGGCGGCGCGCCTCGACGATCTCGGCGCCGCCCGCCAGGCGGCCGAGCGCTTCGGCGCCCAGCCCGTCGAGCAGCGGCACACGACGCAGGTGCCACATCACGCGACGATCGACGTTCACGTTCACGAGGCTAGCAGCCCGTGCAGGGGTCGTCTACCTCACGAAAGCCACGGCTAGCGTAAGGAGTCATGTCAACCGACCTCGCGGTCATGACGCCCGGCGAGCCATACGCCGGCCGCCGTCGCCAGCGCCGCCGCGAGCGCGAGCGGCCAGGGAGGCACGGCGCCGGTCAGCGCGACGCTCGGACCCAGCGCGCGCCCGACCGCGAGCGTGACCGCGTTGTGCGCGACGTGCAGCAGCATTCCGGGAAGGACCGAGCGGGTGCGCACGGCGATGGTCGCGAGCAGCAGGCCCATCAGGGCTGGACCGAAGAAGTGGTAGCTCGAGAGGTGGAAGGCGCCGAAGAGCAGCGCGTTGGCGAGCACCGCGAGCGTCGGTCCGAGCATCGGCAGCGTCGCGCGCAGCACGAGCCCGCGAAAGAGCACCTCCTCGCAGAGCGCGGGGCCGACCGCGAGCACGAAGAGATCGACCGGCAGCGGGCGCGGCGGATCGGGAAAGACCAGCGCGCGCATCGCCTCGATCATCTCGGGCGGGGTCGGCATCACGCGCTCCTGCACGACCTGCACGAGCGCCGCCGCGAGCACCCACGCCGAGACACCGCACAGCAGGGCGCCCGCGAAGGCGGGCGGCGCGGCGCGCACGATGCCGAGAGCCCGGCGATCGAGGCGCGCAGTCCACGCGAGCGCGAGGCAAGGGCCGAGCACGAGCAGCCACTCGGTCGCGATCATGCCGGGCACGAACGCCGCGCTTTGCAGGGCGCGCCCAACGTAGACGAGTAGCGCGACCACCATTGCGAGCGTGGCGAGCGCCTCGCCGGGCGTCGCGGCGGCGCGCGCCGGGCGATCCGCGCAGCGCGCGCCGTCGGTGGAAAACAGCATCGACTCGCCGCCGTAGAGGCGCGTGGCGAACGCGAGCGCGAGCGCGGCCCAGCCGAGCGTCGCCGCGCAGGCGAGGAGCGCGACGCCGACGCCGGCGGTGCCGGCAAGCAGCCCCTCGAGGAGCAGCCCCACGCTCATGCCCGGGACCAGCGCGGTGGCCCACGTGAGCGTGCCGCCGGCCTCGCGCGCGACCAGCGCCGGAACGGCGACCGCGAGGTACGCCGGCCCCATGAGGTGCTGCGCGTCCTTGTAGCTGCGCGCGGTGCACGCGACGGCCATCATGACCGCGGAAAAGAACGCGGTCGCGACGACGACCACGGGAAGCGCCGCCGCCAGGCGCGTCCATGGGATCGCGAGCGGCAGGCGCGACGCGAGCGCCGGCTCCTGGCCGATCCAGGCGAGCACGAGGCCGAGCGAGACGAGGTTACACAGCGCGACCAGTAGCGCGACCGTCGCAACGGCGAGGAACTTGCCGACGACCAGATCGCGCCGCGCGACCGGCGCGCACAGCAGCGTTTCGAGCGTGCCGCGCTCCTTCTCGCCGGCGGTGAGATCGAGCGCCGGATTGAACGAGCCCATGAGGATCATAAACACCACGAGGATGGGGAGCGTGCGGCCGAGGAGGTGACCTGCCCGCGCCGCGGGCGTCGCGGTCGGGTGCTCCTCGACGCGCAGCGGCTCGATCAGCGCCGCGTCGATGCCGCGGTCGCGCAGGCGTCGCGCGCGCACACGCGCCGCCTCGGCTTCGAGCGCCTCGCGCACACGGCCGACCGCCATCTCGGCGGTGTCGCTCGCGTCGTCGAAGATCAGGCGCAGCGTCGCGGTGCGCGCGCCGTCGATCGCCGCCGCCGCGCCCGGCGACGCGTCGATCGTCACCTCCGCGGCGCCGGGTTGGCGGCCATTGGGTTGGCGGCCATT
>JBBTFH010000174.1:0-3830 GCA_038041915.1 Myxococcota bacterium
GGCCGCGCCAGCGGCGGTTGAGCGCGCGCACCTCGTCGTCGTCGGTCAGGACAATCGACAGCGCGGCGTCAGTCCAGCCCCAAGCGTCCAAGATGGCCGCGCCCTTCCGCCGCATGCTCGACCGTGACGTCGAGCTCAGCAGGGGTCGCGCGCGGCCTCGGATGAGCAGCGTCAGCGGCATTCTCTCGCCCCTTTTCCTCGGGCTGCGTCTGCGAAGTCTGCCACGGGTAGGCCGGCCGACCGTGGTAGATGCCGCCGAGCACGCGCAGAAAGGCGCGCGCGATCGCGTTCAGATCGCGCAGCGTCAAGTTGCACTCGTCGAGCTGTCCGTCGGTGAACTTCTTGCTGATGATGCGATGCACGACCACCGCCAGCCGCTCCTCGGTCGCCTCCCCGAGGCTGCGGGAGGCCGCCTCCACGCCGTCCGCGAGCATCAGCACGCCGGCCTCGGGGCTCTGCGGCCTGCGCCCGAGATAACGGAAATCCTCCTCGCGGATGGGCTCGCCCGCGCCGGCGCCGGTCTTGGCCTTGTGGTGGAAGTACTCGATGAGCGTCGTCCCGTGGTGCTGCGTGGCGGTGTCGATCACGACTCGCGGCACGCGGTGCGCCTCGAGCAGATCGATGGTGTCCTTCACATGATTGCGGATGATGAGCGCGCTCCTCGACGGTTCGAGCGCGCCGTGCGGGTTGTCGCGAGGCGCGAAGTTCTCGGCGAAGTACGAGGCGTTCTTTCCCTTGCCGACGTCGTGAAAGGTGGCGGCGACCCGCGCGAGCAGGCCGTTGGCGCCGATCGCGTCGCACGCCGCCTCCGCGAGATTTCCGACGACCATGCTGTGGTGGTAGGTGCCGGGCGCGCGCAGGCTGAGATCGCGCAGCAACGGATGCGACAGGTTGCACAGTTCGAGCAGCGTGATGTCGGTCGTGGCGCCGGAGAGCGCCTCGAGCAGCGGCAGCAGCGTGGTGGTGAGCAAGCCGGACACCACGCCCGAGAGCGCGGCGAGCGCCATCGCCACGGGGATCGACGCGAGGTCAGCGGAGATCAGGCGCAGGCAGAGTGCGCAAAGCGCCGCCACGCCGCCCGAGAGCAGCCCGGCGCGCAGGATCGAATAGCGCGAACGCACGCGGCTGATGCCCGAAGCGCCCGCGACGCCGGCGACCAGAAAGTACGCAGCGAGCGTGAGGTCGCGGCCAAGCGCGAGCGCGCACAGCAGCGCGGCCCCGAGCGCGAAGAGCAGCGTGGCACGCGCGCCGAGCACCATCTTGACCAGCATCGGTCCCGCCGCGACGGGTAGCGCGAGCGCAACGATCGAGGTCGGGTCGAGGTCGAAGCGCAGCGCGACGATCGACGCGGCGCGGCACGCGCCGACGGACGCGACCAGCAGCGCGCCGAGCACCAGCAGATCGCGTGGGCGCAGCGTGAAGCGCCGCATCTGGTCGGCCGCGTAGCCGAGCAGGCCGCCGAGGACAAGCGCGACCAGCAGGCCCATCCCGGCGAGGCGCAGCCAGCGCTCCGCGCCGACGCCCATGCGGCCGCGCATCGCCGCGGCGATCCGCGGATGCTCGGCGCGCACGAGATCGCCTTCACGCACGATCACCTGTCCGCGCACGTACACGATGGGGCGCGCCGCGACCGTGCGTCGCGCCCGCGCGCGACGGGCCTCGGTCTCGGCTCGGTTCGACCGGACGTTCGGCCGCAATTGCACTTGCGCCACGGCGACCATCGCCTCCCTGAGCTCGCCCGGTAGGCGGCCGTAGTTGACCTCAGCCCTCCGCACCAGCGCCTGTCGCGCCTCCGCGAGGCCGACGATCGCGTGGAAGTCGCGCAGGTCCTCCTCACGCGGCTGTCCATCGCCCTCGCCGGCGTCCGCGACCACGACGCGCAGCCGGATGCCTGACCCGTGCGCGGCCAGCTCGGCCCGCTGCTCAATCACCCGGTCCTCGAACGCCGACCCGACCAGGAAGGCCAGCGCCGCCCGCAGCTGATCGGAAAAACCCTCGCGCGAAAGCGCCTCGAAGTGGCGCGCCTCGACGGGCGCGCCGAGCGCCTCGGCGAACCGCTCCAGCCGCTCGGGCGCCGAGAGCTCCGCCCCGCGAACCGCCGCGAACGCCGCGTGAAGCTTACCGAGCGCCTCGGTGCCGAGATCAATCGCGTGATCGTAGACGGGCTGCACGGCGTCGGCCCGCGCTTGCCGCAGGCGGCCGATCTCCGCGGGAGACAGCGCGTGTTCGAAGTCGCGCGTCGCCTTGACGTCGCGGCGCGCCGGCTTGCCCACGTCCGCGTCGCTCAGCGCGGCCCAACCCTCGTCTCCTCCCGGCGCGATGAGCAGGCCGAGCAGCCCGCCCGCCGCGAGGACGAGAAGCGTGTTCGCCGCGCGCCGGCCCCACGTCCGCGCAATCTCCCCGCGCGAGGGAGGCCGATCGTAGGGCAACCCGTCCGAGGAGGCCGCCATCAAGGCACCGTCCGTCGGTAGACCTCGGCCTCGGTGAAGATCCGCAGCAGCTCGACGTCGAGCTTCCCGTGCGCCGCCTCCTCGCCGAGGATGCCAAGCGCGCGCTCGACGGGCATCGCCTTCTTGTAGGGACGATCGGTCGCGACCAGCGCGTCGAAGATGTCGCAAATCGTCATCATGCGAACGGGCGGCGCGATCGCGTCGGCGCGCAAGCCGAGCGGATAGCCGGAGCCGTCGAGCTTCTCATGGTGCGCCCCGGCAAGCTCGGTGATGCCGCGCAGCTCGCGCCCCCACGGGATGCGCGCGAGGAAGGCGCGCGTGTGGACGACGTGGCTCTCGATCGCGCGCCGCTCGGCGGCGTTCAGGCTGCCGCGCCGCACCGAGAGCGCAGCGACCTCCTCCTCGGCCAGCAGCGGGCGCGCGCGGCCGGACGCGTCGCGCCAGGTGCGCGCGGCGATCTCGCGCAGGCGCGCGAAGCTGCCCTCCTCGAGCACGGTCGGCTCGTTGGCGACGAGCACGACCGCGAAGTCGTCCACCAGCCGGCGCGACGCTGCCTCGTACGCGTCCGGCGCGAGCCGCCCACGCAGCATCTCCACCTCGAGGCCGAGCCGAGCCAGGTCGAATCGCTGGCGGATGAGCTCCAACTCCGCCCCGTAGAGCTTTTTCGCCTTGAGCAGCACGTTCTCGGGCACGCCGACCTTGCCGAAGTCGTGCAGCAGCGCCGCCCACTCGATGCGTCGCATCTCCTCGTCGCCGATGCGCAGCTCGGTGTACGGCCCGACGCGCGCGCGGTCGGCGGCCGAGGCCAGCCCGACGGTGAGGGTCGCGACGCGCTGCGAGTGCCCGCTCGTGGTCGGATCGCGCTGCTCGATCGCGTGGACGGAGGCGCGCACGAAGCCCTCGAAGATGTCGCGGATCTCGCTGTAGAGCAGCGCGTTCTCGAGGATCACGCCGGCCGAGGCCGCGAGCGCGCTGGTCAGCGCCTCGTCCTCGGCGCCGAAGGGTGCGACCAACGCGTCGAAGTCGTCGACCGTGACCAGCCGTGCACCCGGGCGCCGCTTCTTGTTGATGAGCTGCACCACGCCGATCACGTCGCCGCGCGCGCTGTGCATCGGCACGGTGAGCATCGAGCGGCTGTCGTAGCCGAGCCGCGTGTCGACGCTCGACGCGTGCCGCATCGCCGCCGCCGGATTTTGCACGTCGGCGAGGTTGATCGTGTGTCCATCGAGGACCACGCGGCCGACGATCGATTCGCGGTCGAGCGCGAGCAGCGTCTCCTCGAGATCGATCGCGCGCGAATCGTTCTGCGCAATCTTGAAGCGGAGGCGGCGCAGGCCACCCCCCGTCGGGTGGGTTGACGCAGCCTCACGCCCCGTCGGG
>JBBTFH010000174.1:3930-11405 GCA_038041915.1 Myxococcota bacterium
TCGCGGCACGCCTCGAGGATCAGCCGCAGCAGCCGCTCGACGTCGCGCTCGGACGCGAGCATGCGCGCGATCGCGACGATGCGGCGTTGGTGCAGCGCGTCGAACGCCTCGCGCAGCGTGATCTCGAGGCGCTTGGGGTGCACCGGCAGCGGCAGACAGTCGAGGTCGAGCTGGCCGGTGTGCGCGAGCAGCCGCTCGAAGTCATCGTCGGCGGCGAGGCAGAGCAGGTGGGCTCGCCCCGCGCGAACGTCCGCGACGAACGCGTCGAGACGGCCCGGCTCTCGCCACACGAAGGCGTCGAGCAGCACGACCTCGCCGGCCGCGCTGCGCACGCGCAGCACCCCATCGACGACGCCACCGACGCTCCACACGCCGAGCGGCTCGCCTTCGAGAGCGGCCGCGATATCGGAAAGGCCCGCGAGCAAGCTCATCCGCGACCTTGGTACGCTTTGATGATCTGCTGGACCAGCGGGTGCCGCACGACGTCGATCTCGGTGAAGCCGCAGAAGGCGATGCCGGGGACGCCCGAGAGCAGATCGCGCGCCTCCTGCAAGCCAGACAGGCGCGTCGCCGGCAGGTCGGTCTGCGTCACGTCGCCGATGATGACGGCCTGGGACTCGAAGCCGAGGCGCGTCAAGAACATCAGCATCTGCTCGCTGGTCGTGTTCTGCGCCTCGTCGAGAATGACGAACGAGTCGTTGAGCGTGCGGCCGCGCATGAACGCGAGCGGCGCCACCTCGATGATCCCGCGCTCGATGAGCTGCTGCGCGCGATCGATGTCGGCCATGTCCTGCAAGGCGTCGTAGAGCGGCCGCAGGTAGGGGTTGACCTTCTCTTCCATGCTCCCGGGGAGGAAGCCGAGCTTCTCGCCCGCCTCGACCGCTGGGCGCGTCAGCACCAGGCGCTTGACCTTCTTGTGCTGGAGCGCCGCGAGCGCCATCGCCATGGCGAGGTAGGTCTTGCCGGTGCCCGCCGGCCCGATGCCGAACACGATGTCGTGACGGCGCATCGCCTCGACGTAGCGCTTCTGCGCCAAGCCCTTGGGCGCGACGACCCGGGCGCGCGCGCCGATGAACACGGTGTCGTCGAAGATCTCCCGCAGATCGGCGCCCGGCTCCTCGCGCATCACGGCGACCGCGCGCCGGACGTCGTCGCCGCTCACCGGTCGCCCCCGCCGCGCCAACCCGTAGAGCTGCACGAGCGTGCGCCGCGCCAGCCCGACCGGCAGGGCCGCGCCGAGCACGGTCAGCTCGTTGCCGCGCGCGTGCACGTTCGCGCCCGTCTCCTCGCTGACGATCCGGAGATGCTCGCCGCGCGGCCCGCAGACGACCTGCGCGGCCTCGTTGTCATCGAAGACCAGCCGCGGCTCGCCCGACGCACCATCGGCATCGGCGCGCCGATGAAGCGATGCTTCCTCGTGACGACGTCGACCGGTCAACGGCTGAACGCTAGGCGGAAGCCCACGCTGACACCGAGATGGGTCTACCACGAGTGCCCTTCTTGCGGTACGAGGACACGATGCGCGACGAGACCGCCGTGATCCTGGTGGCCGGCGAAGGGACGCGGCTACGCCCATACACGCTGACGCGGCCCAAGTGCCTGCTCGAGGTCGGCGGCAAGACGCTGCTCGACTGGTCGGTCGACGCGATCGCCGCGTGCGGCGTCCGGCGGATCGTCCTGGTCGTCGGCTACCTCGAGGAGCAGGTTCGTCAGCACGCCGCGCGCTTCGGCGGCGGCGCCGTCGAGGTTCGCTTCGCGCTCAACGCGCGCTACGCAACCACCAACAACATCGTGTCGGCGCAGATCGCGCGCGAGCACGTCGGCGCCGGCGGTCTCTTGCTGCTCGACGGAGACCTGGTGTTCGAGACGCGCGCGCTCGCGCGGCTTCTCGACGCGCCCGGAGAGGCCGTGCTCATGCTCCACCGCGTGCCGCTCGGCGACGAGGAGATGAAGATTCGCGCCGACACGGATGGAAGGGTGAAGGCCGTCGGCAAGCACCTTCCGATCGCCGGCGCGCTCGGCGAGTCAGTAGGCGTCGCGCGCATGGCTCCCTCGGCGACAGACGCGTTCTGGAGCGCGATTTCGGCGCTCGTCGATGCCGGCCGGACGGACGCCTGGTACGAGGATGCGTTTCAGCGCTGCATCGACGACGGCGTCGAATACCGCGTGGCCGACGTCACCGGCCTGCGCTGCATGGAGATCGACACCGCCGCGGATCTCGCGGCGGCGCAGGCGCTCGCGGTGGAGATCCTGGCCGCCGCCCGCTGACGCTGACACGGCGCCTTGCGCGCCACCGACGGAGACATTAGGCTGGGCGCATGTTCGACATGGACGAAGTGGCGCAGCTCGCGCTCCTTTCCGACTCGTATCTCTTCCGCGCGCTCGACGACGAGGGGCGACGCAATCTCGCCGCTGCGGGCACCAGCCGCGCCTTCGAGGCCGGCGAGGTGATCGTGCGCCTCGGCGAGCCCGGAGACTCGTTCTTCATGGTCAAGCGCGGGAAGGTCCGCGTGCTCGGCGGCTCGGAGGCTCAGCCCGTCGAGTTGGCCTCGCTCGGTCGCGGCTCCTGCTTCGGCGAGATGGCGCTCTTGGCGGGTACGCCGCGCACGGCCACCGTCGAGGCCGCGGAGCCCAGCGAGGTCGTCGTCTACGACAAGGGCGACGTCGACGCCGTCCTCGCGAGCTACCCCGACGTGCGCCAGGCTCTCGAACTGCTCGCCGGAAAGCGCCGCCTGGCGACCACCGCGCGCACGGGCTGACTGTCGCATCTGGGAAAACTCGCTCGGCCGGAGTGGCGAAACGGTATACGCGGCGGACTCAAAATCCGCTGGGGGCAACCTCGTGAGGGTTCAAATCCCTCCTCCGGCACTCAAGACCTATCCCAGGCGGTTGAGCGCCCCGTCGCGCAGCGAACCGGCGAGCGTCGTGATGCCGGCTGCGGCGAGGCGGTGGGCGATGGCGCGCGCGGCGCCCCACGCGTCGTCGCTCTCGACCTTGTTGAGAATCGCGACGCGGCGCGCGCCCGGCGGCACGCCCTTGCCGCCACCGTCGGGGTGAAGCAGCACGGTTGCGATTATCTGCGGCGAAACGGCCGAGCCTACGGCGGCGCCGGTCAGCGCGGCGACGCGTTCGGGGCGGTGCACACGCCTGAAGTCGAGCGGGACGCCCAGCACGTCGAGGCCCACCACCGACACGACGACCGTCGCGGAGGACGGCACGACCGGCTCGAACGCGTCCGGCGCCTTGAACGCGCGCCGCGCCGCGCCGTCGGCCTGGACCAGCAGGCGGAATCCGCCGCCGCCGCGGGCAAGCTCGTCGACCAGCTCGGGGGGCACGCCGCGCAGCCTCGTGCCCAGATCCGCGGTGACGACCAGCACCGGCCAGGGTCCGCCGAGCGTCTCGACCTCGCGCGCCAAGGCCGCGAGCACGGTTCGAAGCCCGGCTTGCCGCTCGATCTTCGTCGTCGTCAGCAGCACGACGCGCTCGCCCACGGCCGCACGCTCGACCCCGAGCCACCGGAGCGCGGTCGTCTTGCCGCCCGCGCCGACGAAGGCGACGACGTCGCGCGCCTCGAGGCCAAGCGCCTCGCTCAGCGACAACGGGAATCTCCCGCCTCGTCGTCGATGGCGCTGCGGGCGCTTCGCGATAAGATGCGCGTGTGAGCCGATCGTTTCGCACCTTCCTTGGCGTCGACCTCGGCGGCGGCAAGGGCAAGACCACCGCTGTCGCGCGCCTCGTCGTCGAGGACGGCCACGCGCGCGTGGTCGAAGTGTCGGCGCGCGCCCCAGGCGGCGGCGCCGAGAACGGCCATGGCTCGGCGCCATTCTACGACCACGTGCTCTGCGGGTACCTCGCGCGGCACGCCGACGGCGCCGTGCTCGGGATCGACGCACCGCTGACGACGACCGCGTGCGTTCGCTGCCGCTTGCCGGAGTGCAAGACGCTCTCGGCCTGTGACGATCCCGCGGTCGCGTGGTTTCGCGACGTCGGCGCGCGCCTCCTCGGCGGCGACGGGAGCGGCAACGGCAAGGCCAATGGCCACGCCCGCGTCGGACGCAAGCCGGCCATCACGCCTTACACGCAGCGTGCCTGCGAGGTGCTGCTCCATGCGCACCACCAGATCGGCCCGCGCGAAACGCTCGGTCAAGGCATGGGACCGCTCACCGCGCGCGCGGCCTATCTCCAGCGCGCGCTCGAGCGACAGTTCCGCCTCGGCGACAACCTCATCGAGGTCTATCCAAAGGCCACGCTGACGGCGCTCTTCGGTCGGCGCGCGCAGCGCTACAAGCGGCATCCCGAGACCTGGACGACCCGCGCGGCCATGCTCGAGGAACTGTCCCACGATCTGCGCTTCGACGTGTGGCGCGAAGGGTGCCTCTCGAATGATCACTGTTTCGATGCGGTCGTCTGCGCATACACCGCGTACCTCTGGGCACGCGACGGCTGGGAGATTCCCGCGGAGCACCGTCACATCTTCGCCGAGGACGGCTGGATCTGGTTCCCGCCGATGGCGACGACCGGTTGACCCGCTACTCGGCTTCGGTGTCGACGCGCGCCTCGCCGCCGATCCGATCCTCGTCGGCCCGTTCCTCGCGCCCGACACACTCTCGCGCGCCCTCGCTCGCCGCCGCGGCCCGCGCCGCGGCCAGGCGCCGCACGTTGGTGTCGAGCCGCGAACGCGACCCCGAGAGCTCGATCCCCCCGCGCTCGCGCAGGAACTCCAGAAAGACAAGCGCGGCCGGAAGCTCGCCCGTCGGCAGCAATTCGACCGCGTCGCGCACGCGCTTGCGCATCGCGTCGCCGATGCTCTCCGCGGGCACGGAAGGACGAGGCAGGGGCTCGGGCGCCGGCGGAGGCTCGACGTCGCCCCACGGCGCCGACTCGGCGACCGACAGCTGCAGCCGGGCAATCCAGCGGTTGATGTGAAAGCGCAGCCATTGCGAGCGATACGTGAACCAGCGCTCGCGCTCGACCGGATACGACAGCAGCACGTCCTTGAAGCGCCGGAAGGCACCCTTGCCATCGATCGCGATCAACAGACGTTGGCGGAGATCGGGATCGGACACGGTCGGCACGAACCGCTCCATCCAGCGGTACTGCTCGCGCGAGGAGCATGGCTCCACCTGGATGTAGTCGTCCGCATCGTCCGCGACCGCAGCGCGCAACCTCTCCGCGTCGTCGGTCCCCTCGATAACGGCGAGAACCTCTCCCGTCGAGCGCCGGAGGAAGCTCACCACCTCTGGTCCGTTCCGCTCGAAGGCTATCTCAAGGTCGCTCCAGGCGACGGGAATCGGGGTCACGTTCCTCCAGAAGTGCTCAATCGAGCGCTTCAGATTAACCTGCCGGTCACGTCGATTCAAGGGGCGCTTGACTACGCTTGACAAGGGGCCAGCCCGCACTAAGATCGCTCGTTTTACGAACCCTCTGAGAGGTGACCCCGTGGCTCGCGTAACCGTCGAAGACTGCCTGCACCACGTCGACAACCGCTTCGCGCTGGTGATCCTGGCCGCCGAGCGCGCACGCCAGATCGCCCGCGGCGCCCGCCCTCTGATTGAATGCGACAACAAGGCTCCGGTGGTCGCCCTGCGGGAGATCGCCGCCGGCAAGGTTCGCTTCGAGGAGAACCTCAAGGATCACATCGACCGCTATCTCGCGGACCTCCGGGCGCGCGGACAAAAGCAGGCGGCGACCGCCGAGTGAGCCGAGAGCCGCGTCCGGATTAGAGCCGCGCGAGCAGCGCGAACTTGAGGTGGCTCGACTCGGGGAGCGCGGCGAGCGTGGGAAAGTCGGGAGGCAGCGCGCGGCGCTCGAGGACCCGCAGCGCCGCGCCGGCGCGGGCGCCGCCTTCGCCGCAGGCCCGATCGAACTCGCCCTGCGGCATGCGCTGCGCGTTCGACGCGGCGGCGAGGATTCCGCCCTCGGCGAGCACCGCGGCGGTGGCGCGCACGATCTCGGCGTAGTCGCGCGCCGACGCGAAGGGAAGGCTCTTGCCGGCCGCGAAGGTCGGCGGATCGAGCACGCACAGATCGAAGCGGACGCCGCGCGCGGCGAAGCGTGCGAGCACGGCCGATGCGTCGGCGACCTCGAAGGCGCAGCGGGACTCGTCGAGGCCGCTCGCCTGCAAGCTTCGGCGCGCCGCGGCATGCGAGCGCGCGGTCACGTCGATCGACGTCACGTGCTCGGCGCCGCCGCGCAGCGCGTGCAGCGTAAAACCGCCGCCGTACGAGAACACGTTGAGCACCCGCCGTCCGGCCGCGCGGGCGCCGACGAGCGCGCGCGCCTCGCGTAGCTCAAGCGCCAGACCCGGCGCCAGCGGAGCCGTCGGATCGACCACGAACGTCAGCCCCGCCTCGACGGCAGTCGCCTCCAGCGGCGCCGCCTGTCCGCGCGCGAGCTCGGCGCCCGGCCGCGGGCGATCGGCGACCGACTCGACGTAGCGCCGCTGCACGTAGAGGCCCCGCGGGTGGTGCGTATCCTCCAGCGCGTCGAGCAGAGCCGCCTCGAGTGGTTCCCATGCCGGCGTCAGGAGCTGCAGAACGAGGAAGTCGCCGTAGCGGTCGCAGGCGGCTCCGGGCAGGCCGTCGCCTTCGCCGTTCAGCACGCGCAGCGCGGTCAGATCGGCGGGGAGCAGCGCTTCTCGCAGCGCGCGCGCGCGCGCCACACGGTCGCGCACGAGAGCGGCGTCGATAGCAGAGGCGCTGTCCCGCACGAATAGCCGAATCGCGATCGAGCTGGACGGGTCGTACAGGCCGCGGCCGACGAAGCCGCCGGCGGCATCGACGACCACGACCGCCTCTCCCGCGCGCCGCGGCGCCGAATGGCCCAGCGCCTCGCGATAGACCCACGGATGCCCGGCGCGCAGGTGACGCGCGACCTCGTCGGAGACACGCACCACGTCCCGCCGACGCTCCGGGGGTGCGGCCGACACTCGTCCCTGCGGACGAAGTGAGGCACCCCGACGCGGGCGTGGTTCGCGGGGCACCGCGGCTAACCCAGCTCGGCGATCTCGGTGTGGCGCTTGTGGCAGTGTGGGCAGGCCCAGCGCTGCTGCTTCTTGGCGGGAAGCGCCCGGAGCTCGATTTCTTTGCCGCAGCCCTGGCACTTCACCTTGACGACGATCCAGTCGGTTCCTTCGACTCCGGGAGACGGCTCGGGCATCCGGTATCTTCCTCCTGTGCGCGTATCTAGGCGGGCCGGCACGCAACGTCAAGCGCCGGACCGGGATCGCCGAGCGGCAGCGGGTCTGACGCCTCGCCGAGCAGCAGCTCGCGCGCCTCGCCGACGAGGTAGGTCGAGCCGACGACGAGAACCAGGCGGCCTTCCCGCACGCGCTCCGCCGTGGCGAGCGCGTCGCGCAGCGAGCTGGCGACGCGGGCTGCCGGCGCCAGCGGAAGAAGCGACGCCGGATCGCGGGCACGGTCGGATCGCGGGCGGACCAGGATCCAGGCGTGGGCGCGGTTTTGCAGCGCGCCCCC
>JBBTFH010000174.1:11415-16053 GCA_038041915.1 Myxococcota bacterium
GGAGCTTCTGAACCGATTGCTTCTCCCGGTCGGCCACGAAGAGATAGGGATCCCCCGGCGGCCCCCACGCGATGCCGCTCTGGCGCGAGACGAAGCCGGTGCCCGAGCCCTCGAGCACCTTCCAGGCCGGATCGCGGGCGTACCCGGACCCTGGCGTGGGCGCGTTTTGCCAGCGCGCCCACGAGGCCGACCGCGTCCTTGTCGGAAAGGCACCCGAACACGACGATCGCGGAGGCGTCGAGGGCGGTGGCAAGCGCGCCGGCCGCCTGAGGGTTGTGGGCACAGTCGAGCAGGAAGGGCCCGATGCGCTCCATGCGTCCGGGCCAGCTTACCTTTGCGAAGCCGCGTGCGATCGCCTCGGCTCGCGCGCCCATGCGCCGCGCCGCGACGGCGGCGAGAGCCGCGTTCTCGCGCTGGTGCGAGCCCGCGAGCGCGAGCGGGCCCGGCCAGAGATCCTCCACGTAGCGGATTCCTTGGGGCAGCGCCTCCCGCACCGCCCGCTCCTGCGGCGCGCTCAGCCAGGTCGCTCCGAGCGCGAGGATGGCGGCTTTCTCGCGCGCGATGCCGCGCAGATCGCCGCCGAGGATTTCCGCGTGATCGAGGCCGATGCGCGTCAGCACACAGACTTCGGCCTTCACAACGCTGGTCGCGTCAAGACGCCCACCGAGGCCCGTCTCGACCACGGCCACCTCGACTCCGCACTCGCGGAAATGAGCGAACGCGATACACGTCGCCAACTCGAAGAACGTCAGGTCCGGCGAGGCTCGCCGCACCTCCTCGCCGAGCCGCGCGACATCGTCTTGCGCGATCTCCGCGCCACCCACGCGCACGCGCTCCGTGAAGCGCGAGAGATGCGGCGATGTGTAGAGCCCGGTCACGAGGCCGGACTCGCGTAGCGCCGCCTCGATCAGCGCCGCGGTCGAGCCCTTGCCGTTGGTGCCGGCGATGTGGACGATGCGGAGCGCGCGCTGCGGATCTCCCAGGCGGGCCAGCGCGGCGCGCGTCGGCTCGAGCCCCGGCCGCATACCGCGCAAGCGGAGGTCGGTGAGCTGCGCCAGGAAACTCGCGTAGGTCATCCCCGGGAGGGATCGAGCAGCGCAACCAGCCGAGCCAGCCGAGCGCGCAGATCGCGGCGGTGGACGATCATGTCGATCATCCCGTGCTCGAGGAGGTACTCGCTGCGCTGAAACCCCTCGGGCAGCTTCTGGCGGATGGTCTGCTCGATCACGCGCGGCCCGGCGAAGCCGATGAGCGCGCGCGGCTCGGCCAGGTTGACGTCGCCGAGCATGGCGAAGCTCGCGGCGACTCCTCCCATCGTCGGGTCGAGCAGCACCGACAGGAAGGGCACGCGCGCCTCGCGCAGCCGCGCCAGCGCTGCCGTCGTCTTCGCCATCTGCACCAGCGAGAGGACGCCCTCCTGCATGCGCGCGCCGCCCGAGGACGAGAAGACGATCGCGGGGCGGCGCCGCTCGCGCGCGCGCTCGAAGAGCCGCGCGATCTTCTCACCGACGACCGAGCCCATCGAGCCGCCCATGAACTCGAAGACGAAGAAGCCGCACTCGACGGCGCGCCCTTCGATCGTCCCGTGGCCGGCGACGAACGCGTCGTGGCCGCCGGTCTGGCGCCGCGCCGACCGCAGGCGGTCCGCGTAGCGCTTCGTATCGGTGAACTCGAGCGGGTCGCGGGGCGCGAGGCCGGCGTCCTCTTCGACGAACGTACCGGCGTCGAGGGTGGCGCGCACGCGCTCCGGCGTAGGCATCGCGAAATGGTGATCGCACTTCGGGCAGACGCGCAGATTCGCGACCAGGTCCTCGGTGAGGTAGACGGCCGCGCAGCCGTCGCACTTGGCCCACAGGCCCTTCGGCACCGACTTCTTGCCGACCGCCTCGAGCTTGGTCATATGATGATGGTTTCGCCGCGACGGAGCATCCGGACGCGTCCGCGCTTCAGGCGAGCGATCTCGCGGCGCAGGGCGGCCTCGTGCGGCGGCTTCATGTGATAGAGGAACACCGGCACGTCGCTGGCGAGCTTGGCAATCTCGCCCGCGACCGTGCGCGGCGTCAGGTGGCCGACGTGGTCGGCGAGACTCTGCAGGCGGTTGGGGAACGACACCTCGAGCAGCAGCGCACGCAGATCGCGCGTCGCGGCCAGCTCGCGCCAGAGCGCGTCGGTCGGTCCCGTGTCGCTGGAGAAGGCGAGAGCGCCGCCACGGCCGCTTGCGCTGCGCAGCACAAAGGCCGTCGACTCGACCGGGTGTGAGACGCGCACCGCGCGCACGCGATAGCCGGCGACGCGCGCCTCGCGTCCGGGGCGAATAGGCACCATGCGATAGACCGGCCGGCTGCGCGTGGGGATGCGCGTGAAGTCGGGCCAGATGACGTCGTTCATGATGTGCTTGCGGATGAGCGCGAGCGTGCGCGGCGTGGCGACGATATCGATCGTGTGATCGATTGTCCCGACGACGTTGTCGGCGAGCATCGCCACGTCCTTGACGTGGTCGAGGTGGCAGTGGCTGATGAGGATCGCCCGCAGGCGGCTCTGCGCCGCGAGGGACAGGCGCGAGGTCAGCGAGCCGGCGTCGATCGCGAGCACCCCGTCGACGAGAAAGCAGGTCGAGCTGTGGATGGGCGACTCTCCGCCATGGCAGCCGAGGACGCGGAGACGCATAGAGTCGGTTACGCTACCGTGGCGATCCGCGACAGTCAATTTGGCGGCCCTGCTTTGGCGGCCCTGCTTGGCCCCCCAGCAGATCCGAGACTCGATCTCCCAGAGCGCCTTCCACGGCGCATCCCGGATGAATTCGGACCTCCGGCGCGCGCGCATACGCCGCGAAGAGCCGCGTCGCCCGCGTCGTCGGTCGCGACGCGCACGTCGACGATCACGGCGCCGCACTCCATACGGTCGGCACCGCCCACAGCCTCCTCGCGGGTGAGCACCGCCCTGGAGTAGAATCCGCCCCCGATGGGGGAGTGCGACGGAACGAACGGGGTCATGTGCGCCGAGCAGGAGGCCTGTCACGGCGACTACGCGCAAGACGGTGCCAGCGACGGGTCGGCGATCGACCCGTCCTTCGAAGATACCGCTCCGTGACGCCGCCGCTGACGGACGACGATCGCCGCGCGCTCGTCGATCGCAACCTCGACTACGTGCGCGCGCTGGCCGTCGAGATCGTCCGCACGCTCCCCGCCCAGACCTCGCTCGACGACCTGGTCGCCTACGGCACCAAGGGATTGATCGAGGCGTCGCGGCGCTACGACCCGGCGCGCGGCGCCTCCTTCTCGACTTTCGCGTACTACCGCATCCGCGGCGCGATCTTCGACGGCTTGCGCACGATGGACTGGTTTCCCCGCCGCTCCCCGGCGCTGCGCTTCGAGTCGCGTGCCAGCGAGCTCTGCGCCGCCGTCGGTGAGAGCGAGGCGGCGGAGCGCGCCGACGGTCTGCGCACGGCTTCGCTCGAGCAGCAGCTCGCATCCATCGACGGGCTGCTCGGCGATCTGTCCATCGTCTTCGTCGCGACGCTCGACGACTTCGAGGACGCGGCGCTGGTCGGCCCCTCGCAAGAGGGCGCCGCCGATCGCGTGCACCTGGGTCCGGCGCTCGCGAAGCTCCCCCCGCGCGAGCGCGAGGTCCTGCGCCTCCACTACGTCGAGGACGAGAGCCTCCAGCAGATCGGCCGCCGCCTCGGCCTGTCGCGCTCCTGGGCTTCGCGCCTGCACGCGCGCGCTATCCGACTGCTGCGAAGCGCGATCATCAAGGCGCCCCAGTCCAGCCGGCAGCCGCAGCCCTGAACGTCCGCCTAGAGCTGCGGCTTGTCCTTGCCGCGATGGCACGTCGCGCACTCGACCATCGGCTTGCCTTTGAAAAATTTCTCGTTCGTCTCGGCGACCATGCGTATCATGCGGCGCGCGGCTTCCTTCTTCTCGGTGTCCTTCGCCATGTCGGGCACGGCATGGCAATGATCACAGTCGACTCCGAGCGCATCGGCCTGCTTCTTCATCGTCTCCTTGACCTGCTCCTTGGTCAGGCTCTTGGGCAGAATCTTCAGGTTTTTGGCCTGCCAAGCCTGCGCGCGCGCGCTGGAAGGCGCAAGCGGTGCGGCGGCGGCAATGGCGAGCAGGGCGTAGAGGATGGGTCGCTTCATGGTCATGGCCTCCCGGGTATTGAGGCGTTGGACGGCGCAGCGGCGGCGATGTTTGCATCAAGTTCGTCAACGAAGGTAGCCTCCCGGTGATGCGGCTTTGGGGCTCGCTCCTCGCGGTCGTCGGGTGCCTGATGGGCTGCACGGTCGACCTGCGGCGCGGCCTCGACGAACGGCAGGCCAACGACGCGCTCCTCGCTCTCTCGCAGGCCGGAATCGACGCCGAGAAGGTGGCCGACGCCGCGGGCGGGCGTGACGCGTTCACGCTACGCGTTCCGCGCGAAGAGGTGCCCGCGGCGCTCGCCGCGCTACAGGCGAACGACTTGCCACGCGCGCCCGATCGCGGGTTGGCCGAGACCTTCGGCGCCCCGGCGCTGATCCCGACGCCGACCGAAGAGCGGGCACGCCTGATGGGCGCGATCGCCGCCGAGGTCGCCCGGACGCTGCGCACCGTCGATCGCGTGGTCGACGCGCGCGCCGAAGACGGCCTCGCGCCGCGC
>JBBTFH010000175.1:0-1137 GCA_038041915.1 Myxococcota bacterium
CGGTGCCCTTGAACTCCTCGAAGATGACCTCGTCCATGCGCGAGCCGGTGTCGACCAGCGCGGTGCCGATGATGGTCAGGCTGCCGCCCTCCTCGATGTTGCGCGCGGCGCCGAAGAAGCGCTTGGGCTTGTGGAGCGCGTTCGAGTCGACGCCGCCCGACAGGATCTTGCCCGACGGCGGCACCACCGTGTTGTAGGCGCGCGCGAGGCGCGTGATTGAGTCGAGCAGGATGACGACGTCGCGTCCCTGCTCGACCAGGCGCTTGGCCTTCTCGATCACCATCTCGGCGACCTGCACGTGTCGCGCCGCCGGCTCGTCGAACGTCGAGCTCACGACCTCGCCCTTGACCGTGCGCGCCATGTCCGTGACCTCCTCGGGGCGCTCGTCGATCAGCAGCACGAGCACGACCACCTCGGGGTGGTTGGCCTCGATGGCATGCGCGATGTCCTGAAGGAGCATCGTCTTTCCGGCGCGCGGCGGCGACACGATCATCGCGCGCTGTCCCATGCCGATGGGGCAGAGCAGGTCGATGATCCGGGTCGAGAAGTTCTTCGGGTTGTACTCGAGGTTGAACTTCTTGTTCGGATACAGCGGCGTCAGGTTGTCGAACAGAACCTTCTCGCGCTGCAGCTCGGGCGGCTCGAAGTTGATGTTCTCGACCTTCAAGAGCGCGAAGTAGCGTTCTCCATCTTTGGGCGGGCGGATCTGGCCCGACACGCTGTCGCCGGTGCGCAGGCCGAAGCGCCGGATCTGCGAGGGTGACACGTAGATGTCGTCGGGACCGGGCAGGTAGTTGTAGTCGGGTGCGCGCAGGAAGCCGAAGCCGTCGGGAAGCGTCTCGAGCACGCCCTCGCCGTAGATCTCGCCCTTGTTGTCCGCGTGCTTGCCGAGCATCCCGAAGATGAGCTCGGAGCGGCGCATCGACTGGGCGCCTTCGAGGCCGAACTCGGCGGCCATGTGCGCGAGCTCCTTGATGTTCTTGCGCTTCAGTTCCGTTAAGTGCATGGGCTCCTCGTCGGGCGGGAAGGCGGGGCACGGATGGTCGCCCCGTGAACGGTGGCTTTCGCCGATGCGAAAACTCCCTTTTGAAAACTCCTCGTTTAGATTCGGGTACCAGAAACGTACGGCGAGCGAAG
>JBBTFH010000175.1:1237-11733 GCA_038041915.1 Myxococcota bacterium
CGACAAGGTTGAGCCGAGCCGGAACGCGGCGCGCGTGGCTTGGGTCGCGGCTTGGGCGACTTCGGCCTCGGGGCGGCCACGGGCGGCGGCTACTGCGCGCAGCGTGTGGACGAGGAACGCCGGCTCGTTGCGCTTGCCGCGCAGGGGCACGGGCGCGAGGTAGGGACAGTCGGTCTCGAGGAGCAGGCGATCGGCGGGCACGCCCGCACAGACGGCGCGCAGCGCGTCCGCGCTCTTGAACGTCACGATGCCGGAGAACGACAGCCAGAAGCCGCGCGCAAGGTAGGCCTGGGCGTCGGCGGCGGTGCCGGTGAAACAATGGATGATCGCGCCGACGTCGCCGGCGCGCTCTTCGTCGAGGATCGTGCGCGCGTCGTCGTGCGCGTCGCGGACATGGACGACCACCGGCTTGTGAAGGTCGCGCGCCATGCGCACGAAGCGGCGAAACGTTGCGCGCTGCGCGTCGGGCGGCGAGTGGTCGTAGTGGTAATCGAGGCCGGTCTCGCCGACGGCGACGACGCACGGCCGCGCGGCGAGCGCCGCGATCTCGTCGAAGTCGGCGCCGGTCGCGCGCGCGGCGTCGTGCGGATGGATGGCTATTGCGGCGTAGAGATTGGGACGCGCCTCGACCAGCGCGACGGCGCGACGGGCGCTGGTGACGTCCTTGTCGGCGCCGACGACGATGATCTCGCGAACGCCCGCCTCGCGCGCGCGGGCGAGGACTTCGTCGACGTCGGGGAATTCCTCACCGGCGATATGAGCGTGCGAGTCGATCATCCGCGGGGGCCCGTGCGGTGCTCGCGCGCTGCGCTCGTCCGTTGCCGCCGCACCCCGCGCGCCTCGCGGCGAAGCCGCTCGGCGCTCATCCGCGCAGCATCGCTTCGATCACGTGGCGCGCCTCTTCGGGGAGCGACTCGAAGACGACGCCGAAGCCGCGCGGCGCCGGGAGCGCTCCTCCGTCGGCGGCGATCTCGGCGTCGGCGGTGCGGCGCCACAGCGTCCAGCCTACAGCGCGCACGTCGCCGCAGGCGGGCAGCCTGAAGGAGAGGAGCACGCGCGAGAGCAGCGGCGGGGGGTCGCCGCGGATGAACGCGCCATGCACCGCGAGGTGTTCGAAGAGCCCGGGCCAGCGCTCGCCGATTCCGTCGGGGTGGGGTAGGGCGCGCTGGATCAAGCCGGCCAGCGCCGGGGGCACGATCGATAAGCGCGCCGCCCCGAGCTTCTCGATCAGCACCGGCAGGTGAAGCTCGACGTAGGCGGCCGGCTGCAGGATTCCCGTCACTTGACCTTGGCCCCGGGCGCGACCTCGCGATCGAAGGTCGCGAGCGCCAGCGCGTCCTTCTCGCCGGCGGCGAGGATCATACCTTCCGATCGCTCGCCGCGGATCTTCGCGGGCTTGAGGTTCGCGACCACGATGACGCGGCGTCCGACGAGGTCCCCGGCCGCGTAGCTCGTGGCGATGCCGGCGACGATTTGCCTTGTTTCGCCGCCGAGATCGACGGTGAGCTTGAGGAGACGGTCGGCGTCCTTGACGCGCTCGGCCGCGACAATGATCGCGACGCGCAGGTCGATCTTCGAGAACTCCTCGTAGGACAGCTTGCCGTCAGGCGCCGCGGGCGGCGGCCCGGTCTCGCCCGCCGCCGGCCTGTCGGCGCCCTGCAAAGCGCGCGTCGCGTTGGACGGGCTGAGGCCGCCCGCCCACTTCGCGAGCAGCGCCTGCTCGCGCTCTTTGTCGATGCGCGGGAACAGCGCCGCGCCGCGCCGCACCTGCAGGCCCGCCGCGAGATCGCCCCACTTCGGCCAGAGCGCCTGCGTCGCCTGGGGTAGGCCGAGCTGTTCGCGGATCCGCGCGGCGGCGCGCGGCATCGCCGGCGCGCACAGCTCCGCCGCGACGCGGACGGCCTCGAGCAGCGTGTAGAGCACCGTCGCGAGGCGCGGCTCCTTTCCCGGCGACTTGCGCAGCGTCCACGGCTCGTTCTCGACGATGTAGCGATTCGCGGCACGCACCAGCTCCCATGTCGCCTCGAGCGCGCGGCTGGGCGCCAGATCCTCCCACGCCTGCGCGGCGCGATCGCGCGCGCTCTCCGCCAGAATGCGCAGCGTCTCGTCGCCCGCCGTCGCGGCCGCCGCGTCGGGCTCGGGGACGACGCCCCCCGTGTACTCGTCGACCATCGCGAGCGCGCGTGAGAGCAGGTTGCCGAGGTCGTTGGCGAGATCGGCGTTGATACGGCCGACCAGCGACTCGTAGCTGAAGTCGCCGTCCTGCCCGAGCGGCAGCTCGCGCAGCAGGAAGTAGCGCAGCGCGTCGACGCCGACGTCATCGGCGAGCGCGGTCGGCGAGATGCGCGTGGCGGGCAACGACTTCGAGATCTTCTTGCCGGTGACGCTCCACCAGCCGTGCGCGAACACGCAAGCAGGCGGCGGCAGGCCCGCGCTCATCAGCATCGCCGGCCAGTAGACGGCGTGGAAGCGCAGGATGTCCTTGCCGATCAGGTGGACGTCGGCCGGCCAGTAGCGACGGTAGAGCTCGCCGCCGGGGCCGCCCAGCGCCGACACGTAGTTGGCGAGCGCGTCGACCCAGACGTAGACGACGTGCGCCGGATCGCCCGGCACCGGGATGCCCCACGTGAACGACGTGCGCGAGATCGAGAGGTCACGCAGCCCGCCGGCGACGAAAGAGACGACTTCGTTCTTGCGCGACTCGGGGCGGATGAAGCCGGGACTGTCCCGGTAGAAGTCGAGCAGCGGCTGCTGGTACTTCGCGAGTCGGAAGAAGTACGACGGCTCCTGGCGGCGCTCCGGCGCGCGGCCGTGAGCCTTGCACTTGCCGTCTTCGAGCTCGCCCTCCGCGACGTACGCCTCGCAGCCGATGCAGTAGAGGCCATCGTAGTGGCCGAGGTAGATGTCGCCGGCGGCGTCCATGCGCTTCCACATATCCTCGACGAAGGCGGCGTGGCGCGGCTCGGTCGTGCGGATGAAGTCGTCGCTGGCGACGTCGAGTTTCGGCCAGGTTTCCTTGAACTGCCGGACGATCCGATCGGCGTGGGCGCGCGGCGACAGGCGGGCGTTGCGCGCGGCCTCCTCGACCTTCTCGCCGTGCTCGTCGGTGCCGGTGAGGAAGTGGACGTCGCGGCCACGGGCGCGCTGGTAGCGCGCCAGCGCGTCGGCGACGATTGTCGTGTAGGCGGTGCCGAGGTGCGGCACGTCGTTGATGTAGTAGATGGGCGTCGTGACGTAGAAGCGATTAGCCCGCATCGGTCAGCTCCGCGGTGGTTGCGACGCGGGCGGGGCCGCGCCGCCGCCGGGGCCGGGGCCGGACGGTGGGGCGGCGGGGCGTACGTCGGCGGCCACGAAGGTCTCCATCGCGCCCTCGCCGAGGTAGACCTTCACGCGCCCGCGCATCACGTCGAGCTCTTGCACCCGTCCGGGGCCCTTGGGCGTGACGACCATCTTGCCGACCTTCGGTAGGCCCTTGCCCGCCTCGACGTACTGCGCGTGCTCGTAGACCAGGCAGCACTTGAGGCGGCCGCACTGGCCGGTGACGCGCGAGGGGTTGAGCGGGAGCCCCTGATCCTTGGCCATGCGGATCGAGATCGGCTCGAAGCGCGGCAAGAACGTCGTGCAGCAGAGCTCGCGGCCGCAGTCGCCGATGCCGCCGATCATCTTGGCCGCGTCGCGCAGGCCGATTTGCCTGAGCTCGACGCGAAGGCGCAGGCGTTGAGAGAGCTCGCGCACCAGATCGCGGAAGTCGATGCGCGCCTCGGACGAGAAGTAGAAGTTGGCCTTCCCGCTGCCGTGCAGGATGTCGCAGCGCACGACCTTGAGGTCGAGCCGGCGCTCACGAATGCGGGCGCGCGCGAAGGAGAGGGCCTCGGCCCCGCGGCGCTCGTTCTGCTCGTCGCGACGGAGATCGTTTCCATCGGCGCGGCGCAGGACGCGCATGGGCGGACCTCCGCCTTCGGCCAGGCGGCGGTGCGTGGGAAGGACGACGGCGCCGAGCGCGGCGCCACGATCGGTCTCGACGACGACGCGGTCGCCGGGTGCGAGCGAGAGCTCCGCGGCGTCGACCTCGTAGGCGCGGCCGCCCGCGCGAAACCTCACGGTGCAGACGCCGGCGACGGCGCCGGAGGGCGGTGGCGCGGGCTCGAGATCGACGAAGAGATCTTCGCCCCACTCGTCGCGCGCCGGCTCGGGCGGCTGGGCGGGGAGCGGCTCCACGCGATCGTCATCGACGATCGCCGGCGGGGGTCTCTGCTGCGGTGCGCGCGCGTCGGCGGTCCCGGCGGAGCTCGGGTCGCCGCGCGGCGATTCGCGTACCCGTGGCGGCGCTCCGCCGGGTTGCCCGGACGGTCGCCGATCGTCGGGCGCGCCGGGGCCTGGGCCGCGGCCGCGGCCGCCGCGGCGCCGGCGATGTCCTCCGCCGTTCATGGCGCCGTTGCTCGCGCGCGCTCGGCACCGAGGAGATCGTGCGCACCCCAGCGGAACGCCAGGCGCTCGACGACCAGCGGCACCGCGACGTTGGCGGCGAGGTCGGCGAGCGCCTCGGTCACGACCCACGCGCGGCGCACGTGGACCCGTCGCCCGGGCGCGTCGGCGGCGGACGCGGCATCGCGGCAGCGCGCGCGCAGAATCTCCAGCGTCGCTTCGATCTCCGGGCGCTCGCTTCCGAGCCGGGTCGCCGTGGCGAAGACCGACGCCGCCGAGCGCGACGCCGCGGCCTGCGCGATCGCGTCGGCCGCCTTCATGCGGCGGTCGAGCGCGTCGCCTTCGAGCAGCGCGATCGCGCGCCCAACGCTGCCGTCGCAGAGTCGCGCAGCCTCGCCGGCGCGTGCGGTATCGGCGCCGCGCGCCTCGCAGAGCTTCGCGATGGCCTTTGCTCCGAGCGGCACGAACGTCACGCGCTGGCAGCGCGAGCGCACCGTCGGCAGGAGCCGGTGCGGCGCGGCGCTGATGAGCACGATGTGCGTGTCGAGGCGCGGCTCTTCGAGCAGCTTCAGCAGCGCGTTCTGCGCGTTGGGGTAGAGCTTGTCGGCCGGATCGACGATCACCACGCGCCGGCGCGCCTCGTTGGGCCGGTGTGCGAGACGGAGCTGCAGGTCGCGCACCTGCTCGATCTTGATCGATGCGCCGTCAGGGCGCAGCCACGGCACGTCGGGGTGCATCTCGCGCTCGATCCGGTCGCACGCGTGACAGGGCGCGCAGCTTTCGGGATCGCCTTCGTCGCAGTCGAGCGCGCGCGCCAGCGCCCGCGCGGCCGTGGCCTTGCCGACGCCGGCGGGCCCGGCGAAGAGGTAGGCGCCCGCGAGCCGATCGGCCCGCGCGGCGCGGCGCAGCCCTTCGATCGCGTGCTCCTGCCCGACGATCGAGGCGAAGGTTCCGGCAGCGGCCACGTCGCCGGTGTAGCAGGCAGCCCGTTGAGAGTCGAGGATCGCGGACCGCTCTCTGGCGCGCGGCTGGCGCCACCGGCGTTGCCCGGCCGGCGGTGGGGCGGTATACAAGCTGGTTCCAATGAACTGCCGGGATGCGATCGAGGGGGTTTCACGCGGGGCGGTGAAAGCGCCGCGGAGCGAAGTCGAAGGACATCTGCGGGGCTGCGCGTCGTGCCGCGACGAGTTGCGCGCGCGGCTGGGCGCCCTAGGCGCAGGCGTGCTCGCCGACGCGCCGCCGGAGGCGGGCGACCGCCGCTGGGACGAATTCTGGCGCCGCGCGGAGCGCGGGCTGGCCGAGCTGCCGTCGATCGGCCTCGCCGTCGTGCCGCGCAACGGCCACGCCCAGTCGCCCGCGAAGCACGCCGCGCCCCTCGACGCCGCCGTCGCGACGCTGCTATTTCCCGACGAGCAAGCCGCGATCACGCGCGAGGGAAAGCGCGCGTCGACGTCGAGGGCCGCGCTCGCGGCGGTCGTCGGCGTGGTGGCGCTCGGCATCGGCATCGGCATCGGCTCCCTGCGCACGAGCGGCGCCGTGGCTTCGCTCCCCGAGCCGCCGGTGGGGGCGCCCGCAAAGGCCTCTCGGGCGCGCGCGGAGCCGGCGATGACGTCGCCGATCGCGGCGCCGACGCTCCTGCCCGCGTCTGCACCCGCGCCGGACGAGTCGCCCGCGTCCGCCGTCCCGCCGACGAAGGAGTCGCAGCCCTTGGCTCGCCCCGACGGCGATGCCGATTCCGCCTCGACGGCCGCCCTGGCAACGGCCGACGTCGAGCGCCGGCCGGCGAGGTCCGAGGAGAACGTCGCGAAGGCAGCGCCCGTGGCACCCGCGGGCGAGCAGCCCAAGGACGAGCTCGAGGCGCTGCTGGCCGGCGCGCTCACGACCGACGCCCGGGAGCCGCCCAAGAAGGACCAGCCGAAGAAGGAAACGATGGATCTGGACGTCGGGGGCGCGACGGGGCTTGGGCCGTCGCAGATCCGCGACGGCATGAGCAAGCTCCAGCAAAGGGTCGACTCCTGCGCCGCGAAGAACGAGGTCACGGGCGGCGGCATGGTGTACGTGCAGTTCGTGATCGCGCCGTCGGGGCGCGTCACGACGGCGCGCGCGACCAAGAAGTACGCGGGTACGCCGGTCGGTGATTGCGTCGCCGAAGCGGTGAAGGGCGCGACGTTCCCGTCGTTCGTGGGCGATCCGCAGTCGGTCGTCTATCCACTGCCGCTGCGGTAGAGCCGCACCCGCCCGTCGCGCTCGCTCTGACCCGCGCGGGGGGTGGGATTTTTCTGCGTTTACCTCGACGACGTGGTGAAGTACATTCGGCCGCTCATCTTGAACGGAGGGGGAATGCGCCACTTTGCAACGATACTTTTTCTCGGGACTCTCATCGGCTGCGGCGGCGGAGGCGACGAGGGCGAAGCCGAGTCCGAAGCGGAAGCGGAAGGCGAAGCCGAGGCCGAAGCCGAAGCCGAAGCCGAATCGGAGTCCGAGTCCGACGCGGGAGTCGACGGCTGTGTCGACCGCGATGAGGACGGCTACGGAGAGGGCTGCGCGAAGGGCCCCGACTGCTCGGACACCGACGACGACGTGCACCCGGGCGCCATCGAGATGTGCAACGGCGAGGACGACGACTGCGACGGCGGCACCGACGAGCCGGACGCGGCTCCGCCGTGCGCGCTGCTCGTGGGGGTGTGCGAAGGAGCGCTGCGCGTCTGCGTCGGCGTCGTCTGGGAGGACTGCGGCGCCGATGCCTACGGCGACGACTACGAGGCGATCGAGACGTCCTGCGACGGCCTGGACAACGACTGCAACGGGATGATCGACGAGTCGTGCGAATGCACGCCCGGCGAGGAGCAGCCGTGCGGCACCGACGCCGGCGCGTGCGTCGCCGGCGCGCAGACCTGCCTTGCGTCGGGGTTCCGGGGAGTCTGCGTGGGCGCGACGACGCCGTCGATCGAAGTGTGTGACGGCGTGGACAACGACTGCGACGGTGACATCGATGAGGAGCTTCCGACTCCGGGCTGCGCGCTCGTGATGGGCGTTTGCGCCGGCGTCGAGCCCGCGTGCGGTGGCGCGGGCGGCTGGCTCGCCTGCGATTACGGCGCGGCCTACGAAGCCGCGGAGTCGCTCTGCGACTCGCAGGACAACGATTGCGACGGCGCCATCGACGAGGGCTGCGAATGCGAGCTCGATCAGACGCAGGACTGCGGCTCGGACGTCGGCGCCTGCTCGATCGGCGCGCAATCCTGCCCGTCGGGCGCGTGGGGCGGATGCGTCGGCGCCGTGGGCCCGGCCGACACCGAGGAGTGCAACGGCGTGGACGACGACTGCGACGACCACACCGACGAAGGCTTGGTCGGGGCGCGCTGCCCCCTCGGCGAGGGCGGCTGCGCCGGCGCGCGCGATGCGTGCCGTGGCGAGGACGGCTGGTCGGACTGCGACGCGGCGACCTACGGGCTGCTCTACCAGCTCGAGGAGACGATGTGCGACGGGCTGGACAACGACTGCGACACCGAGATCGACGAGGGCTGCGCGTGCGAGGGCGGCGCGCAGCAGATCTGCGGCGTCGACGACGGAGCCTGTGGGCAAGGGCTGCAGACGTGCGCCGCCGGGGTCTGGGGTGCGTGCGCGGGACTGGTTGGTCCGGTGACCGAGGACTGCGACGCCATCGACAACAATTGCGACGGCGTGATCGACGAGGGGCTCGAGCCGCCGCTGTGCGACGAGGACGCGCTGGGCGTGTGCGCCACCATGGTCAAGGAGTGCGGCGGCGTGGCGGGATGGCTCGACTGCGATCTATCGACCGATCCCGAGGACGACGCGATGTGCGACGGCCTGGACAACGACTGCGACGGCGAGACCGACGAAGAGTGCGCCGCCGCACCCGTCGTCGCACTCGCGGGCGATCAGGTCCAACCCGCGATCTACGCGCACTGGGTCACCTACGCGGACAACCGCGGCGGCGACTGGGACATCTACGTCTACGACATGCAGGAGGGCGTCGAGACGCGGGTCACGGACAGCGCTCTCGACGACTCCGCGCCCGATATCTACGGCGACCTCGTCGTGTGGCAGCGCTGCGATCCTGCCGCCGAGCCGGTGCAGTGCGACGTCATCGGCTACGATCTCGCCGCCGGCGTGGAGACGTCCATCGCGGCGAGCGGCGCCGACGAAATCACGCCCCGCGTGTTCCGCGACGTCGTGGTCTTCTCCTCCAACGCCGAGGGCGACTACGACATCTACCGCTACGATTGGGATACCGCGGCGACGGAAAAGGTGGCCGACAAGCCGGGCGCCGACGACCTCGCGCCCGACGTCATGGGAAGCTTCATCGCCTACCAGAGCAACGTGTCGGGGAACTGGGACGTCTACGTGGTCGGCTCCGACGCGCCCATGTCCGCGGACACGACCAACGCGCAGACCGGCCCGAGCCTGGACTGGACGCGCCTCTATTTCACCGACGCGCGCGGTGGCTTCGACGACGATCCGGAGAGCGACTGGGACGTCTACGTCGTCGATCCCGCGGTCGGCTCGTCGAGCGAGATCATGCTCACCCCCGAAGGCTGGGGCCAGGCGGGAGGCGCCGCGCACTCTTCGGTCGTCCCGTGGACGGACCGTCGCAACGGCACGGCCGACGTCTTCGTCGGCATCCCGAGCGGCGGGAGCATCATGGAGCTGGCGCTCGGCCTCGGGCCCGGCGACCAGATCGCGCCGGCGGCCTACGGTGCGACCGTGGTCTGGCAGGGCGACCAGGCAGGCGGATTCGACATCTTCGGCGCGGTCATTTCCACGTCCTGGGACCCGCCCGGCGAGGGCGAAGTCACGATCACGGAGGTGCTCTTCGATCCCGTCTTGGGCTTGCCGGAGGACGAGTTCGTGGAGATCCTGAACATCACCGACCTCACGAGCCCGCCGGGACGCCCCGTCGACCTCGCCGGCCTGACGCTGCACGACGGAACGCCCACCAACGGCTCCACGCACATCTTTCCGGCGGACACCGTCCTCGGCGTGCGCCAGGCGATCGTCATCTATGGAGGCGCCGTGCCGAGCATCGGACACGGCGGCGCCATCGTGCAGATCTCCAACGGTGCCGCGAGCTGCCACCTGTGCCTGACCAACGCGGGCGACACCGTCTCGCTGCGGGACGGCGCGGCCACGATCGCGACCATGACCTACACGGGACAAGCGGCTTCGTTCAACCAATCGATCGTGCAGACCAATGAAGGCAGCGCCGCCGCGTACACGCCGCACACCACCCATCCCGAGAGCGGCGGTGCCGTCGCGTCGCCCGGACGGAACACGAGCGGCTACGCCTACTGAGAACCCGTTTCAAAACCTGCCCGCTCCTCGATCACGCGAGGGACGACGCGCGCATCGGCCGGATTTGCCGAGTGGCGTCGCGCGCACTGTTCTCGGTCATCTCCGCCTCCGCCCCCGCTCGCGCGCAGGAGTTCCCCGGCGACGACGATTGGATTCAGGCCCGTTGCGGCGCGCTCGGGGAGCCGCTCGCCGACGCCGCCGGTGACGCCGGCGCCGACGGCGCCAGCGACGTCGTCGGCGATGCGACCGCCGCCGCGGGCTTCCTGGCGCGCGCGGGCGAGCGCGCCGCCTTTCGCGTGCGGCTCGACGCCAATCCGGCGCCCGGCGGCATGCTCGAGCCGCTCGTCTGGGCCGTCGCGATCGAGCGGAACGAGGATCCGTCGACCTACGAGTTGCTGGCGCTGGTCGACGGCGCGAGCGGCGAGGTACGGCTGCTCTCGAACGCGCCCGCCACGCCGGACGATCGGTCCGACATCGCCGAGACTTCGCTCGGCGGCCCCTGGCCCGCGTCGTCGCACGCGCGCGTCGTCACGGCAGAGAGCGCAAGCGGCGGCGACGCGGACTGGTTCCTCGACTTCCTGGTGCCGCTCGACGCGCTGATCGAGGGAGGCGTCGCGCCCACGACCACGGTGCGCGTCTGGTTCGGCGCTTCGGATGGAGATGCGAATCTCGGCGCCGACGTCGCCTGCGGCGACGCGACGTCCACGCTCGCCGCGGCGGCCTCCAGGCCCACGACCGTCGATCCCGCGGGAGATCCC
>JBBTFH010000176.1:0-1037 GCA_038041915.1 Myxococcota bacterium
CGAGCACTCCATCGGCCTGTTCCTGGCCGACGCGCCCGCGACGCCGTGCGAGCTCGGCCCCGGCGGCTGCGCCAACCTGCCTCCGTCAGGCGCGATCTTCTTCGAGGACCTGCCGCCGGGCACGTACTGGTTCGTCGTGGACGCCATCGAGCCCGGCAGCGAAGGGAGCGTGGATCTGGTCTTCACCGCGTCCGCCAACGCCGAGCCGGAGCTGTGCGCCGATGGGCTCGACAACGACGGCGACGGCGCGACCGACTGCGAGGACCCCGAGTGTGACGGGATTGCCGGCTGCGACGGACCGGAGGTGTGCCTCCCCGACGAGTGGCTCTACCCGCCCTGGAGCGAGGACGGCTCCGCAACCGACGGGACGACGGTGACGCTGGGCGCGAGCGACGACGACGATCAGGTCGCGCCGTGCGCGGTTGGCGGCGGCGCGGATCGCGTGCTCGCCTTCGACCTCGACGAGGCGGCCAACGTGCTGGTCTACATCGATGAGGCGTACGGCGAGCACGTCCTCGGCCTGTTCCGTTCCGACGGGCGCGGCGCGTGCGACGCAACGCTGGTGACCTGCACCAACCCCGCGCTCGTGCCGTGGAGCGGCGGCTGGATCTGGCCCGACGTGCAGCCCGGCCGCTATTTTCTGATCGTCGACGCGTTCGAGGCTGGGAGCGAGGGCTCGATCGCGATCGAGGTCGGCTTCATGCCGTCGTTCGGCCTGGAAGACTGCGAGAACGCCATCGACGATGACGCCGATGGCCTGGCCGACTGCGACGATCCGAATTGCGCGAGCGCGCCGTCCTGCGAGGGCGTGGTGTGCGCGCCCGAGGAGGCGCTCGGCCTGCTCGCGGCGGGCGACACCGCCGACGCCGCGCTCGACACCGACCAGGGCGAGGACGTCGACGCGCTCGCCTGCGCGACGCCCGGCGGCGGGCGCGAGGCCGTGGCATCGCTGACGCTGCTCGAGGACGCCGACCTCGTCGTCGAGTTCGCGCAGAGCGGAAACCATGCGATCGCGCTCGCACGCAACATCGGCGCCG
>JBBTFH010000177.1:0-4136 GCA_038041915.1 Myxococcota bacterium
CCTGCGGCGCCAACGCGCCGACGGCGCTCATCAAGATGACGAGCCCGTCGATCACGACGTCGAGCGACGCCGTCGTCGCGCCCGACGTCGCGCCCGGCGACTTCGTCCAGGTCGACGCGAGCGACAGCGTCGATGCCGACGCGCAGGCGCCCTGCTCCCTCACCGACCCGCTGACGTACACGTGGGCCTTCGACCTGCTCCCGCCCGGAAGCTCCGCCGCGCTGAACGGCGCCGTGACGAACCCGAGCTTCCAGACCGACGCGGCGGGCGCGTTCCGCGTGCTGCTGACGGTCACGGACTCGACGGGGCGCTCGGACACCGCGACGCTCACGGTGACCGCGCAGCCGTGCACCAACCTCAACATCCCCGGCGGCTTCACCTGCGCGACGGTGAAATCGGGCAACGCGCAGGGCCTGTCCACGCCGCGGGGCGTCACCGTCGACAGCTCGAGCAACGTCTACGTCGTCAACAACGGCTCGGACGAGGTCGTGCGCATCACGACGTCCGGATCGCTGACGACCTTCGCCTCGCCGGCGGCCTTCTCGGGCGGTCCTACGCTCGAGGACATCGTCTTTGACTCGGCGACGGACTTGTTCTTCGTCACCGACAGCGGCAACAGCGAGATCGTGAGCCTGAGCTCCACGGCGACGCCGGCGGTCTTCGCCACCGCGGCCAATACGCCCGAGGGCATCGCCACCTTCACCACCTGCGCGGGCCAGAACCGCCTGCTGGTCGCCGCGCAGGGCGAGGATCTCATCCGCATGTTCAATCCCGCGACCGCGCCCACGGCGCCGAGCCTGATGTCGGACCTCATGCAGACCAGCGGCGGGACGGACCTCGCCATCTCGCCGCGCGGCGTCGCCGGCCGCTGCGAGACCGGCACGAACCGCATCTTCGCCACCAAGACCGGCGGCACCGACAGCCTGGTGCGCGACACGGCCAACATCGGCGGCACGTTCAACGCCGCCGTCACGCAGTCCTCCAGCGGACTCATCAACAACCCGCGCGACGTGGTCCTCACACCATGCCCGACGCCCAAGCTGGTGGTCGCGGGCCGCGGCACGGGCGACGTGGCGCTCGTCGACAACTGCGGCGGCGGCTGCACGACCACGTCGATCGTCACGGGCCTCTCCCAGCCGTGGGGCCTGTGGTTCGAGAGTGCAACCAGCCTGCTCGTCACGGACGAGGCGACCGACACCCTGTACCGCATCGCCGGCCCGTTCTGCTCGCTGTAGCGAGGATCGGGCGCGCGCCGACCTCGCGGCCTGATCGCGCAACCCCTCGTATCCAATGCTACGATCGGCGCGTCGATGGCGGAAACGCCCCCTCGCACCGGTTTGGTCCTCTCGGGCGGCGGCGCGCGCGGCGCGTACGAGGTCGGCGTGCTGCAGTACCTCTACGGCGATCTCGCACGCGTGCTCGGCCGCCCGCCGCGCTTCGACGTCGTCTGCGGCACGAGTGTCGGAGCGATCAACGCGTGCTTCCTGGCGACCGTCGCCGCCGCGCCCGATCTCGCACCGCTCGCCGCGATCTGGGAGGGGCTCGACTTCGATCGCATGCTCAAGTTCGGACCGCGACAGATGGCCGTGCTGCCGGGCAAGGTCTTCGGCGGGCGCGCGCTCGGCTCGCCCGAGAAGGCGCCGATTCGCCTCGGCGGCCTCTTCTACACCAAGCACCTCGAGGACCTCGTGCAGGAGCGTCTCGACTGGAGCGGCATCGGGCGCAGCCTCGCGTCGGGGAGCCTGAGCGCGCTCGCCGTCTCCGCCACGGATCTGGCCAACGGGCGCACGACCGTCTTCATCCAGACGACCGACGCCGAGATGCCGACGTGGAGCGCACAGGCCCACGTCGATGCGTGCCGCGCAACAATCGGCGCCGACCACGCGCTCGCGTCGGCGGCGTTGCCCATGTTGTTTCCCGCCGTGCGCATCGACGGCCGCTACTACTGCGACGGGGGCCTGAGGCAAAACACGCCACTCGGCCCGGCGCTTCGCCTCGGCGTCGACCGGCTCGTCGTCGTCGCGCTCCGCAGCGAAGGCCGCGCAGCGCGCCACGATCCCGGCTTCTGGCGGCCCGGCTTCGCCGGCATGCCCTACGCGCTCGGCAAGGTGCTCGACGCGCTGCTGCTCGACCACCTCGACTATGACCTCGAGCGCCTCGGCGTGTTCAACGCGCTGTTCGCGGAAGGCGAGCGCGCGTTCGGGCCGTCGTTCCTCGATCGCGTCAACGCCGCCACGTCGTCGGTGCGGCGGGCGAGCTACCGCAAGGTAAGCTTGTGTGCCGTGCGCCCGTCGGAGGACATCGGGCGCGTCGCCGGGCGGCACGCGCGGGAGGGCCGCTTCGGCCGCGAGGCCAAGAGCCTCGCCGCGCGCTTTCTCCGCCGCACCGCCATAAACTCGCCGACCGAGGAGGCCGATCTCCTCTCGTACCTGCTCTTCGACGGCGACTTCGCGCGCGAGCTGATGGCGCTCGGCCGCCGCGACGCCGCGGCCAAGCGCGACGAGCTGCTGGCGCTGCTAGGCGAGTAACGCCACTCAAGGTGGCGCGGTGGCCGCCGATACAGTGGCGAGGTGCTCTCGCTGGTAAAGCCCGCGCCGACCGCGCTGCCCGAGACGCTCGACCGCGTCTTCAAGGCGGCGCAACATCACGGCGCCTCCGACGTCCACTCGAGGACATGCGCGCGGAGATGCGCCAGGATTGCGACGTCATCATGATCGGCGAGATCCTCGACATCGTGGACCTGCCCGACGCGCTGCGCGACCGCGATGCCGCCGCCTTGCAGTTGCTCTCGCATGCCGTGGGCGAGCGCGACCCTCACGCGCTCGCCGTGCGCGTCGCGAGCTTCCTCGTGCGCGAGTTCGGCGTGCCGCTCTGCGGCGTGACCTGGAGTGACGGCGGCGAGACATGCGGCGCCGTCGCCACGGCGCTCACCGCCGCGGCGACCGATATGCACCTCGCGCGCTTCTTCCCTGACGGCGCGCCCGAGCGCTTTTCGATCGTGCGTTCAGTCACCCGCGCGCTTCCGGCGGAGTGCGAGTCGCGCTGGGCGAGCGGACCTCCCGCCTCACGGGGTGAAGCACCCGGTGGGTCCGAGGTGGGCCTCTTCTGGCTCGGCCGCACCGCCGAGCTCCGGGCGGCGCTCGACCGCGCGGGCGAGACGCTCGCCGCGGCGCTCGATCGCGCCGTCGAGCTTCGCGCGCTCGAGCGGCTCGCGACGACCGACTCGCTGACGGATCTGCACAACCGCCGCGGTTTCACCGCCATGCTCGCGCACGAGTGCGCGCGCGCCGCACGGCACGGCGGAGCGGTGACGCTCGCGCTCGTCGATCTCGACGGCTTCAAGCCGATCAACGACAGCTTCGGCCACTCGGAGGGCGATCGCGTGCTGCGCGCCGCCGCCGGGACGATACGCGCGGCGCTGCGCACTGCCGACATCGTCGCGCGCATCGGCGGCGACGAGTTCGCGATCATCCTGCCCGACACCGGCGCGGCGCAGGCGCAGATCGCCATGGCGCGCGTCCTCGCCGCGCTCGCCTGCGTGACCGCGGGCGGGCGCAGCCTCGCCGCCAGCATCGGCCTGGCGGAGCTCGGCCCGTCTCGCGATACGCCCGAGACGCTCTTCGACGCCGCCGACCGCGCGCTCTACGGCTCCAAGCGCATCGGCGGTGGCCGCGTCACGCCGGCGCTCGGCTACAAGAAGGTGGAATGAGCCTCGACATCGGCAGGCTCATCGCCGGTGGCAACGCGACGGTTCGCGTGTCGGATCTCGACCGCGCGATCCGCTTCTACACACAGGTGCTCGACCTCACGCTGGTGCGGCGCGCCGGCAGCGGCTGGGCACTGCTCGACGCCGGCAGGGGCCTGCTCATCGGTCTCCAGGCGGGCGGCCTGGCGGCCACGCCGGCCGATCGCGAGCGATCGAGCGCCGTCGGTCTCGATGTCGGCCAGCCGCTCGAGGAGGTGATCGCGACGCTGCACCGCCGCGGCGTGCACTTCCACGGCGACATCGTCGATGCGCCAGGCGCCGCGCGCCTCGCCCACTTCGCGGACCCCGACGGCAACGAGCTCTATCTCTGCGAACGGCGCTAACTCGGCTCGCTTGACGCGGATCGTCGCGCGCTCCTAGAGTGAGGGCC
>JBBTFH010000178.1:0-1855 GCA_038041915.1 Myxococcota bacterium
CTCAGCCCCGACGGGAGAGAGCGCGGGGGAGGCTGGCGCCAAAGGAAGCTCGGCCGACGGCGTGTCGGTCCGGGCGTCCACTACGCCGCCCGGGTCTTCTCTTCCAGCCAGAGCTGCTTGCTCTTCTGCTCGACGCCGGTGGCGCGCGGATCGTCCTGCTGCCAGATGTGGATGGCGTCGTAGGGGCAGTCGATCTCACACAGCGTGCAGCCGGTGCACTTGCGCATCTCGACGACGGCGACGGTCGCGGAGATGCCGCCGTCGCCACGCCCCCACAGGCCGTTGAGCGACGGCGGGGCGTTCTCCATCGTGATGCAGTCGAATGGGCAGGAATTGACGCAGTAGACGCAGCCGGTGCACTTCTCGAGCTCGACGAAAGCCTTGGGCCTCTGCTGCGCCTTGAGCTGCTGGCAGAGCTGATCGTAGCTGTCGAGGATCGCGTCGTCGGGACACACGACGCCGCACGCTCCGCAGTCGATGCAGAGGTTCGGGTCGATGAAGAATTTTTCCTTCTTGACGCCGTGGATCGCCGCCGTCGGGCAGCGGCGCTCGCATGCGGTGCAGCCGGTACACGTGTCGATGATCTTGTACGGCACGCTTAACTCTTAGGGGCTCTCGGGGTGCGGGTCAAGCGCGTGCCACGTCCCGTCGGGGGGGGGGTGAGGCACCCTCAGAAGCCGCAGTCGCCGACGTCCCAGGAGCATCCGCCGCCGCAATCGCAGAAGAAGTCGTCCGCCCACGCACACGGGTCGTCGGGCTCGCAGCAGGCACCGTCGGAGCAGCCGGAGGTGCCGCTGCAGTCGGGGTCGTCGAACTGGCAGCCGCAGTCGCAGCCGTCGAGCGTGCCGTCCCAGGAATCAGGGCAGGCACTTTCGTACTCCGTATCGCACCACGCGTAGTCGCACGCGGGATCGTCGCACGATATCGCGCAGTCGCCGCAGTCGACGGGGCAGGTCGTGCAGCTCTCGTCGGAGGTGCAGGTGTCGTTGCCGCAGCAGCTCCCGCAGTCCTGTGGGCAGGTCGTGCAGTTCTCCGCCGCATCGCAGCTTCCGTCGTCGCAGGTCTCGGCTTCGGCCTCGGCTTCCGCTTCGGCCTCCGCCTCGGCTTCGGCTTCCGCCTCGGCTTCGGCCTCCGCCTCGGCCTCGGCTTCGGCCTCGGCTTCGGCTTCCGCCTCTTCGCCGTCCTCGTCGATGCCGCCTTCCTCGTCGACGCATACGCCGTCCTCGCAGTCGTAGCCCGGCGGGCAGACCGGGTTGCCGCCCACGTTGCAGAGGAACGGCGCCGCCGAGAGATCGCTGCTGACGCAGCCCCCGGCGAGGAGGAGTGAGGTGGCGAGGCAGCGCGAGATGACGCTCATTGAGCGCGGTACGCTAGCACGAGCCGCACGCGGCGCACGCGTCGGGGCAGCAGTCGAAGTAGGCCACGCACTCCCAGTCGCAAAAGCAGCCGTCGCTCGTCAGGAGCGGGCAGCCCTCGGAGGCGCACGAGCCGCCGCCGCCGCAGTCGTACGAGTCCCACGCGCAGCCGCCGCCGCAGTCACACCAGCCGTCGCCGGCCCAATCGCATGGGTCGTCGGTCTCGCAGCAGAAGCCGCCGCTCCCGCAACTGCCGCCGGTCGCGGCGCAGTCGGAGCCGTCCCAGCCGCAGCCGCCGCCACAATCGCAGATGCCGTCGCCGGCCCAGTCGCATGGGTCGTCGGTCTCGCAGCAGAAGCTGCCGTCGCCGCAGGCGCCGCTCGTCGTACAGTCGCCACCGTCCCACGCGCAGCCGCCGCCACAATCGCAGATGCCGTCGCCGGCCCAGTCGCAGGGATCGTCCGTGCTGCAGCAGGTGCCGCCGCTGCCACAGGACGTCG
>JBBTFH010000179.1:0-6921 GCA_038041915.1 Myxococcota bacterium
GGCGCCGGCGCCGAGACGCGCGCGAGCGATCTGGCGGCGGTCGGCGTCGGCGACGCGGGCCAAGAGCACGATGGATCCGGCGTGGAGGGAGACCTCGCCCCTTGGCCCATCGCAAAGATCGACGGTGTGGACTTGCCCGTCGCCGATGAGCGACACCGCTCTCGCGACGCCACCGCCCGCGAGAGCCCGCGCGTCGAGCAGACGGCCGCGGCCGTCGACACGCACCAGGGCGCGGCCGTCGCCCGCGGACTCGATCTCGACCTCGTAATCGCGGCCGGCCGCGGTGACCACGTAGCGACGCAAAGCGCGGTAGTATACCATCGCGCGTCGATGTCGCTGGCGCCGCTCCTCGACGGAAAACGCGTGATTATCTGCGTCGGATCAGGCGGCGTCGGCAAGACCACCTGTGCCGCCGCGCTCGGCCTTCAGGCGGCGCTTCGCGGCCGAAAGACGCTCGTGCTCACGATCGATCCGGCGCGGCGCCTGGCGACCTCCGTCGGTCTCGCCGAGCTCGACCATGTCGAGCGTCCGGTCGAAGGCGAGGTGTTCCGCGCCGCGGATCTTTCACCGGCGCCGCTCCACCTCATGATGCTCGACGTCCGTCGCACGTTCGACGAGCTCATCGCCCGCTTCGCCGCCGACGCCGAGGCGCGCGCCCGCCTGCACAAGAATCGCATCTACCAGGAGATCGCCGGCCGCCTCGCCGGCTCGCACGAATACGCGGCGATGGAAAAACTCCGCTCGCTCGACGAGAAGCGGCGCTACGATCTCATCGTCCTCGACACGCCGCCGTCGCGAAACGCACTCGACTTCCTCGACGCGCCCGGCAAGATGGCCGACGCCATCGACAGCCCGGCGCTCCACTGGATCACGCGGGCCGGCACCGTCGGCGCGCGCGGATTGGGCTTCGGCGGCGCATTCGTGCTGCGGCGCCTGGCGCGCTTTCTCGGCAACCGCTTCCTCGAGGACATCGCGGCCTTCCTCGGCGAGTTCAACGCGTTGCTCGGCGGCTTCCGCACGCGCGCGCGCGAGGTTCAGGCGCTCTTTCACGACCCGGAACTCGCCTTCGTCGTCGTCAGCACGCCCGACCCGCAAGCGGCCGACGAGGCGATCTTCTTCGCCGAGCGGCTGCGCGCGTCCGGACTCGGCGTGGGCGGTGTAGCGATCAACCGCGTGAGGCCGGCGGCGCCCCGCGGCCTGCCGAACGACCTCGCCGCGCAAATCGCCCGCGCCACCGGCGCCGCGCCGGACGCGGCGGAGACACGCGCCGCGGCGGAGGCGATGTCGCGCGCGTTTTCCGACATCGACGTGCTGGCGCGCGCCGACGAAGCGCAGGTCGCGCGCATCGAGCAGGAGTGCGGCGCCGCGTGCACCGCCCGCGTGCCGATCTTCCCGCAGGACGTGCACGACCTGCGCGCGCTCGCGGAGGTCGGGCGGCACCTGATCGGGGAAGAAGCCGATTGAGACAAAAAAAGGCTGCGGCGAGTCGCCCCGCCGCAGCCCGGTTTGAAGCTAGCTGTCGACTACTTGCAGCCGAAGTCCAGGCAGTCGGTGCAGGTCGTCGGCTCGGCGTCTTCGCAGGTGTCGTCGTCGACGCAGTCATCGCAGTCCGCGTCGCAGTTCTCGACGGTCTCACCCTCGCAGCACAGCCCGTCCTCGACGCACTCGCCCTCGGACTCGCTCTCCGACTCGGACTCGCTCTCCGACTCGGACTCCGACTCCGACTCGGACTCGGACTCCGACTCCCCCTCTGCTTCCGACTCGGACTCCGACTCGGCTTCCGACTCGGCTTCCGACTCGGACTCGCTCTCGGACTCCGACTCCATGCCGTCCTCTTCATCGTCGCCGCCGCACGCCAGCGGTGACACGGCAAAGCCCAAAACCACCGACATCAGTCCCAGCAATTTCCAGTTCGTCATGATTGTTCTCTCCTCCTTAGTTAAGAGTTTCGGAGACACTATATGAGCCCCGGTGTTTCAGTCAAGGATTTCCATCACACGTGTATCAGTTCGGTTTCGGGGCCTTCCACGTCCGCCAGACGTCCTCCGCGATAGACCCCAGTAATTGCTCAGGAACTCCCAGTAGCGCCAGGACGCGGGCACCACGCTGCTCGACCGAGAACGCCTCGCCGCTCACGACGAAGCGCGCGCGCGTGGACGCCTCGCCTTCGGGCTGTCTCACGCGCTGCGCCAAGGTTCGGCGGAGGGCGCGAAAAAACTCCTCGGCATCGGCCTCGCTGTCCCACGCGGAGAGATGGACGATCGCGATCTCGCCGCCCTCCGCCGGCTCCCAAGCCACGAGGCGGTCACCACCCCACCCTTGGGCCGCGCGCCGCGCCGTGGCCGCGTCGAGCTGCGTCTCGAGCCAGAGCCGTGTCTGAAGCTCGCCCATCGTCTCTCCGCGCAGACGCTTCCAGCCCTTGAGGGGCGCGAGCGGCACGTCTCGCACGGCGACAGGCCGCTCGCGCGCGAAGTACTTCTCGGGGTGGAGAATCTGCTCGGTCGACTCGGGTGGCCGCTGGTAGATCGCGTCGATGGCCGACCACGGCTGGCGCTTGCGGACGTAGCGGACGAAGCGCAGCCCCTCGAGGTAGGGGAACACGAGCGTCTCGCGCAGGTAGCGCGGCGCGCGGTCGAAGGCCGGCATCGACCCCGCGCCCATCGTCCCCGAGAGCGACGCGAAGAAGCGGTCGTCGAGTTGGCCGATGTCGGAGACCATTTGGAGCCCCATGTCGGCAGCCTGCTCCGCGAGCGTGAACTCGAGCATCACCGCCGTGCCGTCGCCCTCGACCAGCGCGGCGCGCGCGAGCTGCCGGTCGCCTTCCTCCTTGAGAGGCGTCGCGTAAGGACGCAGATCGAAGTGCTGATCGCACAGCGCGTGGCCGATCTCGTGCGCGAGCGCCGGTCGCTGCAAGGAAGCGTCGAGCCAGTCGGCGATGAAGAGCTTGCGCTCGAACGGATCGTAGAAGCCGGCGACCTGCTCCATCAGCAGATCGACGACGGCCTTCTCGTAGTCGACGGCGGGATCGAGCAGGCCCAGGCGCTTGAGCACGCGCTCCTCGGCGCGGATGTCCTCGGGCGAATACTCTTTCTTGATGCGCGCCATCAGGCGATCGCTGATGGCCTGGCGCGAGAGCACGCCCTTCTGGAGCTTGCGCTTGGGCGCAAGACCGCGCGCGGACGCGACCTGCGCGACGATGCCGTCGGCCATGGCGAGAAGCGCGGCCGCGGCGTCTGGCGGCGCGGCGCGGGCCACGGGCAGCCCCCCAAGCGCGCCGCCGGCGACGAGCGCGACGAGCAGAGGGGCGACGGCGCGACGCACGAGACTCATGACCGTGCATCGGACGGCCCGGGCGTGGCCGGTATTCAGCAGCCGAGCACCACCGCGGTCGCTTTCCAGCTACCCACCGAACATCTTGAGCGACGCGTCGACGACGCGCAGGACCGGCGTCCAGTAGATTCCCAGGATGATCGTCGGGACGACCATCGCCAGCGCCACCGCGCGGTGGATCGGCGCGACCACGATTGCGGGCGCGCCGGCCTCGGGTTTTTCCAGGTACATCGTGCGCAGAATCCGCGCGTAGTAGTAGAGCGACACGGCGCTGTTCAAGACGCCGATGATCGCGAGCGTGACGAAGAACGTGCCGCCGCGCGCGACCACCGCCGTGAAGATGTAGAATTTTCCGACAAAGCCGGCCAGCGGCGGGATTCCGGTCAGCGAGAAGAGGAAAATGGCCATCAGCGCGGCGACCAGCGGCGAACGTTCGCCCAGGCCGCGGTAGCCGTCGATCTGCTCGCCCAGCCCCGCCTCCTCGAGCGCGATCACGACCAAGAACGCGCCGAGGTTCATGAACAGGTAGACGACGAGGTAGAGCAGGATCGCCTCGGTGCCGGCGGTGGAAAACACGCAAAAGCCCATCAGCAGGTAGCCCGCGTGCGCGATCGACGAGTAGGCGAAGAGGCGCTTGATGCTGGTCTGGCCCAGCGCCGCGAGGTTGCCGAGCGTCATCGTCGCCGCCGAGATCAGGCCCATGAGCAGCGGCCAGGGCGCGCCGGGCAGGAGCGCCTCGCCCGGGACCGCGCCGCCGAAGAAGCGGATGAGCAAGGCGAAGCCGGCGGCCTTGGGGCCGACGGAGAGGAACGCGGTGACCGGCGTCGGCGCGCCCTCGTAGACGTCCGGGCACCACATGTGGAACGGAACCGAGGCGATCTTGTAGCCGAAGCCGGCGAGCGAGAGCGACACACCGAGGAAGAGCGCGGGCGAGAGGCCCGCCTGCGTGCCGGCCGCGCGCACCGACGCAAGATCGGTCGCGCCCGCCATGCCGTAGAGCAGCGACAGCCCGTAGAGCATGACGCCCGAGGCGACGCCGCCGTAGATGACGTATTTCAGCGACGCTTCGGCCGACTTGCGGTCGCCCTTCTTGAAGCCCGAGAGGATGTACGACATGACGCTGACCAACTCGAGCGACAGGTACGACGTCAGCAGATCGGTCGCCGCCGCCATCATGTTCATGCCCAGCGTCACGGTGAGCACGAGCGCATAGAACTCCGTCGCCTCGGGATCGCGGCCGGTCGTGTAGTCGATGGTGTCGCGCGCGCGCATCGCGACGATGCCGACGATCGCGGTGGCCAGCACGAACAGGTACTTGAAAAAATCGGTGAACGGATCGCGCGCGAACAGGCCGAAGAAGATCAGCCGGCTCTCGCCGTCGGCCGTGAGCGCGGTCGCGGCGACCGAGGCGGCGAGCGTCGCGAGCGTGATGCCGCCGGCGACCACGCGCGAGGCGCTGCGCGCGAGCAGGCCGTAGACGATGAGGACGAGGATGCCGACGGTGAGCGCCGATTCGGGCGCGAAGTAGAAGAGGGAGTCGATGTTGCCGAGCGCCGTCACGGGACGATCGCGATGATCGCGCTGCCCACGCCGACCGCGGCGAGCGTGTCGGCCACGCCCTGGCCGAACAGCTCGAGCATCGGCGCCGGGTAGAAGCCGAGCGCGATCACGATGATCACGAGCGGCGCCAGGCACAGCAACTCGCGCGTGTTCACGTCGTTGCCGACGAGCACGTCCTTCCACTTCTCGTTGAACGGCCCGAGGTGCACGCGCTGGATCGCCCAGAGGTGGTAGGCCGCCGTCAGCACGACGCCGAGCGCGGCGAGCGCGGTCATGACGCGGAAGGCCGGGAAGGAACCGAGGAACACCAGGACCTCGCCGATGAAGCCCGACAGGCCCGGCAGGCCGAGCGACGCCATGAAGGCGAAGCCGAACAGGGCGGAGTAAATCGGCATGACCTTGGCGAGCCCGCCGAAGTCGTCGACACCGCGCGTGTGGGTGCGGTCGTAGATCACGCCGACGAGCATGAAGAGCATCGAGGTGATGGTGCCGTGGTTGAACATCTGCATCATCGCGCCGCTCATGCCCGAACCGGTGAAGGCCGCCATGCCCAGCAGGCAGTAGCCCATGTGGCTGATCGACGAGTAGGCGACCATGCGCTTGAGATCCTTCTGCGCCATCGCGCAGAACGCGCCGTACAGGATGTTGATGACGCCGAAGACCGCCACGCCGGTCGCCGCCCAGCGCGTGGCCTCCGGCAGGATCGGGAAGTTGATGCGCAGCATGCCGTAGGTGCCCATCTTGAGCAGCACGCCTGCCAAGATGACCGAGATCGCCGTCGGCGCCTCGACGTGCGCGTCGGGCAGCCAGGTGTGGAACGGGAACATCGGCACCTTGATGGCGAAGCCGACGAAGAACGCGATCCACACCACCTTGGTGAAGTCGAAGCCGAGCAGCGTCCCCGCCGCCGAGAAGTCGTTGGCGTGGGCGAGCTTGAGGATGTCGAACGTGTGCTGCGCCGGCAGGCCGTTCGCGAGGGTCGTTCCCGCCGACTTGTAGTAGAGCGCGATGATCGCGAGCAGCATCAGCACCGAGCCGAGCAGCGTGTAGAGGAAGAACTTGATGGCCGCGTAAGGACCGCCGCGCACGCGCCCGTCCGCCTCCTTGCGCGGCGGGGCGCCCCAGATGCCGATGAGGAAGTACATCGGCAGCAGCATGACCTCCCAGAACACGTAGAAGAGGAAGAAGTCGGCGGCGCAGAAGACGCCCATCATCCCGGAGAGCAGAAGGAGGTACATCGCGAAATAGCCGCGCAGCGACTTCTCGATGTTCCAACTCGCGCCGACGCCGATCAGGCCGATGAGCGCGGTCAGGATGATCATCGCGACCGAGACGCCGTCGACACCGACGTAGTACTCGATGTTGAAGCTCTCGATCCAGACGAAGTGCTGCACGAACTGAAGGCCGTAGTTTCCATCCGCGATGCCGAAGCCACGCTGGAAGGAACCGAACAGGGCGACCGCGAGCGCCATCGGCACGGCGGCGGCGGCGAGCGCCACCCATTTGGCGAGCGCGGCCTTTTCGCGCGGCAGCAGCAGCACGGCGAACGCGCCCATCAGCGGCAGGAAGATCATCCACGAGAGCAGCGACGAGGGGTTGGCGGCCAGGCGCACGCCGATGACGCGCTCGCGCGACGCGGCCCCAGGATCGTTGCTGACGATTTGCACCGCGCCGAAGGCTTGAGCCTTGCGGCCGGGGACGTACTTGACCTTGACCGTCGCCGACTTGCCCGGCGCGAGCGCGGCCGGCGGCGGTTCCGACGTGATGGCGAACGCGGCGTCGCTGTCGCCGGAGAGCCGCACTTCCGAAATCGCGAGCGGCGCATTGCCGTCGTTCCGGATGGTGACGCTCTGCTCGCCGCCCGAAGCCGGGAACGTGAGCGCGCACGGCTCGACGGTGGCGCGTGGCTGCCCACCCGATGGGGTGTGCTGCGGCGCGGCGGCGGCGACCAGCGGCAAGAGGAGTGCGAAAAGTGCTCTTTTCATTGCTTGCTGCCCATGTACGTGACGAGGAGGAGGACGACCGCCCCCG
>JBBTFH010000179.1:7021-10760 GCA_038041915.1 Myxococcota bacterium
TCTTTTCATTGCTTGCTGCCCATGTACGTGACGAGGAGGAGGACGACCGCCCCCGCGACGGCGACGTACGCGTAGTTGTTGATGCGCCCGGTCTGAGCGCGCCGAACCCGCTGTCCGGCCGACAAGGTCCTGTCCGCGAGAAGGTTGACGAGGCCGTCGACGATCCAGAAGTCCAGCCAGCCGCCGATACGCGACACGAAGCGGCTCACGGCGCCGACGAAGTTGACGGCCCAGTCGATGACGGAGAGGTCGAAGCGCGCGAGATCGCGCGAGACGTCGACGGTCGGATCGATCACCGCGGCCTGGTAGCCCTCGTCGACGAAATACTTCGCGTAGACGACGCGGTGGATCGCGTCGAAGCGTACGCGCAATGCGGCGAGGCGTTCTTGCGACCGGGCGCCGTCGAAGTAGAGCGCGTAGGCGAGCCAGATGCCCGCGCCGGCGGCGCTCACCGACACCAGGCCCAGCGCCAGCTCGAGCGCGAGGCTGTGGTGCTCGGCCACCGTCGGCGCGACGTGGTGCAGGAAGTGCGCGAAAACGGGGTGCGGCGGCAGCCCGAGGAAGAGCGCGAAGAACGCGCCGCCGGCGAGGAACCACAGCACGAAGGTCATCGCGCGCGGCGACTCGTGCACGTGCTCCAGGTGCTCGCGCGTCGGCGCGCGGCCGTGGAACGTCATGAAGTACGAGCGGAACATGTAGAACGCGGTGCAGCCGGCGCCCAGCAGCCCTGCTGCCCAGATCAACTTGCCGGGGACGAGCAGGTGGCGCGCGTTGAAGGCGGCGTAGAGGATCGCGTCCTTGGAGTAGTAGCCCGACATGACCGGCAGGCCGGCAATCGCGATGCACGCGAGGAGGTACGTCCAGCGCGTCGACGGCATCAGCTTCGCCAGGCCGCCCATGTTGCGCATGTCCTGCGGATCGGCGGGGTCGGGCGCGTCGCGCGGATCGGGCGCGTGGCCGTGGCCATGGCCCTGTCCGTGGCGGTGGTGTACCCAGTGCATCGCGTGGATGACCGAGCCGGAGCCGAGGAACAGGCAGGCCTTGAAGAAAGCGTGCGTGAAGAGGTGGTAGATGCCGGCCCAGTACGCGCCGACGCCGACGCCGATGAACATGTAGCCGAGCTGCGAGACCGTCGAGTAGGCGAGCACCTTCTTGATGTCGTGCTGGAAGAAGCCGATGGTGGCTGCGAAGAGCGCGGTCGCGGCGCCGACGCACGCGACGACGGTCGAGGCGCCGGGCGAGATCGCGAAGAGGAAGTTCAAGCGCGCGACCATGTAGACGCCGGCCGTGACCATGGTCGCCGCGTGGATCAGCGCCGAGACCGGCGTCGGGCCGGCCATCGCGTCGGGCAGCCACACGTAGAGCGGGATCTGCGCCGACTTGCCGCACGCGCCCAGGAAGAAGCCGATGCACGCCCAGAAGGCGATTCCGCCGCCGAGCCAGATCGGCTCGGTAAGGGCTTGCGCGAGCGCACCGCCGCCGATCTGGGCGATCTGATCATGGAGATCGCGGAACGTGAGCGACGGCGTCGCGCCGACCTGGCCCCAGATGCCGGCGAGGCCCCAGAAGAGGACCAGCAGGCCGCAGAGGAAGCCCCAGTCGCCGACGCGATTGACCACGAAGGCCTTCATGCCGGCCTTGGCCTTCTCGAGGTCGGTGTACCAGAAGCCGATCAGGAGGTAGCTGCACAGGCCCACGCCTTCCCAGCCGAAGAACATGACCAGGAAGTTGTCGCCGAGAACCAGCAGCAGCATCGAGAAGCAGAAGAGGTTCAGGTAGCAGAAGTACCGCCAGGTGCTCGGCTCCTCGTGCATGTACGCCGTCGAGTAGACGTGGATGGCGGTGCCGATGACCGTGACGACGCAGGCCATCGTGCCGCCGAGCGGGTCCATCGCGAAGGCCATCTCGGCGTGGAGCTTTCCGATGGCGAGCATCGGGAAAAAATTCGTGTAGAGGTAGCGCTGGTCGGCGGGCGCCGGCAGCAGAGCAAAGAAAAAGTAGCCGAGCGTGACGGCGGAGGAGACGGCCATCGAGCCGCACGCGACGACCGACACGGCCTTCTTGCCGTACGCGCGCTGGAGCGAGGCTCCGGTCAGCCCGAGCACGGCCGCGCCGAGCAGCGGCATGAACGGGATCAGCCAGAGCCAGTCGACCGACGTGACGTGGGTGGCGCCGTCCACGCGTCAGTCCCTGAGCATCACGGTGTCGTTCGCGTCGATGGTCTTGAAGCTGCGGAAAATCGCCAGCACGATCGCGAGCGCGACCGCCGCCTCGGCGGCGGCGAGCACGATGATGAAGACGGCGAACACCTGCCCGCCTACCGAGCCCTCGACGAAGTGCGCGAAGGCGACGAAGTTGACGTTGGCGGCGTTCAGGATCAGCTCGACGCCCATGAGGATCGCCACGGCGTTGCGGCGCGTCGCGACCGTCATGAGCCCGAACGCGAACAGCAGCGCCGAGAGGACGAGGAAGTGGGAGAGGCCGATGTCGAAGATCGCGCCCATCAGGTCAGGCGATCTTCCGCCGCCGGCCTGGGCTTGTCCTTGACGGCGCGGCGCGCCAGCACCATCGCGCCGATCAACGCCATCAGCAGGATCACGGAGGCGAGCTCGAAAAGGACCAGGTACTCGCGCAGGAAGGCGTCGCCCAGGCGTGCCGTCGTCGGCGTGGCGGCCGGCTCGGTCTGCGGCCAAGGCGTCTCGACGGCGATCGCCGCGAGCACCGTGAAGAGCACGGCCGCCGAGATCGCGCCGAGGCCGAGGTCCGCCGAGACGTTGGAGATGTCGATGCTGCCGATACGGTTGGTGAGCAGCACCGCGAACAGCAGCAGCACCAGGATGCCGCCGATGTAGATGAGTATCTGCGCGACGCCGACGAAGTCCGCGCCCAGGAACAGGTAGAGCCCCGCGACGCCGCCGAGCGTCCCGAGCAGCGCGAACGCCGAGTAGAGGATGTTGCGCGAGAGCGCCACGCCCGCCGCCGAAACGACGATCATCGTGGCCAGCAGATAGAACACCAGCGCCGACGGTGTGACGTGTGAGAGCAACTCCATCGCGAGGCCGGCGCAAATTGCCACGCGCTCCCGGCGAGGTCAAGGCTGCCTGCCTATGCCTGCCTGCCTATGCCTGCCTCCGACAGCCCGCCGCCCGCTCCTCGCTCCGCCGACGCGCGGCGGCCGGATTCCAGCACCTCGGCGAGCCGCCACTCGCCCGACGCACGACCGCATTCGAGAGCACGGTGCGGGCAAGCGACGGCGGTAGCGCGTCAGCCCGCCAGCCAGTTCGCGACGCGAATTCCCGGAACGCGATCGAAGTGGCGCACGTTGCCCGTCACGACGGTGAGGTCGCGCACCAGCGCCGTGGCCGCGATGAGGACATCCTCCAGACCGATTGGCTGGCCCGCGCGCTGGAGCCCGGCCCAGACTTCGCCGGCCCGAATCGCTTCATCGCGTCCCAGGGGCAGCACCCGAACGCGCGGGAGCACGTCGGCCTCCACGCGTTCCCACAGCCGCCCGCCGCGTAGCGCCGCGCCCAAGCGGAGCTCGAATACGCAGATGCTCGACGTGTGCAACGATTCGGCGGGTATCGCGCGCAAGCGCGTGAGAAACGCCGGGTCCGGACGCTTGCGAAGGATCTCGCTCAGCGCGTTCGTGTCGAGCAGGTACACGTCCGCGTCACCGGCGAGCGGCCATGCGCGGGACGTGCTTCCGTCGGGAGGCCACGATCGCGTCGATCGCGTC
>JBBTFH010000180.1:0-1201 GCA_038041915.1 Myxococcota bacterium
AGCTCGCGCGCATCGCGTCGATCAGCACGTTGGCGACCTCGAGCCGCGAGAACTCCGGCGGCGGCGCCTGACCGGCGCGCAGCAGCTCGCGCACCTTCGTACCCGACAGCGTCGCGTGCTCCGTCGGCGGGTGCGAGCAGGTCTTGAGCGACGCCATGCCGCCGCAGCGCCGGCAAAAGAACGTGTTGTCGAAGCGCAGCGGCGTGATGCCGAGTTCCGCCGGCTCGTAGGCGTCGAACATCTTCTGCGCGTCGTACGTGCCGTAGTACGTGCCGACGCCGGCGTGGTCGCGCCCGACGATGAAGTGGGTGCAGCCGTAGTTCTTGCGCACGAGGGCGTGGAAAATAGCCTCCTTCGGCCCGCCGTAGCGCATCGCCGCCGGCAGCGTCGAGAGCACGACGCGATCGGCCGGGTAGTAATTTTCCAGCAGCACCTCGTAGCAGCGCATGCGCACCGGCGCGGGAATGTCGTCGTCCTTGGTGAAGCCGACGATCGGGTGCAGGAGCAGCCCGTCGCAGATCTCGAGCGCGCACTTCTGGATGTACTCGTGCGCGCGGTGGACCGGGTTACGCGTCTGGAAGGCGACGATGCGCTTCCAGCCGCGCTCGCGGAACAGCGCGCGCGTCTGAGCCGGCGTGCGCGCGTGCGCCGGGAACGCCGGGGGCGTCGCGCGCAGCAACGTGACGTCGCCGCCGAGCAGCACGTCGCCCATCTCGCCGAACATGTATGCGACGGCGGGGTGCGCGCGGTCGCGCGTGCGGTAGACGTGGTCGGCCTCGCGCTCGCGGTCCCACGCGAACTTCTCGCGCAGGTGCAAAAGGCCCATCACGAAGCCGTCGGGGTGGGTAAGAGCCACGTCGCTGCCCTCGGCCATCTTCGCCGCCTCGTCGGTCGTTGCCGAGAGCGTCACCGGAATGGTCCACGGCAGGCCGTCCGCCAGCCGCCCGCGCGCGACCACCGACTCGTAGTCGGCACGGCCCATGAAGCCGCGGAGCGGACTGAACGCACCGACCGCGATCAGCTCGAGGTCGGAGATCTCGCGCGTGTGCAGCGTGAGCGCCGGCAGCTTCTCGGCGTCGCGCAGCCGCGCCTCGCGCTCGCCCTCGGGGGTGGTGCGGTCGACGAGGACGCCGCCGTGCGGCGCGATAGGATCGTGCTCGGTCGTGGGGTTTTCGTTCATGGGCGGCGATATGCGCACGCC
>JBBTFH010000181.1:0-11755 GCA_038041915.1 Myxococcota bacterium
GAATTCGCCGCCGCGAACCCGGGAATCGCCGCCGCCAGCGAGGCACTCGCCGGCTTCGAGGCGCGGCTTTCGGAGGCGCGGCGGGCGCTGCTGCCGCAAGGTACTCTGAGCGCGCTGGTCGCGCCGGCGCCCCAGGTCGAGTGCCGTCCCAGCGAGGCGCTCTGCCTGCAGACGAACTCGGCGGAGTTCAGCCCAACCGACGTGGCCGGCGTCTATACGCGCCTCGACGTCAAGCTGGCGCAGCCGCTCTACACGTTCGGCAAGCTCAGCGGCGTGCGCCGCGCCGCCGAAGCCGGCGTCGATGTCGGCCGCGCTCAGCTCGGCATCAGCCAGGCGCAGATCGCGTACGACGTGCATCGCGCCTACCACGGTCTCAAGCTCGCGCGCGAGATCCTCTTCACCATCGAAGAGGGCCAAGAGTACGTGCACAAGGTCAGCAAGCGTATCGACGAGCAGCTCGACAGCGGCAAGGGCGACGCGACCGAGACCGATCGCCTGCGGCTGCGCGTCTTCGAAGCCGAGCTCGAGGGGCGCATCGTCGAAGCGCGGCGTGGCGCCGACGTGGCGCTCGCCGCGCTTCGCATGCTGGCGACCGGCGCGCCGCGCGACTTCGACATCGACGAGGCGCCGCTCGCGCCGATCGACGTGAGCGTTCGCCCTCTCGATCATTACCTCGATCTCGCGCGCCGAAACCGCCCCGAGGTAAAGGCGCTCGATGCCGCGTTGCGCGCGCGGCGCGCCGCGGAAGACATCGAGTGGGCGCGCTTCTGGCCCGATTTGGCGCTGGTCGCGCAGCTCGCGTGGGGGCGGGCGCCAACCGTCGACGATCCCGACAACTTCTTCGCCAACGATCCGTTCAACACGGTGAGCGGCGGCGTCGCCGCGCTGCTCTCGATGCAGCTCGATCACCCGCTCAAGCTCGCGCGCTACCGGCGCGCCGAGGCCGAGACACGCGAGATGGAGGCCAAGCGGCGCCAAGCGTTCGACGCGATCGATCTCGACATCAAGCGCGTCCACGCGGAGCTGGTCGAGGCGCGGGCACGCATGGAGGCGACGAAGCGCGGGGAGAAGGCGGCGCGCTCATGGCTGGTGTCGACCTACCAGAACCTCATGCTGGGGCTGGTCGAGCCCAAGGAGCTCACGGACGCGCTGCTGGCGTTCTTCACGCTGCGGCTGCGCTACCTGCAGTCGGTCTACGACCTGAACACCGGAGCGGCGGCGCTCGGACGCGCGATTGGCGCTTCGATCCGGTAGCGCCAGGCGTGAGCATCACGCGTTGAATTTTCACCGCCAGGCGCCGTCGGTTCATGGCGAGCACGACGAGGATCGTGTAGCTTGGAGCACCGACGATGATTCGATTCCGCTATTCGATGATCGCGCTGCTTTCCTCGTTTCCCGCGCTGGCGAGCGCCACCGAGTCCCCGATGGGCCTCTTGCGCCGCTCTCACGCGCGCGTCAACCAACTCCTGCTCAAGGAGCGAGGTGCGGGCGCGCAGGATCCGACGACGCGGGAGGAGATCAAGAACGTCGTCAACGGATTCCTCGACTATCGCGAGCTGGCGAAGCGGGGCCTGGACCAGCACTGGCAGGCGCGTACGCGCCGCGAGCAGGAGGAGTTCGTCGCCGTCCTGCGCGAGCTCATCGAGCGCAACTACGTCAAACAGCTCCGCGACAACTTCGACTACGAGATAATCTATAGGACCGAGGAGATCGGCGGCACCGAGGCGACGGTCCACACCGTCGTGCGCGTCATGAAGCGCGGGCGGCCGGCGGACACCGAGATCGACTACAAGTTCCGCCGGGAGGGTGATCGCTGGTTCGTCTTCGACATCATCACGGACGGCATGAGCCTCGTGAAGACCTACAAATCTCAGTTCAACCGGATCATCCAACGCGAGTCCTACGAGGCGCTCGTCAAGAAGATGAAGCGGAAGCTCGAGGAAGACTGAGGGTGCCTCACCCCGTCCGGGGGGACGCTCGCGTGCGGACGCCGCTGCTCTCGCGCGTCCTCTCCCTGCTCGGTCTGGCCACGCTCTGCCTTCCCCGCTGCGCCGAGCAGCAGACGTTTCTCGGCGTCCTGGGCCGCTCTATGGGCGTCGACACGGAGACGGGCTTGCCGATCACGCCAGCGCGCGCGGACGAGCACGAGCTCGGGCGCGTCGCTCTTGACGTCGGCTCCGCCGTGACGCTACTCGAGCTCGCCGGGGAGGCTGGGGACCCAAGGACGGTGGATCTGCGCATCCTCGAAGAGCGTTCCGCCGCTTCGACCGATGGCGACGCGACGATCGTGCGTATGCTGTTTCCGGCGGCCGACGTGCGTGTTGCGGCCCAAGGCTCGCTGCGACTCGGCGCCGGCGATGGCGTTCCGATCGACGGGGTGATCGGGGCGGACCTGCTGTCGCGCTTCGCGATCAGCTTCGATCTCGCGCGCGGCCGCGTGACGTTCCTCGACGAGGTGCCGGGTACATCGTCGACGTTGGCGCAGACGGACCTCCTGGCGGTCTTCGCCTATCGCATTCGCGGCGGCGGAAACACCAGCGGCTCGAGCTGCGGTGAAAACATCCCGGCGACGCGGATCCTGTTGGATGCCTGCTTCGAGGACCTCGACGCCGATGGAGCGAGCCGCAAGGCCGACTTCACGGCGACTCCCTCCACGGCGGTAGCCCCGATCGTCGTATCGCGCTCGAGCTTCGCGCGGCTGCGTCCGTCGTTTACGCCGGCCGCGTGCAACGAGACGCTCCACCTGCCGTCGGGGAGCGTCGGGGGCGCGTGCCGCACGACCGTTTCCGCGGCAGCCCTGGTATCGGACACGGACGCGTCCGGCGTCGAGCGGGGCCCCTGCCGATCGCTCGCCCGGACGTCGGCCGGCGCCGGAGCGCCGCGCGAGGCGGCCGCGATCGCCTGCGGGGACGCGCGCGCTTTCGGCTGCGAGGCGCTCGCCGATCTCGCGGCCGAGTCCGAATCGGAGTCGGAGTCCGAGTCCGAAGCCGAGGCCGGCACCAGCCCCGAGGTCGTGGTCTACGTCGTTCCGGACGAGGTCTTCGCGACGCTGCGCATCGAGGTGGGCGCCGGCGCGGCGGCGCTCGACGCGATCGTCGGGACGCAGTTCTTCGCGCTCTTCCGCTTCTGGGTCGACTACCCGTCGTCGCGCGTGATCCTCGACTGCCGCAGCGAGCCTCGTTGCGCGCACCGCGAGCGCCTACCGCCGCTGCAGTAAGCACCCACCCAGACAAAGCCCGTCGTCCCCGCTGGCGCGCCGTGGGGAATACGCACCGGACAGGACCCGCGTGCCGAGAAATGCGGTGGCTCAGCTTCCGAACGTGACGAGGCGCTCGAACTCTTCCGGGTTGGACGCGGCGCTCTTGGCGATCTCGAGCTTGATGTGTCCTTGCTGGTAGAGCAGCAGCAAGTGCTGATCAAAAGTCTGCATGCCGTAGAGATCGCGGCCTTGCTCCATCACCTTCGTCAGATCCTCGATACGCTCGCCGCGGCGGATAAACTCGCGCACGGTTCGCGTCGCACGCAGGATCTCGACCGCGGGCACGCGACCAAGCCCCGATTTGCTGATCAGCAGGCGCAGGCAGACCACGGCGGCGAGTGAATCCGCGAATCGCACGCGCGTCGCCTCCTGCACTTCGTGCGGAAACAGCCCGACGAAGCGCTCGACGGTGCGGACGCTGTCCGTCGTGTGCAGCGCGCTCACTACCAGGTGGCCGGTCTCCGCGGCCTTCAGGCAGACATCGGCGGTCTCGGCGTCACGAATCTCCCCGACCACGATCACGTCAGGATCTTCGCGCATCGCGGCGATCATGGCCGAGCGGTAGCCCTCGGTGTCGCTGCCGACTTCGCGCTGCGTGATGATGCACTTGCCGTGCGGGAAGAGGAACTCGAGCGGATCCTCGACGGTGACGACGTGAGCGTGCCGCGTGTCGTTGATGTGCTTGACGAAAGCGGCTATTGTTGTCGATTTGCCGTTGCCGGTGGCGCCGGTGACGAGGATGAGGCCGCGCCGCGCGCTGGCGATGTCGGTGAGCACGGCAGGGAGGTTCAGCCCGTCGAAGCCCTTCACGTCGTAGGGGATCACGCGGATGACCAGGCCGATCGATCCGCGCTGCTTGAAGACATGCACGCGGAAGCGGCCGATGCCCGGGATGCTGTAGGAGAAGTCGCGCTCGCGCAGCAGATGCTCGGGTTCGAACGCGTCGTCGTCCACCAGCACGCGGGCGATATCGAGCGTGTCCTGCTGCGTCATCGGCGGGTATTTGGCGGCCAGCAGCTCGCCGCGCACGCGGTAGTGCGGGCGGTGGCCGACGCTGAAGTGGATGTCGGAAACGCCGCGCTGGATGCCGAAGACCAGCAACTTCTGCAGCGTCTCCTTGTCCAGTCGCGTCGACTGGCCGAAATCGGCCCCGACGAGTGTGGCTTCACCCATGCGCGATTTTTCCAGCGTCGATTCTCACCGATCGCCCCGATATCGTCAAACTGGGGGTGTATGGCTTGTCGTCTGGTTTGGATTCAGAATCGCCGCCGGCGACTGAACGTTTACGGATTAGGAGGCCCCCATGCGAACCCTGTGCTGGCTTTCATTCGGGTTGATCGCGCTCGGGCGGACGGCAGCGGCACAAGCGCCGGAGCGCCTGCGTTACGAACCGGCCGGGCACGCCGTGCGCGTGCTCGCGCCGGGAGCGCCGCCGACGGAGGTCGCCGCGCCGGGCGTGGTGCTCGCGGTCCTCGCGGCCAACGATCGCCTCTACGCCGCCTGCGGCGACGCCGGGCTCGTCGAGTACACCCTGGCCGCGCCGGGCAGCCCGACGGCGCCCGTGCTGCGAGCGGTGCGCGACGTGGGCGGGTCAGCCATTGGCCTGCACGTCGCCGACGGTCGCGTGTGGATCGAGATCGCGCGCGTCGAGGCGCGCCCGCTCGATTCCTCGCCGTCGCGCGAGGCAGCAATCGTGCCGACCGTGCAGGCCCCGCCCGCGTCCGCCACGAGCGCGCTCGAGGAGGCGCCGGCCGGTCGCGTGGTGGGCGTCGGCGTCGGCGCCGCGGTCGTCGATCTGGGCGCGCGCGACGGGGTCGCGAAGGGCGATCACGTCGCGCTGCTGCGGCGGATCGAGCAGTCGCTCGGCGACGGCGAGTCCGGCCTGGGCGAAGAGGTGCTCGCCGTGGGCGTCGTGACGACAGTCTCCGCCGGCCGCGCCGAGGTGGAACTCGGCCTGGGCGAGCGCGTGCCCGTCGGCGCGATCGCGCGCGTGACGAGGGATCTCCCGTCGGCGTCGACTGAGGCGCCGCCGCGCCTGGGCGGCCTCTACGATGTGGGCTTCACGATGCGGCCGTTTCTCGCGCTCGGATCGTTCGGCTTCGGCACCGTCTCCGACGCGACGATCGGCTACCGCTTCGAGGCGCCCGCGCGCCTGCAGCTACTGTTCGAGCCCGCCGGCTTCGGGCTCGCCGACGAGGGCAACATCGTCGCGCTCGCCGGCACCGTGCTCGGCTCGTACGAGACGAGCGCGTTCGAGATCGGCATGGGCCTCGGCTGGTCGGCGGTCAACGCCGAGATCGAGGGAGCCGGAGAGAGCCGCGCCGCGAGCGCCGGCGCCGAGGGCCTCTCGACCGATATCGACAATGTGCGCTCGGGTCTCGGCATCGGGCAGGTCGCCCGGCTCGGCCCGCCCGACGGAGTGCACCTGGCCGTGCGCAACACGTTCCTCCTCTACCGCGACGCGTTCCGCTACGGCGGCACCGTGGCGCGCGGCCAGATTCGGCTCGCGCGCAAGGTCTGGGCCGTCGTGGGCGGCGGCGGTGGCCGCGCCGGCTTCGCCTACGCCGAGATCGGCACGCGCGTGCTGGCGCGCGGAAACGGCGACCACGGCTCGCTGTTCGTAACCGCGACCGTCGGCGGCGCCGGAGTCTTCGGTGAGCGCGACGACGAAGGCGAGACCAAGAAGATCGGCTACGGCGGCCCGATGCTGGGACTCGGTCTCGAGTGGCGGCCGTGAGCGCCGCTCGGTCGCCCTCCATGAGCGTCAACAGGTTGGCGAGCCGAGCGTAGAGCGCCTGCGCCGACGAAACGAGGGTAGGGTCTACCCATGGGCATCCTCGACATCCCCGATCGCATCGCGGCGGTGTGCCGAAAGCTGCGCGGCGCCGGCCATGCCGCCTTGGTCGTCGGCGGCAGCGTGCGCGATCTGTTGATGGGGCGCAGCGCGGGGGAGTTCGATCTGGCGACCTCGGCGTCGCCCGACGAGGTGTGCCGCGTGTTTCCTCGCACCGTGAAGACGGGCATCAAGCACGGCACCGTGACCGTGCTCATCGGGCGTGACGGGGCGGGCGACTGGGAGGGGGTCGAAGTGACGACCTTCCGCGGCGAGGGCGCGTACAGCGACGGGCGGAGGCCCGACGAGGTGGTTTTCGTCCGTACCATCGAAGAAGACCTCGCGCGGCGCGACTTCACCGTCAACGCCATCGCCTATGATCCCGTCGATGATCGCCTGGTCGATCCCCACGGCGGCCGCGACGACCTGGCACGCCGCCTGCTGCGCGCCGTCGGTGATCCGCGCGCGCGCTTCTCGGAGGACGGCCTGCGTGCGATGCGCGCGGTGCGCTTCGCAGCCGTGCTCGGCTTCGCAATCGAGCCGGAGACGCTCGCCGCGATCCCGCGCGCGCTGCACGTCTTCCGCAAGGTTTCGAGTGAGCGCGTGCGCGACGAGCTCATCAAGATGCTTGCCGCCGACCGCCCGTCGATCGGCGTCGAGCGGATGCGCGAGACGGGCCTGCTCGCCGAGGTAATCCCCGAGCTCTGCGAGGGCGTCGGCCTGCGGCAGAACCGCTTCCACGCCTACGATGTCTACCAGCACTCGCTCGCGTGCATGGACGCCACCCGCGGCGACCCGATCCTGCGCCTCGCCGCGCTGCTCCACGACGTCGGCAAGCCACGCGCCGCGCAGCCGCGAACGGAAGACCCGAGCGAGATGACGTTTTACCGCCACGAGGTCGGCGGCGCCGAGATGGCCGATGCGATTTCCCGACGGCTCAAGCTCTCGAACCAGGAGCGCGAGCGATGCGTCGCGCTCGTTCGCCACCACATGTTCTGGTACACGGAGGATTGGTCCGCACCGACGGTGCGGCGTTTCATCCGGCGCGTCGGCAAGGAGCGTCTCGAGGATCTCTTCGCGCTGCGCGGCGGCGACGTGGTCGCGCGCGGGCGCGGCGAGGATCCGCGGGTCGAAATTGCGGCGCTGCGCCAGCGCATCGACGAGGCGCTGGTCGCGGAGGCGGCGCTCAAGATCACCGATCTCGCGATCGGCGGGCAGGACGTGGCGCGAGCGCTCGACGTCCCGCCGGGCCCGATCATCGGCAAGGTGCTGCGCGCGCTGCTCGAACGTGTCACCGACGATCCATCGCTGAACACCAAGGAGCGGCTCGAGGCGCTCGTTCCAGAGGTCGCGCGCAACGACCGGTAGCCTGGCGTCTAGCGCGTCGCGGCGGCCTCGACCACGACGCAGCCCTCGTCGTGCGGCCGCACGACCAGCGTCAGGTCGAGCTCGCGTATGGCGTCGCGCAGATCCCACGCGAGGATCGACACGGCCGCCAGCGTGCGCACGAGGGCGCGAGCGTCGGGTGCGGGCGCCGCCTTGCGGCCGAGGAGCAGGCGCGAGGCCGGGGCGTCGCGGACCAGCGCCGCGGCCTCGTCGAGGCTCAGCGGGCAGGCGGCGACCGCCTGGTCGAGCTGCGCCAACCCCGCCTCGCCGGCGAGGCCGAGCGTGATCGCCGGCCCCAGCGATGGATGCAGCCGCGTCGCCACGCGCAGGCGGACACCGGTCGGCGGGGTCTTGGCGATGACGACGCCTTCGAGGCGCGCGCTCGGCGCGGCGCGGCGCGCGGCCACGAGCACGCGCACGTACGCGCCTCGCGCCTGGGCGCCGTTGGTGACGCCGCTCGCGATCGCGCCGGCGCCCGCGAGATCGCGGATGTCGGGCGTGACCACACGCAGCGAGACGGGAAACCCGACGCGGCGCGCCGCGGTGGCCGCCGAGGAGGGGGACGAGACGATTTCCTCGGGCGGCGCCTCGATCCCGTAGATCGCGAGCAGGTCCTTGGTCTCCCGCTCGGTCAACGTCGGCTCCGCCCGCGTGAGGAAGTCGAGAGCGCGCTCGCGGGCGCCTCGGGGCGCGGCGGGCGGGCGTCGGGGCCCGCGCTCCAATTGGCGCAGGCCGTCGGCGGCGCGGCGCAGCGCGGCGAGATGCGCGCGCGCCCCCACCAGCGGCAGATCGCGCGGGATCTGCAGGACCAGCGCCCCAGGCGAGGGCGCCGTGTCGATCCCCGCCACGGCGGCGATGGCGCGCGCGGCCCACGCCAGGGAAGGCTTGCTGGCGGACACGACGATGCGTGCCGGCGGGCGTGCTCCAAGCCGCGCGAAAGCGCGGGCCGTCTCGACGAGATCGTCGGCGTCGCCGAACACCAGGGCGCCGCGCTGGCGCATCGCCGCGTCCTCGACGTCGGCGGCGAACGCGGTGTCGGCGTCGGCGGCAGCGCGTATGCGCAGCGCGAGCACGGGTTTGCGCAGGGCGGCCGCGCGCTCGACCGTCGCGACGAGATCCGCTGCACGCGAAACCACACCGACCGCTACGACGATCGCGCGGGTCGCGTCATCGGCCGCGAGCCAGGCGAGGCAAGCAACCACGTCGACGTCGGAGCCGCCGCCGATGTCGACGAAGCGGCTGATGCCGACGCCGGCGCCGCCCAGGCCGTCGAGCAAGGCGACCAGCAACGCTCCGCCCTGGGTCACGAGCGCGACGTGGCCGGCCTCGGGAAGTGGGCGCGCCTCGGCGAGCAGCATCCATCCATCGCAGGGGCTGCCGAAGCCGAGGCCCGGTCCCACGCGCAGTGCGCCGCCCCGAGAGGGGGGGAGCGGCTCGCCGGACTCGCAGGCATCGACGACGAAGAGTGCCGTATCCGTCGGCGCGGCCCCAAGGCGCGTCAGCGGGACCACGACCAGATCGGCTCGCGCCGGGGCGACGATCTTCGGCGTGCGCGGCCCGCTCGCCTGGAAATGCGCGCGAAGGGCCGGGTCGGTGAGCGCGAGCCGGCGTGGGCCAAAAAGCACCCCGAGATCCTTGGCGGCCGGTGTCCGCGCCTCGCCTCCTTCGCGCGTTCGCAAGGTGCGCTCGCTTGGGTGCACCTTCATAGTGGATGCAGCCCATCGGGGAGAAGACCGTGCGCCAATGGTCGCGTCCCGTCGGACGGGCTGAGGCAGCCCCGCGCTCGCCTTCGGCTCACGCGACCCGCTCACGCTGGCCGCAGCAGGAGCACCTCAGCCTCGTCCGAGGAGATGACCGGTCCGGGGATGGCGCGCAGTAGGCGCACCACGATCGGCGTCTCGTCGGGAAGCGGGCGATCCGCCTCCTGCTCGAGGACGCGCCCGCGGGTCGCGGCAGCCGCGGCTACCGCGAGCGCCGACGGCGCTTCGGCGGTGAGGACAACCACCACCGGGCGGTAGCGCTCGCAAGCGAGGGCGAGCGCGCGCTCTCTCCTCGCGGCGGTTTCGGGCCCCATCGTGGCCAGCGACGGGTCGGTGGCCACGATCAGCTTGTCGGCACCGTGCCGCGAGAGCACGGCGACGACGTCATCATCACCGCCTCCGTAATCGGGCAGCGCCGGACAGGCGAGGAGCCCGTAGAGCGTCGCGCCACGTTCGGACGCAGCGCGACGCGCGTAATCGAGGGCGCCGAGCGAGGCATCGGTTGCCCGTCCCTCGACGACATCGATGTACACGAGGAGGTTGGACACGCGCTTGATTATCCGCTCATTCGAAGGGCGGGCGCAAAACCGGCTAGCCTCGGGTCGACCGATCCGCACACGGGAGCTCCACCACGGGCGGCTAGCGGGCGTGCTGCCCGCCGTCGATGACGACGACCTCGCCGGTCATGAAGGCCGAAGCGTCGCTCGCGAGATATGCCACGAGCGGGCCGAGCTCTTCGGGCTGTCCGACGCGGCGCAGCGGAATGCTCTTCAGGATGCGTTCGGCGATCTCGGGGCGATCGAGGCCCGGCCGCGACAGCGCCGTGTCGAAGTAGCCGGGCGCTATGGCGTTGACGGTGATCCCGTGGCGCGCCCACTCGAGCGCGAGCGCGCGCGTCAGTTGCACGACGCCGCCCTTCGACGCGCAGTAGGCGGTGAGGTTGGCCTCGCCACCGAACCCCGCGATCGAGGCCAGGTTGATCACGCGCCCCGCGCGCCGTGCGATCATCTGCGCCCCGAACGCGCGGCAGCAGAGGAAGGTGCCCGTGAGGTTCGTATCGACGATCCGGCGCCAGTCGGCGAGTTCGAGATCGAGTAGAGGCTTGACGAGCGCGACGCCGGCGTTGTTGACGAGCACGTCGACCCGCCCGAACGACTCATGAACCGCCGTCGCGAGCTCTTCGACCTGCGTCTCGTCGACGACGTCGGTGGGGATCGCGAGCGCGCGCCGGCCACGGCTCTCCACGAGGCGCGCGGTCTGCGCCAGGTCCGTCGCGGTGCGCGCGGCGAGCGCCAAGTCTGCGCCCGCCTCCGCCAGCGCCAGCGCCATCGCGCGCCCGAGCCCGCGCCCCGCGCCCGTGACCACCGCCACTTTTCCGTCGAGCCGGAGCATGTCGAACACCGCCATGGCCGCGAACGCTACAGCGACGCGGCGACCAGCGTCAAATCTCCCCGACAATCGTGCGAAAGCGCGCGGACGGTTGCCCCGGAGGCCCTCGCGGTCTATGTCAGCGGCGTGGTTCGCGTCTGCGCGTCGTGCAAGGGCTCGTACTCCGGTGGCGCCGAGTGCCCGGAGTGCGGGCCGGGGCACCCGCTGGTGGAGGCGTGCGACCCGGCAGCCCGCGAGCTGATGGACAGGCGCGGCTGGGCGGGCATCCGCGCGCTCTACGGTGCTCGTCGCGCGATGCTCATGGCGCTGGGCGGCTTCCTCGTCGGGCCGGCGATCGCGCTCTTGCTGATGCGCCGCAGCCTGTCAGCCACGCACGCGATCGATCGCTGGCTCTGGATCGGCATCGCGCTCGCGGCCGGCGCGACGGTCATGGCACTCGCGCTGCTCAGGGGCGCGAAGGTCGCACGACGCAATCGACGCGGCTACGACCTGCCGGAGTGAAGCGCGTCCCGTCGGACGGGCTGAGGCAGCCTACTCGAGTCCCTTCGCGCGCTTGATGTTCTCCATCGCGCGCTTGTACTCGATCTCCCAGTCTGCGGTGCCTTCCTGCAGGTTCTGGATACGCTTGCGCACCTCGGCCTCGAGCTCCTCGTCGGCCGCCATGTGCTTCCTGAGCACCTCGCGCATGTGGGCGCGCAGGGTGGAGTCGTCGGCGAACACCTCTTCGATGTTGGGCGAATGCATCAGCACCTCGATCACCTGATCCGCGATCCAGCCGATGGCGTCCTCGCCGAGCCCGAAGCCGCGCTCCTCGGCGAGCAGGCGCTTGACGCGCCCGAACTGCTCGCGCCCCAAGTTGCGCGCCTCCATCGTGTCCTTGGCCTTGTCGATGATCTCGCGCTCCGTGCGGAGGTACTCCTTGAGCACCGACTCGACGTCCAACTGCGCTTCGGCGAGGTTGGACGTCTCAATGTCGCCGCTCTGCACGAGCGTCCGCACGATGTCCTGTCCGCAACTCGCTATTTTTCCCGAATAGAGTCGCATCGCGACGTTGTTATAGGAACGCGCTCGCACGTGGTCAAGAACCATCGTGCTTGGTGTCCATCGTGCTTGGTGTCAACGCGCGGC
>JBBTFH010000181.1:11855-19850 GCA_038041915.1 Myxococcota bacterium
CGTGGTCAAGAACCATCGTGCTTGGTGTCCATCGTGCTTGGTGTCAACGCGCGGCGCATGGACACAACGCGCAGCGCTTGACGCGTCGGCGGCGGAAGGGAAGGATGCGCCGTGGGTGAGATCCGACAGGCGGCGCGTCGGCTCGCGCTCGCGTTCGCGCTCCTCGCCGCGACCTACGCGATCGGCACGTTCGGATACTGGCTCCTGGGCCAGGCGCAGGGCAAGGAGTGGACTCTCGCCAACTGCGCCTACATGACCGTCATCTTGATTTCGACGGTCGGCTTCACCGATCCGCTCGGCGTCGGCACCGCGGAGTACGGCCCCGCGTTCACCTCGTTCGTGCTGATGCTCGGCTGGGGCATCACGGTCTATGCCGCATCGGTGCTCACCACGTTCATGGTCGAGGGCCAGTTCCTCGAACTTCGGAGGCGTCGTCGCATGCAACAGCAAATCGACCGAACCAGCGGGCACGTCATCGTCTGCGGCGCGGGAACCACCGGCCGCTACATCCTCGAGGAGTTGCTCGCCTCGGGCCGGCGCGTCGTCGCGATCGAGTCGCAGCCCGAGCGGATCGAGCGGCTGCTGGTCGACATGGCGGGCCTGCTCATCGTGACCGGCGACTCCACCGACGACGCGACGCTCAAGACCGCCGGCATCGATCGCGCGCAGGGGTTGATCGCGTGCCTCTCGGAGGATCCCGACAACCTGTTCGTCGTGATCGCGGCGCGGCAGCTCAACCCGAACCTGCGCATTGTCGCCAAAGCGGTGGGCCTCAAGGCGGCCGACAAGCTGCGCCAGGCGGGCGCCGATTCGGTGGTCACGCCGGCCTACATCGGCGGGCTGCGGCTCGCGTCCGAGGCGATGCGCCCACACGTGGTCGAGTTCCTCGACATCATGATGCGCGACAAGGCCAAGCGCGTGCGCTTCGAAGAAATCACCATCGGTCCCGGCTCCCCGCTCGTCGGCTGCGCGCTCGGCGAGACCGAGGTCAGCCGGGCGGCGGAGGTGGCGGTCATCGCCACGCGCAACGGCGGCGGATCGTTCAGCTATGGGCCGCGGCCGGACGTGCGCCTGAACGAAGGGATGACGCTGATACTGGTAGGCGAAGCGCAGGCCGTCGAAGGGCTGCGCACGAGGTTGGCGCGCGGACCGGACGGCGCGAGTTAGCCGGCTCCGGCTACCCTACCCGTACGCCTTCTCCATCCGCTCCTGATCTTCCTTGCAGCGGATGCACAGGGTCGTCTCGGGACGCGCTTCGAGGCGCTTGAGCGATATATCCTCGCCGCAACTCTCGCACAGACCGAAGCTCCCGTCGTCCAGCTTGGCCAGCGCGTGGTCGATCTTCTTGAGGAAGGTCTTCTCGCGCCCTCTCAAGCGGAACGTGAAGGAGTGCAGGTACTCGCTCGACGCCAGATCCATCTCGTCCGGGAGATCGTCGGTGTCGAGTGTCATGTCCTCGGTCAGCGTACGCTTGGCGTTGCGGAGAATCTCGCCCCGCTTCACCACCAGCGTCTCTCCGAACCGCTTCAGATCTTTCTTCTTCAGCGCCATGGAGCCCCTCCTCAGGGTGCGAGGCCGACCTACAGTTGAGCAATTTTGACTGACCAGCATAGCCTTTGAGTTCAGGATTGGTCAACGAAATACTCCACGGAGATTGTAATCCACGACGGCGCGGACCACCGCCTTCCGATCGAAGGCCAAGGGATCGCGCACGATGAGGAGTTGGTAGACGAGCTCCTTGAAGCTACCGAGCACGCAGTAGGCGACCAGCGCCGAGTCGCACGGACACACCAGGCCTAGGCTCTGGCCGAGATCGAGGGCGCCGCGGATAAGAACCACGATCGAGTCGTAAAAGTCCCGCAGCTTGGTATCGAAATCCTCGTCCAGCCCCACCGCCTCGTGCATGAGCAGCCTGGTGAGATCGCGGTGCTCGGCCACGACATCGAGGACGCGCTCGACCGTCGCGCGAAGCTGGTCGATCGGGGGCGGGTCGCCCTCACCGACGCCGATGCGCCGGACGGCCCCGCGAAGCTGACGCAGCAGATCATCGACCAGCTCCTCGAAGATCGCGCGCTTGCTCTCGAAGTACAGGTAGAACGTGCCGCGCGCGACGCGCGCCCGCGCCACGATGCGCGAGATGCTGGCCGCGTGATATCCGCGCTCGGCGAAGACGTCACGGGCCGCCGCGAGCACCTGCGTCCGGCGCTGCAGGCGCTGCCGGCCAGCCCGCAGCCTGCGTCCGTCGATCGCGGCCATCCAGGCCTAGAGCTCGGCGATGCGCTTGCGGATGAGATCGGCGTCCTTGGCCGCTGGCGCGATCTGCAGATACTTCTCGTAGGACTTCTTGGCCTTCGCGGTCTCACCGAGCTTCTGATAGACGGTCCCGAGGTTCTTGTAAGAAGCGGCGTGGCTGGGATCGAGCTTGATCGCTCGCTCGAAGGCGGCGCGCGCGGCGGCGAGATCCCCCGAGAGGAAGGCCTTGGTGCCCTCCTGATAGGCTTGCGTCGCGTCGCCTCCGGCGGCGGCGGCGGCGGGCTTCGCGGCCACGGGCTTGGGCGCAACCGCGGGCGCCGGCTGCGCAGTGGGCTTGGCAGGCGCCGGCGATGCGGGTTTCGCTGCTGGCGGCGGCGGCGCAGGTTTCGCCGCGGCCACCGGCAACGGCGCAGCAGGCTTTGGCGCGGCGGCGGGCGCGGGCTTGGGCGCTTGAGCGGGCGCCGGCTTTGGCGCGACATCGGGCGCTGGCGCGGGCCTGGCCGCGACCGTCGACGCGGGCTTCGGCGCGGGCGCCGCCGCCGAAGCCGGAGCGGCCACCACCTGGGCGGGCAAGGCTGCGGGCACGACGGGACGGGGAAGAGGCGTCGCGGAGACCTGCGGAGCGACCGCTGGCGTCGGCAGCGGAGCGCGGATGGGTGGCGGCGGCTGGTCTCCGGCCTCGCCTGCGCTCGGAGTCGCCGTCACGGCCGGCGGCGCGGAGACGGGCTTGCGGGCGAGTCGATACGCCAAGAGAGCTCCACCCAGGCTGAGTACTCCGACGATGGCCCAGGTGAGTGCGCCGCCCGGCCCTCTCGGAGTAGGCACCGGCGGAGGCACGTCGGGGATCTCGAACTTACGCGCCGGCGCGGTCGAAGGATCGAGCCGAGCGTGCTCGGCATCGCGTCTCCGTTGCGCGAAGTCGTGGGCGGAGATCTGCGGCAGCTCCACTGGAACGCCCACCAGCGGCGTCATCTGCGGCGGCAGCGGCAGCGACTGTCGGAGACGTTGCTCGACCGACGCGGGAACCGAGACGACGTCGGGGTCGTTCACGACGTCGAGTTCGAGCGTCGCGCGGGGCGCGGCACCGGCCGGGGCCGGCTGAACCGCCTCGGAATCGACGGTGACGCTTGGGCCGGAGGCGGCGGGCGCGTCGGACTGCGACGCGATCGGCCTCGGCATGCCGACCATCGTCGGATGCGACGACAGCACGCCCGACGCCTGTCGCCCCGTGATCATCGACGCGGAGGGCGCAGCGACTGCCGCGGCTACGGGAGAGGCGAGCGCGGGGGGCGGCTTGGGAGTCGGCGGCCGAACCCGCGCGCTCTGAGGCGCCGGCGGGGGCTGAGGCGTCGGAGGGCGCGCCGACGGCGCCGCGGGAGCAGCCGCCATCGTCGGGCCGAGCGCGTCGATCGTCGGCGGCGGCTCGGCGGACGGGGGCGGCACAGCGCTCGCGATCGGCCTTGGCGCCGGCGGGGACGATTCGGTGGGTCCAGTCGCGCCGCCGGTGCCGCTCGCGCGCGCACAATGGGGGCAGCCCGCGCCACCCTTGTCGAGGTACGTTCTTCCGCAGGTAGGGCACTTGATGAACTGCGCCATGGCTAAGGGCGATACTCGATCGCGCGACGCCTGTCGATAGGCTCGGATGGCGAGTCCCAACCGCACGCGATCTGCGTGCGCTGCGCCTGCGTCGAAGAGGCGGCGAAAGTGTACGAGCCGCCTCCAGCATCGGTCGCCGATCCGACGGTAACGGTGCCGTCCGCGCAGACCAGCTCGAACCCGCCGACGACGATGTTGGCGACGTAGACCGACGCCCCGGCGCCATTCGCGCGCAGCCGGAAGTCGAGGCCGAGTGACGCGCTGTTGTTCACGGGGGAGCCGAGCTGGTCGCTCAGGTTCACCTGGAAGCGCCGCATCCCCGCGTCCGGAGAGAGCGCGCCGGTCTGCTCGAACACGCGCGTCCATGTCGACGCCGAGGTGGCACGCGCGTCGATGACGATCGAATCCGGACCGGTGCCACCGCCGCTCTCGTTGGCGCCGGTCTCTCCGTAGTCGAAGCGCAGATACACGTCGGTGTCTAGAGCGCTCACGTCGGCCGTGCGCGAGATGCTCCAGTCGGCGCCGCTCGCCTGGTAGCGGCCCGCGCCGCTGGAGCAGGAGCAGGCGGGGCTGCCGCTGTCGACGGTCCAGCCGTTCGCGGCCGCGGAGCAGACGCCGCCGCCGCACGGAACGTCGTCGTCAAAAACCACTTCGTCGGTCACGCACGCGTCGCTGTACGCGTAGACGCCCACGTCGTCGAGGAAGATCTCCTGGTTGGCGGACGACGAGAAGAGAGTGAATCGCAGCGTCAGATCGTCGGCGCCCGCCGCGCAGGCGTCGAGCGCGTCGAGATCGATGCAAAACGAACGGAACTCGTTGCCGGCGCCGGCGATCGGTCCGTTCTCTTCGTACAGCACCGTCGACGAGCAATCGCCGTCGAGCTCGAGGCTCAGGTACTCAGCGTTGCTCCCCGCCCCCGCCGCGAGGCGATGCGCATAGTCGAAGCACACGACCACATCGGTGTAGCCGTTCGTGTCGAAGCTCCGCTCGAGCGCGACCGTGCGGTCGGAGCCTCCCCCCTCCGACTCGATGGCGAAGCGTCCGCTCAGCGGACCCTCGTTGATCGGGCAGTTGTACGGGTCGCCGACCGACGACCAGCCGTCGAGGCTGCACGCGGAACCCTCGGAGAAGTCGGCGTAGGCGAGCGTGTCGACGCCGACGAAAGCCTCGCACTGGAGGCACGGCACCTGTCCCGCCTGCGCACCACCGAGCGTGAGCGTGCACGAAGACGTCGCCGCGCCGCCGGCTACAGGCGAGGAGCAGTCGAGCGCGAGCGACGAGGGCGGAATGCCGCAGCCGTCGCCGCCGGCGAAGCAAGCAGGGCGACAGATCTCGCCGGAGTCACACAGGCCGTCGTCGGTGGTCGTCTCGCAGGTGTCGGTCGACTCGTCGCAGGTCGTCGCGGCGCAGATGGAGGCGACGTCGACGCACGGCGCGCCTTCGGCCGAGCAGACGCCGCCGCTGCACGTCTCCTCGCCGTTGCAGAAAACCCCGTCGCCGCAGCTCGCGCCGTCTCCCGCCGGCGGGTTGCACCCGAGCACATCGTCGCAGCCGTCGCTCGTGCACGGGCTCGCGTCGGGCGTGCAGACGAGCGCGACGCCCGGCACGCAATCGCCGCCGACGCAGGTCTCGGCGCCGTTGCACACGGTGTCGTCGGGGCACGGCGCCCCATCGGCGAGCACGTCGTGGCTGCAACCCACGCCCGCCTCGCACGCGTCCGAGGTGCACGGGTCGCCGTCCGAGGCGCACACGACTACCTCGGCGGGGACACAGTCGCCGCCGGCGCAGACGTCGCTGCTGGTGCACGGGTCGCCGTCGCTGCATCCGTCCGCGTTGGCCACGTTCGTGCAGCCCTGCGGCTCGAGGCAAACGTCGTCGGTGCACGCGTTGCCGTCGGAGGCGCAGATGATGGCGATGCCCGCCACGCACGCGCCGCCCGCACACGCGTCACCCGTCGAGCAGGTGTAGACATCCTCGCACGCGAGCTCATTGGCGGCCGGTGCGCACCCGGCCGGCGAGGCGCAGATCTCGTCGGTGCAGGGATTCCCGTCCGGCGCGCAGACGACGGGCGTGCCGCCACAAAGGCCGAGAGCGCACTCGTCGCCGCTCGTGCAGGCGTCGTCGTCGTCGCACCCCAGTCCGTCGGCCACGGCCGAATTCGCGCAGACGCCGTCCTCGCACGCATCGCCCGTGCAGGCGTTGCCGTCGTCGCACTCGGACGGCTCCTCGCAACTGCGGCACGAAGGATCGTCGTCGTCGACCAGCCCGTCGCAATCCTCGTCGAGGCCGCCTTCGCAGGTCGGGTCGCCAAACGGACCTTCCGTGCCGGGCACGGCCGCCTCACCGCCCTGACAGGTTCCCGCGAGGCAGGTCTCGCCGACGCTGCAGAAGAGCAGATCCTCGCACGCCGCGCCGTCTTGCGCGGTCTCTTGCTCGCATTCGGCGGTCGCCGGGATGCAAACGCCGACCAGGCAGGCCGCGGGCACGTCGAGGCTCGAACAGTCGACAGGCTCGCCGGGGGTGCAAAGACCGTCGTCGCAGAGCGCGACGCCGTCGCACAGGCTCTCGCCCTGGCACTCTTCGTCGGTCATGCACAAATCCGCGGCGCGCCCGCAAAGCCCCGACGCGTCGCACGTGTAGCCCTCCGCGCACGGCGAAGCCTCGTCGCACGCGACCCACGCGCACGCGCCGCTCGCGCAGGTAGCGAGCCACAGGTCGCCGCAGTCGGTCGCCGCCGCGCACGGCGTCTCGACGGTCAGACACACGCCGTCGGCGTGACAGACGCCTGTCGGTGCGCATTCCTCATCGGTCGTGCAGGAGGCCAAGCCGTCGAACTGCGACGTCGAGACGCCGCAGCCGGCGAGCACGGCCGAAAGCGCGAGCGCGCGCCTCATCAGAAGGTGGCGCCTAGAGCAGCGCTGGCTTCGCCGGCGCGCAGATCGAGGTAGAAGAGGACGCCGGTCGCGACCGCCGCTGCGCCGGCGAGGCCGAGCACGACGTTGGCCGCGAGCGCCCGACCGCGCGCCGTGTCCTCGAGATCGCGGCAGCGATCATACTCATCCGCGCTCGCACAGTCGCGCGACGGGTCGTCGAGATCGGACTCGGCGGAATTCGCGGAGACACCCAGGACGATGCCCGTGACCAGCAAGGCCGCCGTCGCGCCACTCGTGGCCCACGTCGGCCAGCGGATGCGCCCCAGCAGCGGAGCGCGCGACGACGATGCCTGCGCCTCGGACCGCGGCGGAGAAGCGGCGGCCACGGCCACCGGAGGAACCGCGGCCTTCGGCGCGACAGCGACCGGCGGCGGCGCCCCACCCTCGCGCTGAAGAACGATCGAGACCTCGGCGGTCGTGCCCGCTTCGATCTTCACCTTGTGCGCCTGTTTGCCGTAGCCCTGGAGGCGGCCCTCGACCGTGTGCTCGCCGGCGACCAGCGCGCCGATCTCGACGGGCGCCCTGCCACGGCCGACGCCGTCGACGCGGACCTCCACGCCTTCCGGCTGCGCCTTCACCCGCAGTTTGCCCTGCGCCGCGACGGCCGGGAACTTCGCGAGCGGCGGCGGCACGCCTGTGGCCGCGGCCTTCTCGCCCTTCACGAAGCGCACGCCCGCCGCCGCGAACGCGCCGACGAACGCCTCATCGCTGCCCGACAGGGACGCCTCGTCGCGGGAAGCCTGTCGCCCCGCCGACGCATCGACGCTCTGGAACACGGCCTTTCCACCGCTCACCGTCGCGGCGAAGACCACCGCCACCCCGAGGTTCTGGCCGATGGTCGCCAGGCAGCTTTCGTCGAGCTCCGCGCAGTCGAGGACGAGCAGCAGGTCCGGAAGCGTCACCTGCGGCGTCACCCACTCGTAGCGGGTGACCGCCTTGGAGTCCGCGCGCCATTTCTGCGTCATCCATTCGAGCGTGGCGGCGTCGGCGCCCCCCTGAACCTCGAGGATCGCGGCCTTCGGCGGCGCGGCGCCGGCTTCGCGCGCGACGAACGACGACAGCGTAACCTCAGCGACGAGAGCCGCTAAGCCGAAGCGCATCCGCGCATTTTACCACAGGCGTCGCGAAGGCTTCCGTGCCCAGCGCGGGCGACGCCCGCAACCCAAGAACGCTCGCGCCATGCGACGATTCTTCCCGGTAGCAGACCAGCGCG
>JBBTFH010000182.1:0-3787 GCA_038041915.1 Myxococcota bacterium
CGGCTTGCAGCAGCACCGGAACGAGCTGGCCCTCGCGCTCGATCGATCCGAGGAGTGGCCCGACGCGCGTCTCGACGCGCACCTGGTAGCGCCGGTCGTCGAGATCGATTCGATCGAGCGGGACGTCCTGTACTTGGCCCTTGGAATCCATGCTCCGCTCTATACGCGCGGCCGGCCGGCGGGGCGAATTTTGGTAAGTCCAAAGTAGCAGGACGCCGCACATTGCCCTACCAGCGAAATGCCGGCGTGTCGCGGGCTTACGGCGATCCGCGTGGCGTCCTCGCGCGATCGAAAATGCCTACGCCGGCGCGATCGCTTCGAGCAGGCCGGCGGCGCCCATGCCGCCGCCGATGCACATCGTCACGATCGCGTAGCGGCCCTTGCGGCGGCGCAGTTGGTAGAGCGCGGTCGCGGAGAGCTTCGCGCCGGTGCAGCCGAGCGGATGGCCGAGCGCAATGGCGCCGCCGTTGACGTTGAGCTTCTCGTCGGGAATTTCGAGCGCGCGCTGCACGTGCACCGCCTGGCTCGCGAACGCCTCGTTGAGCTCGAACAGATCGATGTCCTTCATCGCCAGGCCGGTCCTCGCGAGCAGCTTCCTCACCGCCGGGATCGGCCCGATGCCCATCAGCGCCGGGTCGACGCCCGCCGTGACGAACGCGCGAAAAGTGCCGAGGCCGCGCAAGCCGAGCGCGTCGGCGCGCGCCTTGCTCATGACCAGCGCCGCCGCCGCGCCGTCCGAGAGCGGCGAGCTGTTGCCCGCCGTCACGCTGCCCGCCGCGGCAAACGCCGGCTTGAGCTTGGCGAGGCCATCGAGCGTGGTGTCCGCGCGCACGAGCTCGTCGGCGCGAAAATCGAACAGCGCGCGCGCGTTGCCCTCGTAGCGCACGCCCGTCACCGTCACGATCTCCTGCTCGAAGATTCCCGCTTTCTGCGCGGCCGACGCCTTCTGCTGGCTGCGGAGCGCGAACGCATCCTGCTCCTCGCGCGACACGGAGAACGCGCGGGCGACGTTCTCGGCGGTGATGCCCATCGGCGTGTAGGCCGCGGGAATTTTCGCCATCGCTTCGGGCGACGCGGAAAGCTTGTTGCCGGTCATCGGCACCATCGACATCGACTCGACGCCGCCGGCGACGACGATGTCGGCCGAGCCGGTCGCGATGCTGCCCGCGGCGAGCGCGATCGCCTGCAGCCCCGACGAGCAGAAGCGGTTGACCGTCATCGCCGAGGTCTCCTGGGGCAATCCGCCCAGAAGCGCGGCGACGCGCGCGACGTTGAGCCCCTGCTCGCCCTCGGGCATCGCGCAGCCGAGGATCACGTCCTCGACGTCGCCGGGCTTCACGCTCGGCACGCGCGCGAGAAGTGCGCGAATCACCTCGCCCGCCAGCTCGTCCGGCCGCTTGTGCGCCAGCGACCCCTTGTGCGCGCGCCCCACCGCGGAGCGCACCGCCTCGACAATCACGACGTCCGTCATGGCGTCTCCTAATTTCTCAAGGGCTTGTTGTTCATCAACATGTACTGCATCCGCTCCTGGCTCTTGGGCTCGCCGCACAGGCTCACGAACACGTCGCCCTCGAGCTCGAGCATCTCGGCCTCGGTCACCTCGCGCGCCGCGCCGCCGGCGCCGCCGCACAGCACGCCGGCGAGCTTTCGCGCGATCGTCGCGTCGTGCGCGCTCGCGAAGCCGCCCGCGACCAGCGTGTCGACCATCATCGAGAGCGTGGCGATGCCGCTCTCGCCGGGCAGCCGGTACGCCCGCGGCACCGGCGGGTGGTAGCCCGACTCCGCCAGGCCGAGCGCCCGCGCCTTGGTGTGCGCGAGCTGCCGCGCGCGATCGAACGTCACGCCGTCGCCGCCGCGAAAATAGCCGAGCGCCTTCGCCTCGTCGGCGCTGGTCGCGACTTTCGCGAGCGCGATGTTCTTGAACACCTGCGTCACGGTTTCGAGCACGTTGACCTGCGCCCCCTCGGGCACCCCTTCGAGCGCGCGCCACAGCATGTTCATCGTGCCCGCGCCGCCCGGGATCAAGCCCACGCCGACCTCGACCAGGCCCGAGTAGGTTTCGGCCGCCGCCTGCACCGCGTCGCACGCGAAGCAGAGCTCGAGACCGCCGCCGAGCGTCATGCCGTAGGGCGCGGCCACCACCGGCACCGTCGCGTACTTCAGCCGCTGCGTGGCGCCCTGGTAGCCCCGCACCATTTTTCGAATTCCCTCCCAGTCCTTCTGGCCCGCCGCCATCACCACGAGGAAGAGGTTCGCGCCCACGCAGAAGTGCTCGCCCTGGTTGACGATGATCAGCGCGCGAAACGACTCCTCGGCCTTGGCGGCCGCGTCGTGCAGCATCGCGATCGCGTCGGGATCGATGCTGTTGGCCTTGGTCTTGAAGGTCAGGCCGAGCACGCCGTCGCCCAGATCCCACGCCTCCGCGCCGTCGTTGGCCAGCACCGGCGCGCCGCCGCGACGCAACACCGTCAGCGTCGCGTTGCGCGGATCGACCGGACGCGCCACGTACGCGCCCGCGCGCAGATCGAAGACCGCGCCGTCCTCGCGGTAAAAGCGCGTGGCGCCGCTCGCCTTCATCTTGCGGATCGACTCGGGCAGCGCGATGCCATCCTTGTCCATGCGCTCGACGCTGCTCACGAAACCGAGCGCGTCCCAGGTCTGGAACGGTCCGAGCTCCCAGTTGTAGCCCCAGCGCATGGCGTCATCGATGGCCGCCACGTCGTCGGCGATCTCACCGATGCGTCGCGCCGCGTAGGCGAGGTTTCGCGACAGCACCGTCCACGCGAAGCGCCCCGCCTTTCCGCCGTCGGCGACCAGCGCGCGTACGCGCTCGGCCGGATCCTCGAGCTTCCCGATCGCCTTGGCCGCCTTCTTGATCTCGGGATCCGCCGACTGCGGCCGATACGCGAGCGTCTTGGGATCGAAGGTTTCGATCGCTCCGTCCTTCTTGCGAAAGAAACCGGCCGTCGTTTTGTCGCCGAGGAGCTTCTTCTCGGTCATCGCGCGCATGTAGGCCGGCACCTCGAAGACCGCGCGGTCCTCGTCGGCCACGAGCGCCGCGTGGCAGTTGTCGGCGACGTGGACGAACGTGTCGAGGCCGACGACGTCGGCGGTGCGAAAGCTCGCGCTCCTCGGGTGCGCCATCGGCACGCCGGTGATCGCGTCGACGTCTTCGGGAGAGAGGCCGTCCGCGAGCATCTGGTGAATCGTCGCCATCATCGCGTGGCAGCCGACGCGGTTGGCCACGAAGTTGGGCGTGTCCTTGCCCAGCACGATGCCCTTGCCGAGCGCCTCCTCGCCGAAGCGCCGCGCGCGCGCCAGCACGCCGGGGTCGGTGTCCGGCCCGGTGACGATTTCGAGGAGCTTCATGTAGCGGACGGGGTTGAAGAAGTGCATGACGAGGAAGTTCCTGCGAAACGCGGGCGAGCGCCCCAGCAGCATGTCGGCGATGGGAAGCCCCGACGTGTTCGACGCGACGATCGTGTCGCCGGAAACCACCTTCTCGAGTTTTTCGAACAGCGCACGCTTGGTGTCGATGCGCTCGAGCACCGCCTCGATCACCAGATCGCAGCCTTTGAGCGCGCCGAGATCGTCCTCGACGTTGCCGACGCGCACGAGGCGCGCCCGCGAAGAGTGAAAGAAGGCGGCGGGCTTGGCTTTCAGCGCCTTGTCGAGCCCGGCGGCGGCGAAGCGGTTGCGCTCGGCGCGCGACGCGCCCGGTTTCGCCTCGGGCGGCACGATGTCCAGCAGCAGCACCTCGACGCCGGCGTTGGCGAAGTGCGCCGCG
>JBBTFH010000183.1:0-3580 GCA_038041915.1 Myxococcota bacterium
CCGTCGCGTGGTTGGGCGAGCGGCGACTCGAAGACTGGCTGGGCCTGGACGTGCGGGACGGGGCCGGCGGCGCTGTCGTCACGTCGATCGCCCTGGACTTCGACGCAGGCGCCTTCTTCGACGCGCACGAGAAGCCACCTTACGACGGAAAGATCACCAAAGCCGATCTCGGAAAACGCTTCTCCGAGGTCGCGTGGGTCGATGGAAACGGCGACGGCGTCATCACGCGCGTCGAGGCCGAGCACGTTGCGCACGAGCACGAGAAGTCGGCCAACTTCGCCGCCAAGGCGGGCCTGCGCAAGGGCGACCTGATCGTAACGGCCGCTGGCCGCCCCGTCGGTGGCGCCGACGAGTTCTGGGCCGCGTGGGACGCCGACGTGCCGGTCGTCGAGATCTCGGCGCGCCGCGGCGCCGAGACTCTTGCCCTGTCGCTGCCGCGCCGCGGCGCCGAGCCGACCATCCCGCCCGGCCTGCTCGCCATCATCGGCCCGGTGCTGGTCGCGCTCGGCTTCTTCCTTCTGCTCGGCCCGTTCTCGGGCCTGATCGTCGTCGCCGAGCGCCGCATCTCCGGCCAGATGCAGTCGCGCATCGGCCCCAACCGCGTCGGGCCGCAGGGCCTGCTCCAGTGGCTCGCCGACGCGCTCAAGATGATCACCAAAGAGGACATCATCCCGACCGACTGCGATCCGGTCCTCTTCAAGATGTCGCCCTATCTGGTGTGGATGGGCGTGTTCGGCACGTTCGTCGTGCTGCCCTTCTCGCAGTCGTTCATCGTCGCCGATCTCAACATCGGCCTGCTCTACCTGGTCTCGATCACCGCGCTGGTGGTGGTCGGCATCATCATGGGCGGCTGGGCTTCGAACTCGAAGTGGTCGCTGCTCGGCGGCATGCGCTCGGCCGCGCAGATCATCAGCTACGAGATCCCCGCGAGCGTCGCGCTGCTGGTGCCGGTGCTGGTCGCGGGAACCCTCTCGCCGCAGGGCCTCGTGCGGGCGCAGGGCGGGGCGCCGTGGAACTGGGCGCTCTTTGGCAGCCCGTTCGTTTTTTGCTGCTTCTTCATCTACTTCATCTCGGCGCTGGCCGAGGGCAACCGCACGCCGTTCGACCTGCCCGAAGCCGAGTCCGAGCTGGTGTCGGGCTACAACACCGAATACTCGGGGTTCCGCTTCGGCGTCTTCTTCCTCGCCGAGTGGTCCAACCTCTATGTCATCGCCGCCGTCGCCACCACCGTGTTCCTGGGCGGCTGGCGCCTGCCGGGCGTCACGCCGCAAGAGATGGAGGCGGGCCTGCGCCCTTCGCTGCTGGCGATCGGCGCCGTCGGCGGCGCGCTCGCATTGCTGGGCACGCTCGGCTGGATCGGCGGGCGCGTCATCCCGTACATGCGCAAGGTCCTGTGGGTCGTGCCGCTCATCGCCACATTCCTGCTCGGCTCGATGGTGGTCGGGTACCAGTTGCTCGGCTTCGCCATGTTCTTCATCAAGGCGCTCTCACTGGTGTTCGTGATCATCTGGGTGCGCTGGACGCTGCCGCGCTTCCGCGTCGACACGATGATGTCGATGTGCTGGAAGACCTTCATTCCGGTCTCGTTCGTGTGCTTCCTCGGCGCCGCGCTGTGGATTTGGCTCGCGCCCGCGATGCTGCAGACGGTGATGCGCTGGGCCATGTTCCTGGTGTTCGGCGTGGGTCTTCTGGCCTACTTCATCAGTCGCGTCATAGTGAACCTGCGCATCCACCGAAACCGCCTTTGGGATCCTTTCGGGATGCCGGCCAAGAGGTGAACACGATGCCTCCCGAAATTTCCGAGATCGAGCGGAGAGAGAAGTCCGGTCAATCGGAGCGCGGCTACTTTCGCGAAATCCTCGTCTCGGCCAAGTCCGTGCTCGAAGGCATGGCCGTCACTTTTTCGTACATGTTCAAGGAGCCGGTGACGATCCAGTACCCGGATCGGCTGCCGATGCCGCTCTCCGAGTCGCTGCCCGAGCGCTACCGCGGCTTCCTCGAGGTCGACATGTCGGTCTGCACCGGCTGCCTCCAGTGCCAGCGCGACTGTCCCATCGACTGCATCAACATCGACACGGTGAAGGAAGAAGCCGGGCGCTTCATCACCAAATTCGACATCGATCTCGGCAAGTGCATGTACTGCGGCTTGTGCGTTGAGGCCTGTCCCGTCGACACGATCTCGCCCGGCGACACCGAGGCGACCAAGACCATCCGCTTCACGCGCGAGTTCGAGGGCGCCACGTCCGACTTCCCCGAGCTGACGTATCGCTTCATCAGGCCCGGCGAGAAGGCGCCGTTCTTCAAGCCGCCCAAGGGCCAGGACGTGCCGTCGCTGCGCCGCGGCGAGATCGCGCGCGAGGTCCGGGCGCTGGCGCACGCCTACAACGCGCTCGCCGTCGAGATCGCCAAGGATCTTGGGCCGGCGAAGAAGAAGGACGCGCTCGAGGGCTTCGACGAGAGCAAGCGCGCCGAAGAACTCTTGCCGCTGGTCAAGGCCGCCGGCAACGACACCGAGAAGCTGGTCGACGTGCTCTACGCGCAGTCGCTCGCGCAGACCGACTGCGAGGCCTGCGGCTGGCCGACGTGCAAGGAATACGCGCGCGCGATGGTCGAAGGCCGCGACAACGAGTGGAACAAGTGCGAGCCCGGCGGCGCGGTCTCGACCGCCAACACGACGCTGATCCTGAACATCCGCCTCGGCAAGCACCCCGCCGCGCAGCCCGCCGCCGCACCGGTCGCCGCCGCGCCTCCGGCCGCCGCTTCGCCGTCGTAGCCTCCGGCGTCGACACCGCTCCGCCGCGCGCCCGCAGCCGCCCGTGCTAGCATCCGCGGCCATGGTTCGACGGCTCGCGCTCGTCGCGGTCCTGGGCGCGGGCTGTACCCAACGCCTTGCGTCGTTTCCGACGCTCAGCAAGAAGAAGCTTGCGGCGCTCCCGACCGAGGCCGGGCCCAAGGCGACCGGCGAAGACTGCGTCTGGTACGCGCTCTTCGTCCCGCTCGGCACGCCCAAGCTCGAGCGCGCCTATGAGCGCGCGTTCGGCCAGCAGGACTACGACGCGCTCACCGACGCCAAGCTCGAGATGCGTTGGTGGTGGGCGCTCGCGACCGGCAAGGCCTGCTATCGCGTCAGCGGCACGCTCGCGCGCGTTCCGCGCCCGCCGCCCGAGGAACCCGCGCCGCCGGTCGTCGAAGAGGCGCCCGCCGAGGCGCCCGCCGAGGCGCCCGCCGAAGCGCCCGCCGAGTCCGCCCCCGCGACGGCGCCCGCCGCCTCGCAGCCCGAAGCGCCCGCCCCCGAAGGCGAGGCCCCCGCCGCGCCCGCGCCCGCGCCCGCCCCGCCGCCCGCCGAAGAGCCCGCTCTCGACGAAGATCCCTACGCCGAGCCGCCGCCTCCTCCCGCTCCGCCGAAGAAGCGGAAGTAGCTCCGCTCGCTCGCGTTCGACTGGCGCGGGGTCGTGTCGCGCATCTCGCGTGGGGTCGGCGGGGCTTCTCCGTGTCCGAGACATCTTTTGACCATTTTGAACCAATGGTTCAAACTTCGTTTCATGGAACCGTCGCGCGTCCCGCTTTCGCAGGCGAAGCG
>JBBTFH010000184.1:0-41604 GCA_038041915.1 Myxococcota bacterium
TCCTTCGTTTCGGGGTTTTCCCACCACCAGCGGCCGGCGCGGATGTCCTCGCCCTTCTCGACCGCGCGTGTGCAGGGGGCGCAGCCGATCGACGGGTAGCCCTTGTCGTGGAGCGTGTTGTAGGGGACGCCATTGGCCTTGATGTACGCCCACACCTGCTCGTGCGACCAGTCGGCGATCGGGTTCACCTTGAGGATGCCGCGGTTGCCGGCGTCGATTTCGACCTTGTGCAGCGTTGTGCGCGTGACGGCCTGATCGCGGCGCAGGCCGGTTACCCAGCCGTCGAGATCGGCCAGCGCGCGGCCGAGCGGCTCGACCTTGCGCGCACCGCAGCACTCCTTGCGGTTCTCGACCGAGGCGTAGAAAAGGTTCAAGCCCTTGCCGCGCACCATCGTCTCGACGCGGTCGTGCCGCGGGAACATGACCTCGAGCTTCAGACCGTACTTCTCGCGCACGCGCTCCATGACGTCGTACGTTTCGGGATTGAGCCTCCCGGTGTCGAGCGTGAAGACGCGCGCGTCCGCGCGAACCTTGAGCATGAGGTCGAGGACGACCACGTCCTCGGCGCCGCTCCACGCGAACGCGATGCGCGGGTGTAGCTTGCCGAGCGCCCATGCGAGCACGTCTTGAGCGGGCTTGGCGTCCAGTTCTTCGACCAGTGAAGGAGTGAGATCGAGGTTGGGCATGGGCGGTTATCTACTCGCTGGGCGACGGTGGGTCAACCTCGTCGCCCTCGCAGCGGCGCTGCTCGGCGCCCTGGCGGCCGCGCACGTCGCGCGCGAGACGTGGTGGCACCCCATGGTCGTCGTGCCGGCGCCGGAGATCGCCACGCGGCCCGCGGGGGAAGCGCCGACGCTGCTCTTTCTCGGCGACACCGCGCCGACCGATGCCGCGACTGAGGCGCTGCGCGCGCGCGGCTGGGATTACCCGTTCGCAAGGACGGCGCCGATCGTGCGCGCGGCCGATCTCGCGGTCGCGAACTTCGAGTCGTCCATAGCGGCGGCCGACGTGCCCTTCGGCGTGTGGAAACGCTATCGCTATCGCGCCGAGCCCGACGCTCTCGCCGCGATCGCGCGCGCCGGCATCGACGCGCTCGGGCTCGCCAACAACCACGCGATGGACTGTGGCGCGCGCGGCCTTCGCGAGACGCTCGGTCACGCGGCGCGCGGCGGCCTCGCGACGTTCGGCGCCGGACGCGACGCGGCCGAGGCGCGGCGCGGGCTGGTCGTGCGTCTGGGCGGCGTGCGCGTGGGCCTGCTCGGGTGGCTCGAGCCCGGCTTCGTCGACGCCGTGTGGTCGCGCGCGTTCGCCCGGGAAGGACGGCCGGGCGTGGCGCGCCTGTCGGAGCGCGATGTGCGCGCGGACGTCGCGCGGATGCGCCGCCACGCGGACGTCGTGATCGCCAGCGTGCACTGGGGCGAGAACTACCAGGCGGTGACCGGCGGCCAGCGCCGCTTCGCGCGCGTGCTCGCGGCGGCCGGCGTCGATCTGGTCGTGGGCCACCACCCGCACGTCGCGCAGCCGCTCGCCATGATCGATCGGACGGTCGTTGCCTACATCATCGGCAACTACGGGTTCGGCACGTCGGGCCGCCGCGCGCTGCGCGCGGGGCTGATGCTGGGTGCGACGCTGCGCGACCGCCGCCTCGTGCGCGTCGCGCTCGTGCCGATCGACGTGCAGAACCGTCGCGTGAGGTTCCAGCCGCGCGTGCTTCGCGGCGACGCCGCCCGTCGCGTCCTCGAGCCTCTTGCGCGCGCGAGCCGGGCCCAGGGCGCGGAGCTGCGAGTCGAAGGGGACGAAGCGGTGCTCGACCTGCGCTGAACGCTACCGGCAGCTTCGCGCCGGGTCGTCGACGGTATGGCACTTCAGGCACGCGCGAGGGTTCTTGTCCGCGAGCGCGCGGCAGCGGCGGGACGTGGCGAAGCCGGCCGGGTGGGGGTCGACAAAGCGCCCGACCGGCGAGGTTGAGCGCAGGCCGGCGGTCGCGTGGCTCGCGAGGCACGTCTCCTGGGGGTGGCACGACGCGGACGCGGCGATGTTGCGCTGCGCCTGCGGTGCGTGGTGGCTCGGGCCGCGCGCGTCGTCGATCCAGCCTTCCGGGTGGAATTTCCGCCCTTGGGTGAAGTGCGCGTTGGTCGTCGTGTCGGCGGACGGATCGACGCCGCGGACGTCGCGCGCGAGAGCGACGCCGGAGCGCTGGTGGCAGCCGAGGCAGAAGGTCTGGCGGCGGTGGCACGACGCGCAGTCGGGGATGTTGCGGCGCGCGTCGGCGGCGTGCAGCGACAGGTAGTCGTTGCCGTGGAAGTCGAGCGGCTTGACGATCCCGTTGTGACAGGACTGGCACCACTCCTGGCGGTGGCAGTTCTCGCAGTAGCGCTCGTCGTTGGCCGCCACGCGGCGGTGATCCATCTTGAAGCGCAGGTCGTGCGCGTCGCCGCGCAGCACGCCGCTCGGCGTCAGCGTGCCGGTGGGCAGCGCCGTCTTGATGCGCCCCTCGGCGTCGCCGAGGTGGCAGGTCGTGCACTGCGACGGCGCCTGCTTGCCGTCGTGGCACGACAGGCACAGCGGCATGCGCGGCAGCTCGGCGCGCGTCGCGAGGTCGGCCGTCGGCACCGTCGCGTGGCAGGTCACGCACTCCACGCCGCGCGAGACGTGCACCTGATGGTTGAACTTGACGAACGGCGGCGGGATCTCGATGCGCGCCGGCTGGCCGATTCCCGAAAATCCGGGATGGCAGCCGCCGCACGCGGCGACCGGCTTGGCCTGCTTGTTCGGCTTGTCGCGCTCGATCGCGTGGCAGTCGGCGCAGACCTCCTCGGGCGGCACGAGGAAGTCGCGCGCGACGCGGCTCAGCGCGGCCTTCGAGTGGCAGAACTCGCACTTCACGTTGAGCGCGAGGTGCTGCCGGTGGCTGAAGCGCAGCGGGATGCGCTGCTCGGGGATGATGATCGTCGACGGCCCGCGCGCTTCGGCGGACGCGATGCTGGCCAGCAGTAGCGTGAGCGCCGCGCGCGTCATGGGACGTACGCCAGGTCGAGCATCGCGAGGAGCCGCAGGTAGCTTGTATAGAGTTGGTTCGAGTTTTCCTCCGCCAGCAGGTGGAGCGCGACGCCGTCGGTGAGGACCCAGCGCGCGCCGGCCTGTGCGCCGAGGCTCCACATGTCGCGCTTGAGCGCCTCGGCGCGGACGTCGTTTTGGAACTGCAGCACCGTCACGCGACCCTCCAACGCGACCGAATCCACGAGCACGTCGAAGCGCCCCGACACGTCCCCGCCGGCGGTGCGGCCGCCAAAACCGTCCTCGAAACGCCCATCGACGCGCGCGAAGCCGCGGCCGAACATGAGCCGCGCGCCGGCGCCGGCGCCGTGGTGCAGCGCCGAGCCCTCCGTCACCTCGTCCTGGACCTCGTTCGCGTAGCGTCGCGCGAGAGTGCGCGCGTAGCCTTCGATCACGTACGGATGCGCGCGCGTGACGACGACGTCGTAGGTGAGCGAGGCGTCGTGGTACGGCTCGGTCGAGTAGAGGTTCCAGATCGAATCGCCTTCGAAGTCGGGCGCGGCCATCGCCCACGCGGGCGTGACGGCGTGGCGTGGGTGCAGCGCGACGCGCACGCCGGCCTCGCCGAGATCGGCGCGAGCGGTCAGCGCGTTCCAGCGCACGCCGGCGTACGGGTGCAGGCCGTCGCCGATGCGCGCCCGCGCGGAGACGGCCAGCTTTTCCTCGTCGATGCCCTCGATCGCGCTGGTGCGCTCCGCGTCGGCGCCCGCCGTCGGCACGGCGACGACGGCGACGGTCGAGAACGTCCGCCGGTAGCTCGCGCGCGCGAACACGTCGCGCAGCCCGTGCGTCTGGATCGCCCCACCGAACATCGGCGAGAGAGCCTCGGGCTCGTCGGGCGCGAGCACGCTGTCGGTCGTGCCGTCGATTTCGAAGGACGGCGAGGACAGCGGATCGGTCCCGCGCACCTGGAAGCCGCCGAAACCTTCGACGCCGAGGTAGATGGGCGGATGGAAGAAGAACTGGCCGCCGTCGAAGGCATAGTAATCGAGGGGATCGACGACCACCTGACGGCCGACGCGGAAGTCGGTCGTCGCGTCGAGGAAGTCGCGCCCCTCGACGGTGAGCGAGAGGACGTCGAGTTGGTCGTTGTCGAGCTCGGGCACGACGACGATCCCGCCTTCGTCGGTGTTGTCGCGAAATTCGGCGAAGTCGGTGTCGAAGCGGAGCGCGCCGACGAGCTGCAGCCTGGGGACGACCCTGCCGGAATCGGGATCCTGCGCCGGCAGGAAGCCGAAGACGCGCAAGCCGAGCAGTTGCGTGACGCGGCGCCGGGTGAGCAGCACGACCTCGCCGTCTTGGAAGCGACGGATCTGGTCGCCCTGGCCGACGGTGGTCGCGCTGATCTCGAAGTCGTAAGCGTGGGCGACGATCGGCCACAGCGCCACGAGAGCGAGTGCGCGTCGCAAGGGGCACCCATGGTAACGCCGGGGAGGGACGTTTGCTAGAGTCCGCCGCGATGAACGTCCGTGTCTTGACGATCGTCGTTGCCGCCGCGGCCTGCGCGGGAAGGCCGCCGGTGGCGCCGCGGCCCTCGCCGACAGCGGTCGCGGGGTTGACCGCCGCCGAGCTGATCGTGCTGCTCGACCGCGCGCGCCTGGGCCGGGATGACGCGGCGCTGGCCGAGCTGTGGAAGGAGCTCGCGCTGGGCGGCGCGCCCGTGCGCGGCCTCGACGCGACGCGACGCGTGCTGGCAGCGCTGGCGCCGCGTGCGGCGGGCGACGCGGACGCGGCGGCGCTGGTGCGCGCCGACGCCGCGCTGCTCGATCCCCAGGTCGCGATGCTCGCGCCGACGCGTGAGCTGCGCGCCGTCGTGCGCGGGGGCGGCCCGCTGGCCGCTTCGGCGGCGCTGCGCCTGCACGCGGTCTGCGCGGAGGCGCTGCGCGAGGCGGCGTCCCTCGCCGGGACCGCGGCGAAGGTCGTCGCCGCCAACCGCTGCCTGTACGCCGCGCAGGACGCGGATCCCGCGCCCTACTTCGCCGCGGATGCGGCGGCGCGGCCACCCGATCCGCCGTGGACTCTGCTCTCCGCGCGCTCTCGCGCGCTTCTCGAGGCGATTCCGGCGACGCACCCGCTCGCGGTCCTCGCGCGTCGCCGCTTGGACGAAGAGCGCGCCTTTCTCGAATCGGCCGCGCGGAGCTTGCCGGCGCCGGTCACGCCGCGCACGCTCGCCCTCCCCATCGTCGAGGGCGGCCTGCCGTACGACCGGCTGCCGCTGCTGCAGGTCGCGCCGGGCGGCATGCGCATCGACGGCGTCGAGCTCGGGTTCGACGACGGCAAGACGCTCTCGACGATCCTCGCCGAAGACCGACGCCTGCGCGTCACCCTCGTCGCGCCCGGGCAGATCGAGTGGTGGCGGGTGCACGAGGCGCTCAAGCTGGCGCGCAGGGCCGGCGCCGTCGTCGCCGAGCTCGGCGTCGCCGAGATGGTGCGCGCGACGGTGCCCGCGGGCGACGTCCACGCCGGCGAGCAGCCGCTCCTGCGCATCGCCGGCTTCCCCGTGACCCTCTACACGCTCGTGCCCGGCGAGTCCGCGCCGCCGCTGCCGCGCGATCTGCCGCGCGGATCGACCTACGGCGGCGATGTCGGCGACGGCGCGCTCGCGCGCATCGCGATCGGCGCAGCGGGAACGCGGCTCGTGACCGACGGCGGGCCTCAGACGGGCGACGCCGTCGAAGCCTTGCGCGCGGTCAAGGATCTGCGCGGCGTGCGGCTGGCGGCGGCGCCCGACGTGCCCTACATGCGCGTGCTGGCCGAGATCGCGCGGGTCTACGCGGTAGCGCCGGCCATCGGGCTGGAAGGGTACGCGGCGCCGTGATCACTACGGGATGTGGGTAATGGGACCGGCTCTGTGCTAGGTTCCGCCGCGAAAATGGACAGCCGCGAAACGACGTTTTCCTTCCCGTGGTGGGAGTCGCGGAATCCGACGGCGGTCGGCGCGACGTTCGCTTCGAGGCGCGAGGCGATGTATCTGCACGAGCTGGAGGAGCGCGCCGCGTTGCTCTTCCGGCTGCGCTACGGGCGCGACGAGATCGCGCGCAGGCTGCGCGGCAACCTGCGTTGGGACTTCGAGCTCTGCGCGCCGCCGGCGCGGCTGCTGGCTCGCGTGGAAGCAATCGTCGACGAGGTTTGCAAGCGCGGGGGCTCGGCCAAAGGGGCCCGACGCGCGCCACCTTCACTCGAGTAGAGGAGGAGAGCGACATGAAGCGATCGGCCTTTCTGTGGACTCTGGGGATTCTGGCGGCCGGCTGCGGCGTTTCCGATGAACTGTACAACGCGCGGGTTACGGATCTGAACCGCACACGGGCCGAGACCGAGAAGGCGCAAGGAGACCTTGCGACCTGCCAGAAGGCGACGTCGACGATGGCGGCGCAGAACACCGCCATGCGCGAGTCGCTCGAAGCGGCCGGCCAGGACGTCTCGCGGCTTGGCGCCGAGCGCGGCTATCTCGAGAAGGTGCTCGCCGAGGCGCGCCGACGCGAGGAAGAGATGCGCAAGAAGCAGGAGCAGATGGAAAAGCGCGCGGCAACCTATCAGGAGCTCGTCGCCAAGCTCAAGGGCATGATCGACGCCGGCCAGCTCCAGGTCGAGACGCGCGACGGGCGCATGCTCGTCAAGCTGCCCGACAACATCCTCTTCGATCCAGGCAAGACGCAGCTCAAGCCTGCCGGCGTCACGGCGCTCAAGCAGCTCGGCGCCGTGCTCGGGCAAATCGCGGATCGCAAGTTCCAGGTCGCGGGGCACACCGACAACGTCCCGATCAAATCAGGCAAGTTCAAGTCGAACTGGGACCTCTCGGCGGCGCGCGCCGTCGAGGTCGTTCGTATCCTCTCGGCGAGCGGCCTCGACCAGAAGCGCCTGAGCGCCGCCGGTTACGCCGACAACGCGCCGATCGCCGACAACCTGCTGGCGGAGGGTCGCTCGCGCAACCGCAGGATCGAGATCGTGCTCCAGCCGAACATCGAAGAGCTGCCCCCGACCGAGTAGGGGGCTCACCCCGTCCGACGGGACGTGCTCCGCCCGGGGTCTTTCGGCGTCGCGGCTATACTCCCCCATGGTGCTCACTCTCGCCGCGGTCCTCGCCTGGCCGGCGGCGGCCGCCCCGCCGTGGCTGGGGACCGGCCGCGTGCACGGCTTCGTGGTCGAGACGCAGGGCAGGCCGGTGCTCGGCGCCGCCGACGCGGTCGCCACCATCGAGGAGTTCGGCGCGTTCACGAGCGCGCCTTGCGCGGCGCTCGCGGCGCCGCTGCGCCGGCTGCTCGAAGAGCGGCAGGGCGCCGTCAAGCTGATCTTTCGCCACCTGCCCGGCGGGGGCGGTCCCGACGGGCGCGTCGCCGCCGAGATCGCGGAGGAGGCGTTTGCGCAGGGCCACTTCTGGGAGTTTCACGAAGCCGCCTTCGCCCGCGCCGGGAAGCTTCGCTCCGACGACGCCTTTCGCGTCGCGTCGCTCGTCGGGCTGGACATGGCGCGGTTGCGCCGGGCTTTGGACTCGGGCCTGCACCGCGTTGCCGTCGCGGCCGACGAGCGGCTCGCGCGGCGGCGCGGCCTTCGCGCGGTGGCGCCCGTGCTGCTGGTCGGCGGGCGCGTCGTCGCCGGCGCCCTCGGCTACGATCTGCTGGCGAGCGCCGTCGATCGGGAGGTGGCGCGCGCGCGGTCGGCGACGTTGGCTGGCGCGGCGCCGCGGGTGGCGCAGCAGGCGCGGCCGGCTCGGCGTGTCGCCCTTCGCACGATCGGCGCGCCGAGCCGCGGGAGCGAGGCTGCGCGCGTCGTGCTCGTCGAGTTCGCGGACCTCGCGCGCCGGGATCGCGGCCATGTGGCCTCGATGATCGTCCAGTTGCGCCACGACTTTCCTGACGGCGTGCGCCATGCGTTCAAGCACGCGCCCGCCGCGGCCGAGTCGATGGCGGTGCACGAGATCGCCGCCGAGGCGCACCGGCAGGGACGTTTCTGGGAGCTCTACGATCGCCTCGCGCTGGGCGTGCTGCCGGCCGTCGGCGGCGCGGAGTCGCGTACGCGCACCGCCGAGCGGCTCGCGCAAGCGGCCGGCTTGGACCTCGCCGCGGTGAAGGCGGCGCTGGGCGCGGGCCTGCACCGCTCGGCGATCGAGCAGGATGCGCGCGAGGCGGCGCGGTTGGGTGTGCGCGACGGCGCGATCTTCGTCGACGGGCAAAAGATCGAGGCCCCGCCGACCTACCAGCTTTTGCGCGAAGCGGTCGAAGTGGCGCTCCGCGGCGGCCTGCTACAGGCCCTGCCGCGGTGACGCATCACCGCGGCCGCCGTTCGCCGCCATGCCCTGCGTGACGGTCTGCTTCCACGACTTGAGCATCTCGCGGTAGGCGTCAAGTTCGGTGGGCTCGAGGGCGAGCCACGAGAAGCCGGCGTAGAAGACCAGGCAGAAGAGCGCGAAGTCCCAGAAATAGTTCCGCAGGAAGAGGAAGACCGCCAGCCAGCCTATGACCCACGCCCAGATCGACGCGCGCACCCACGGCTGGAACGCGCGCCCGCGGTGGTTGAGCGTCGGGAACGTCGAGACGACGGACCACGCGACCGCGAGCACCAGCGGCAGGGAGATCCACGGGCCGCCCCAGTGAAACAGCGCGGAGCGGGTGAAGGCGACGATGGTCAGGCCGGCGGCGGGGCGCGCCAGCCCGATCCAGCAGAGCGTGATCGGCGCCTCGAAGACGAGGTTGCGGACGTGCCGGATGGTCGAGGCCACGACGAGCGCGGCGCCGAGCGCCATGCCGATCCACGGGTGCGTGTCGCGATGCGCGGCGTAGACGAGGAATGCGGGCGCGACGCCGAAGGTAAGGTGATCGGCCAGGTTGTCGAGCTCGGCGCCGAAGCGGTTGCCGCCGCCGGTGAGGCGTGCGACCAACCCGTCGGAGACGTCGAAGACGTAGGCGACGATGAACGCCCACGGCGCCACGTCGGCGCGCCCGTCGATGCACAGCACGATCGCCGCGGCCCCGGAGAGCAGGTTGCCGAGCGTCAGGATGTCCTTGAGCCTCAGCGGCACGGGCGGGAAAGATAGTCGATCGACGGCGCGCTCGCATCATTCAACAACACACACAACCACTCGCGGCGGCGGATCGTAGCAGACTCGATCGCGGGTACTCGTACTCGGTCTTTTTCCCTGGCAGAATCGCGCGCGCGTGATTCGCTGGCTCCTCGATCGCCTCTTTGCACCGGTGACGTTCGCGCCCGAGAGCCTCGAACGCCTCCAGCAAGCCGCGGCGCGCGGCACGTTGCTCTACGTCGCGCGTACGCTCTCGCTCGTCGAGTTCCTGAGCTGGCGCACGGTGCTGGCCAAAGCGGCCTTGCCGCTGCCGCTCGCCGGCAACGGGCTGACGCGCAGAGCCTGTCCCGACCTGTTCGCGCGGCTGCTGATGACCGGACGGTCCGTCTTCTTCTTCCTGCGCCGCGGCCGGCTGCGCGCGCCGAGCGGCTTCTCCGGCCCGTACGAGGACGCCTTCCTCGCTGCCGCGGCGCCCGCCGAAGGCAAGGACGCGCGCCCCATCCTCGCCGTGCCCGTCGCGCTGGTCTGGCGCGGCGAGAGGATGCGCGCCCTGGCGCGCCCGCCCTGGTGGGAGGCGCTGCTCGGCGCCGAGGAGGAGCCGGGGCCGCTGCGCCGCATCGTGCAGCTCGTGTGGCGTCGCGCCCGCGCCGAGGCGATCGTAGGCGAGCCGGTCGATCTCGCGGCCTTCGCCCGCGCGAACGCCGACCTCCGCCCGGAGGTGCGCACGCGCCGCCTGCGCTTCGAGCTGTCGGGCAACCTCGAGCGCGCCCGCCGCGCGCGCCTCGGTCCGCGGCGCAAGAGCGCGCGACGCCTGAGGCAGGAGATCGCGCGAACGCGCCGCCTCCGCACGGCCATCGACGAGGCCGCGCGCGACCTCGGCCGCGGGCGAGCGCGCCGGCGCGCCGATCGCTACTTGCGCGAGATCGCCGCCAACATCAAGCCGTGGTTCATCTGGCTCTGCCGCGTGGTCCTCATGCGCGTGTGGAAGCGCATCTACGAGGGGATCGAGGTTGACCTCGAGGGCATCGAGCGTGTGCGCGCCGCCGCGCGCCGCGGGCCGCTCGTGCTGGTGCCGAGCCACCGCAGCCACGTCGACTACCTCGTGCTGACGCACGTGCTCGTCGATCACGATCTCGCGCCCCCGCTCATCGCCGCCGGCTCCAACCTGTCGTTCTTTCCGCTCGGCTTCCTCTTCCGGCGCGGCGGAGCGTTTTTCCTGCGCCGCAGCTTCGGCGGCAACCGGCTCTACGCGACGGTCTTCCGCGAGTATGTGCGCAAGATGATGCGCGAGGGCTATTCGATCGAGTTCTTCATCGAGGGCGGCCGCTCGCGCACCGGCAAGCTCCTCCAACCCAAGCTCGGGCTGCTCGGGATCATCGCCGACGTGGCGGCGGACGGCGACGCGCGCGGCGCGCAGGTGGTGCCCGTCTCGATCGCGTACGACAAGGTCATCGAGGAGGGTTCGTACGCCCAGGAGCTCGCGGGCGGGCGGAAGCGCAAGGAGGACCTGGGCGCGGTGCTGCGCACGACGCGCGTACTGGCGTCGAACTACGGCCGCCTCTACGTCCACTTCGACGAGCCGTTCGATCTCGGCGAAGAGATCGCCCGCGCACGAACCGCGCCTCGCGAAGGCGATGAGGCGGGCCGCCGATCGATCGTGCGGCGCCTCGCGCACCGAGTCCTGTGGGGCATCACGCGCGCGAGCGTCGTTACGCCGACGGCGCTGGTCGCGGCGGCGCTGCTGGCGTCGGGCCGTCGCGGCGTGGCGCGGCCGGCGCTGCTTTCCAACGTGCGCTTCCTGCTCGAGAGAGCGCGCGCGGCGAGCGCGGCCGGAGCCGGCGGGCGGCTCGCGGTCGCGCTGCAGGACGAGCGCGGCGAGCTGCGCGAGGCCGCGATCGATCGCTCTGTCGAGTTGCTCGAGCGCGACGGCGACCTCCAGATCCGCGGGACCGCGCGAGAGCCGATCTACGTCGTGCCCGACGAGCGCCGCCTACGCCTCGACTACTGCCGCAACACCGCCCTGCACGCGCTCGTCGCCGATGCGCTGGTCGCGACCGGATGGCTCGTCGCGTGCCGCGTGGCGGGAGGCGGCGTCGGCGACGGCGCCGATGCGCGCGTCGCCGCGGAGGCGCGCCGCCGCACGCTCGCGCTCAGCCGCCTGCTCAAGAACGAGTTCGTCTACGAGGTCGGCTCACCCTTCGACGCGATCTTCGACCGCACGCTCGAGCGCCTGGGCGCGAGCGGGGCGCTCGGCGACGCGTCACGCCTGTCGCTGCTGGCGGGGCTCGTGCGCGACTTCGTCGAGTCCTACTACGTCGTCGCGCGCGGGCTCTCCGGGGAGGGAGGCCGCGCGACGGTGCGCGACTTGCTGGCGCTGGGCGAGCGCCTCTACCTCGAGGGCGCCGTCAGCCGCCGCGAGGCGATCTCGCGCGCGAACTTCGAGAACGCCCTCGACGCCTTCAAGAACGGCGGCGTCACGCCCGACCCAGCCGCGATCGCGGAGTTCCTGGTGTAGCGAGCTACTTGTCGTCCTCGAGGCTGATCTCGCCCGACAGGTCGACCGCCTCGGCTTGCAGGCGCGCGCCCGAGAGATCGGCGGTGGTCTTGCGCAGCCGCCCGGCGAGGACCTGCACGAAGCTCCAGAGCAGCTTCACCGAGAGCGGCGTCTCCGCCTGCACGAGCTCGTAGAACTCCTTGCGCGGGATAGTGAGCAGCCGCGTCGCGTCGACCGCCGTGACGGTCGCGGAGCGCGGAGCGCGGTCGACGAGCGCCATCTCGCCGAAGTGATCGCCGCCGGTGAGGTGCGTGAGGAACGCGCCATCCTTGTGCAGGGCGACCTTGCCCTCGAGCACGATGTAGAGTTCCTCGCCGTCGCTGCCCTCGCTGAGGATCGCCTCGTCCGGCTTGGCCTCGCGCACGGAGGCGATGTTGAGCACCTTCACCAGCTCCTTGTAGCTGAGGTACTGGAAGATCGGCATGCCGCGCAGGCGCTCGAGGCGGAGGTTGAGTTCGCGGAAGCGCGCGTCGACTTCGAGAGCCTCCTCGCCGCCGATGCGGACGTGCAGCGTGGTGACGTTGTCCTTGCCGCCGCGCGAGTTCGCCAGCTCGACCAGCAACTCGGGGCCCTTGCCGTCGGGGGCGGTCGCCAGGATGTCCTTGATCTCCGGCTCGCCCACGTGCAGGCCGAGGCCGTCACTGCAGAGCACGAACTGGTCGCCGCCCAGCACGTCGAAGTCGATGGTGTCGACCTCGACGGTCTCGTAGACGCCGACGGCGCGGGTGAGCGCGCTCTTGTAGTTCGCGTAGGGCGAGGAGTCGATCTCCTCGCGCTTGAGCTTGCCGCGCCGCACCAGCTCGTTGACCAGGGAGTGATCCTCGGTGAGCTGGTGGATTTGCCCGCGGCGCAGGAGGTAGATGCGCGAGTCGCCCACGTGCGCGATGAAGCCGCGGTCGCCGCGCGCGCCGGCGATGAGCAGCATCATCGAGCAGGTCGTGCCCATGCCTCGCTTGGCCAGATCGGCCTGCGCCTCGGCGTGGATCGCGTGGCAGGCGCCCTTGACCGCTTCCTCGAGCAGCTTGAGCACGGTCCCGCGCTCGCCCTCGCCGCGGGCGTACGCCGCGATGATCTCGCGCTTCCGTTCCACGGCGCCTTGCACCTTCGCCACGGCCAGGGCGCTCGCGACCTCGCCGGCGGCGTGCCCGCCCATGCCGTCGCAGACACCGAAGAGGTGGATCTCGGGTGCGAAGAGAAAGCTGTCCTCGTTGTGATCGCGCGCGCGGCCGACGTCGGATTTGGCCCAGGCTAGGATCTCCATGGCGGAGAAGTGTCCGTCGAGACGGCGTCCGACGCAAGGAGGGGAGGGGTCAGCCGGCGCGAAGGAGCCGCACGATCGCCGCGATCGCCGCTATGAGCGCGGTCACGCCGACGGCGGCGAGCGCGAGATCGGGCCAGGCGTGGCGGCGTGTACCCGCGGGCGGCGCGGCGGGCAGCGGGCGCTCGGAGGTCGTATCTCCCGCGCGCGCTCGGTCGGGCACGCCTTCGAGGTCGCGCAGGAAGGCCTCGGCCGGATCGCGGAAGCGCAGGCGCGTCGCGCCGAGCACGAGCTCGTCGCCGTCGTGCAGGCGTCGTTCTTCCTCGACGCGCCGGGCGCCGATGAGGACGCCGTTCTTGGAGCCGAGATCGGCGATCAGCACGCACGAAAGGTCGCGCCGCACCCGCGCGTGCTCGCGGCTGACGTCGGGATCGTCGACGGCGAGATCGCACGTGGCGCCGCGTCCGATCGTGTAGCCGCGCGTGCCTCGGTCGAGGCCGAGCGTGAGCCGGCGTCCGGCGTCCGGGCCGGCCGCGACCTCGAGGCTCGGTGCGGAAGCGTCGGGCCCTATGGTCGCGAGCGCTTGCTCGACCATGCGCCGCGCCAGCGACTCGGTCGTCTCGGTTCGGGTTACGGCTCCGTCCGCGCCGAGCCGCGCGACGATCAGGAAGTCGGCGATGGTGATGGCGTCGCCGTCGGCGAGCGGATGGCGCTCTCCATCCGCCAGCCGGCGACCGCCCAGCCAAGTTCCGTTGGTCGAGCCGTCGTCTTCGATGTGCCAAACCTCGCCGTCGCGCACCAGGCGCGCGTGGTCGAGTGACACGGCGGCGTCGGGGAGGCGCAGGTCGGCGCCCGCGCGGCGGCCGATCCGCACGACATCGCCGCTCGTGCGCAGGTCGTACGCGGGCGTGCCGGCGCCGGGGCCGCGAAGCGTCAGGCGGAGCATCGGCGTGGTTTTTACCACCGGGCCACGCCGCCTTGCGCAACCGTCTCGACCGAGGCCGCGTTGCGACCCAGGCGCACGATCACCGCGCCGTGCTGGTCGGTTCGCAAGAGCGGCACGCCGCCACGCGCGTAGCGATCGATCACCTCGGCGTGCGGGAAGCCGAAGCGGTTGTCCGCGCCGAGCGAGGCGACGGCCAGACGCGGGCGGACGGCCACGAGCAACTCGTCGGTCGAGGATGTCCGGCTGCCGTGGTGCGGCACCTTGAGCACGTCGGCGCGCGGGCGCTCGGCGGCGAGCAGGATCTCGCCCTCGGCCTCGAGATCGCCCGTGAGAAGGACGCTGCGCGCGCCCACGCTCACGCGCAGCACCAGCGAGTTGTCGTTGGTCGAGAGGGCCGGCGCCCACGACGGGCTGGGGTGGAGCGGCTCGACCAGCGCGTCGCCGATAGCCCAGCGGCGCGGCGGGCGCGGCTGCACGCCCTGCGCCTCGAGGGCGCCGAGCAGCGCGCGGTAGCCGGGGTGATCCGACGGCTCGCCCGAGGTCCACAGCTCACCCACCGGAAATCGTCGGGCGGCGGCGATGAGTCCGCCAAAGTGATCCGGGTGCGGGTGGGAGAGCGCCATGACGTCGATACGCGCCACGCGGCGCGCGCGCAGCAGCGGCAAGAGCGCCGCCTCGCCGACCTCGGGTCCGCCATCGAACGAGCCGCCGCCGTCAACCAGCAGCGTGCGCCCGCGCGGCAGCTCGACCAGGATCGCGTCGCCTTGGCCGACGTCGACGAAGGTCACGGTGGCGCCGCTGCGCCACGCGCGCGCGGCCGCGCCGGCGCCGACGACGAGCGCCAGCGCCGCGGCTGCGATGGCCGCGAGCCTGAGGCGCCCGCGCAGCAGCAGGGCGGCGGCGATCCACGCGAGCACGGCCTCGATCGCCGTCGGCCGGCCGACCGCGATCACCGCCGCCGGCGCGTCGGAAAAGAGGCGCGCGGCCTGAACGAGCACGTCCGACGCCGCTCCGGCGACCGCCAGCAGCGGCGCCGCGGCGCCCGGCCAGAAGGGCAGGAGCAACGTGCCGGCGAGCGACGCGGGCAAGAGGACGGCGGTCGTCCAGGGCACGCAGACGAGGTTTGCCACGCCGCCGGTGACGGGGAGCACGCCGAAGTGGATCGCGACGAGCGGCGCGGTGGCGAGCGAGGCGGCGCCGGTCATGAGGGCCATCCGCGCGAGCCCGCGCGCCGGTCCTTTTCCCGAGATGCGCGGCGCGAGCATCAACCCGACGCAGGCGGCGAACGAGAGCTGCAGCGACGGGTCGAAGAGCGCGACGGGATCGAGCGCGAGGATGGCGAGGGCGGCCAGCGCCAGCGCGCTCGCGCCGTCCGGCGGGCGTGCCGCGATGACGGCGCCCAGCAGCGCCGCGGCCACGATTGTCGAGCGCACGACCGGGTGGTCCGCGCCCGCCAGCAGGGAATAGGCGGCGCCCGCCGGGATCGTCGCCGTCGCCGCCAGCGCGCGGACGGAGACCGACAGCGCGAGCCGGGGCACGCGCGCGAGCAGGCGCCGCAGCGCGACGTAGGTCAGCAGGGCGAGCGCCGCCAGGTGCAGGCCGCTCACGCTGAGCAGGTGCGTGATGCCTGCGCGCCGGAACGCCTCTTCTACTGGTGGCGTGACCAGGCCGCGCTCGCCGAGGACCATCGCGCCGACGAGCGCGCGCCGGTCGCCGCTCAGGCTCTCGTCGAGATGCCTTCCGAGGCTCGCGCGCCACGCGGCCACGCGCGCCAGCAGGCTCGGCTCGCCCCGAGCGACCAGCCGCACGCCGCGTGGCGGCATCACCGCGCCGACCGCCTCGACGCCGCGTCCCCGCAGCGCCCGCTCGACGTCGAACGCGCCTGGGTTCTTGTAGCCGCGCGGGCGGTGGAGCCGAGCCTCCGTGCTGACGACGTCGCCGGGCAGCAGAGCGCGACCTCCGCCTTCGACACGCAGGCGCACGAGCGCGCGCACCGGCTGCCACGCGCGCACGCGCAGCGTCATCCTTCTGGCCTCGGGCACCGGCAGGCCCTCGACGCGCCCGACGATCGTCGTGCGCTCCGCCGGAAGCGCGGGCGCCTCGCCCGACAGCGCCAGCGCCAAGCGCAGCGCGCCGGCGGCGAAGGCCAGCGCCGTCGAGACGACGAGTGGCCGCAGCCGCCTCGCGGTGGCGAGCGCCGGCAGCGCGGCGAGCGCCGCGACCGCGCCGAAACGATCGCCAGCCGCGACTCCCGTGGCGAACGCGACCGCGAGGATGGGGAGCGCGCGCATCATCCACACTGATTCTCGGCGCCGCGCGCGAAATGTTGCCGGCGGCACGTCCCGTCGGACGGGGTGAGGCGCCCTGCTGCTACCATCGCGCGTGTGACGCTTCACGGCGCGCTGCTGCTGCTCTGCGGCGTCGGCATGGCGCTCGCCCGCTCGCGCGCCGGGTTCGTCGCCTGGGAGATCGCCGCCGCGGTGCCGTACCTGCTCGCCGTGCGCGCGGTGGTGCGGCAGCCTCGGGGTGATCGACTGCGCTGGCTCGCCGTCGCGGCGGCGCTCCACGGCGTGCTGCTCTTCGCGCGCGTGCCGCTCTCCGACGACCTCTTCCGGTACCGCTGGGATGCTCGCGTCGCGCGCGCCGGCATCGATCCTTACGCGTTCGCGCCCGACGCGCCCCAGCTCAGGCACCTGCGCGACCCGGATCACCGTCGCATCAATCATCCCGAGGTCCGCACGATCTACCCGCCGGGCGCGCAGGCGCTGTTCCGCGCGGTGACGGCGGTGTGGGACGATCCCTTCGCGTTTCGCCTCGTCGCGGCGGTCGCGAGCCTGCTCGCGTCGCTCGCGCTCGCGGGCTTCCTGCGCGCGCGCGGCGCTGACGATCGCCTCGCCATCGTCCTTTGCTGGTCGCCGCTCGCCGCCGCCGAGGCGTCGGTTGGCGCGCACATCGACGCCGCCGCGGTCGCGCTGCTCGTCGCGGGGCTCTGGGCGCTCGCGGCGCGCCGCGCCGCCGCCGCTGGCGCGCTCCTCGGTCTCTCCTTCGCGATCAAGCTCGGCGCCGGCCCAATCGCGCTGCTCGCCGCGCGCCGCCGGCCGATCGTTCTCGCCGCGTTCGCGCTCGCCGTCGCCGCGCCGCTTCTGCCGCATCTCGGCGGCCCGGTCATGCCCGGCGCATCGGACTACGCCGATCGCTGGCGCTTCAACCCGTCGATCTTCGCCGCCGTCGAGGCCGCGGTCGATTTTGCCGCGGCGGTCTCGGCCACCCCCGCCGAAAGGCGCTTCGCCGCGCGCGTCGCCGCCGCCGCCGCCTGGCTCGCGCTGCTCGCGTGGCTGCTGGCGCGCCGTGTGGACGCCGCGGACGGCGCCCGCGCGCTGGTCGGCGCCGCGCTGCTGCTCTCGCCCACGGTTCACCCCTGGTACGCGCTTTGGCTCCTGCCGCTGCTGGCGGAGCGCCCGACGCCCGGCTGGCTCGCGCTCGCGTCGCTGCTCCCGCTCAGCTACCTGGGAGAGAGCGGGGGAATCCGCCTCGTCGAGTACGGCGTGCCGTTTGTCATTGCGGTCGCGTCCATGGCCCGGCGAGGGCGGCCGCGATTGACCGAGCGATTGACCGACCGAGGCTCGTCGCTATAATGCGCGCCTCGTGCGTCGCCCCCTGATCCTCGTCGGAAGCGCGCTGCTGGCCGTGGTCTCCGAGGCTGCCGTCGTGCAGGGCACGGTCGCCATTCCCGAGGGATTCGAGGCCGAGATCGACACGACGCCGTCGATGTGGCTGATCGAGAACGGGCTCGTGCCGATAGCGCCGCCGCTCGAGGATCCGCGCACGCGCATGGTCGTGGTGCTCGAGGGCGGCGAGGCCGCGGCGGCCGCGGGCCCGAGCGCCACCGTCACGCTGCGCGACATGCGCCTCGACCCGCGCGTGTTGCCGGTGACGGTCGGCACCGCGGTCGACTTCAAGAACGAGGACCGCTCCGTGCACGCGCTCTACTCGCCGGGCGATTCGCGCTTCGCGGCGCAGCCCCAGGCGCCCGGCGGCCTGCGGACGCACCGCTTCGATAGAGCCGGTGCCTACGAGATTCGCTGCAAGGAGGTGCCGCACGTGCGCGGCGTCGTCCTCGTGCTCGCCGGCGGCCTCTTCGCGCTGCCGCAGTCGGGCGGCGGGTTCCGCCTCGAGAACGTCCCGGCGGGCACGTACACGCTGCGCGTATGGTACGCGGGCGACTTCATCCACACGCAGGCGGTCGAAGTCGGCGCGGGCGACGCGCCGAGCGCGCAGATCGACGTCACGCTCGCGGCGCGCAAGGCCGCGAAGACCCCGTGAGGCCCATCTCGTGTGGCTGAGCAAGATCTGGTTCGCGGTGACGGCCTTCGTGGCGGCCGCCGCCGTCGCGTTCGGCCTGGTAGTCGCGAGCGTGGCGAGCGGCGAGGCGGATCGCGAGCAGGCCGAGCGCCTCGATCGTGCGCAGGACGGCGCGCACCTGCTGCTCAAGGTCAACATTCGGAGCTGGATCGACGAGGTCGCGCGCCTGTCGACCGACGCCGCGCTCACCGACGGCGCGGAAAACTTCGGGCATGCCGCGGCCGCCGACGCGCCATTCATCCACGACTCCGTGCAGGCCCGCCTGCGGGCGCTGGGTGAGAAGCTCGGCGCCGAGCTGCTGATCGCCGTCGACGCCGGCGGCAAGGTGGTGGCGCGTGTAGGCGAGGACGAGGGGAGCTACGGCGACGGCCTGATCGGCTACCCTCTGGTCGAGGCGGTGCTGCGGGGCTACCGCCGCGACGATTCGTGGGGCGTGGGCGGCCAACTTTACCGCATGGCCGGCTCGCCGATCCCGAGCCGCACGCGCGAACGGGTCGTGGGCGGGCTCATAGTCGGGGACCGCGTGGACGACGCGTTTACCAAGTCGCTCGAGGCGCGGCTTGGCAGCGACATCGCGTTCTTTCTCGGCGGCAAGGTCGTCGCGCAGTCGCTCGGCTCGCCCGCCATCTTCAGCCTGCCCGCCCGCATCGAGGAGAACCGCGACACGCTGCGCAAGCAGGGACGCACGCCGGCGCTCGAGCTCGAGGCTGGCGTTGGCCGCTACCTCGCGGTGGTCGCGCCCGTCGTCGGCGAGGCCGCGGAGCTCGACGCCTGCTACGCGCTGATCGTCGAGCGCCGCACCGCCGGCGGCTTCGCGGCGCTGCTCGGGCGTATCGGGCGCGACGACGTCGCGTGGGGATCGTTTCCGTGGCTGCCGGTGGCGGGGGGGCTGGTGCTCGCGCTCGTCATCGGTATCGCGGCGATGGTCTTCGAGGTCGACGTCCCGTTGCGGCGCCTGCTCGACGAGAGCCGCGACGTGGCCAAGGGCATCTCGGGCAAGGTCAACGACGCAGCGCTGCGCGGGCGCTTCGGCAGCATCGGCCGCGCGATCAACGAGACGATCGAGCGGCTGAGCAGGGCCAAGCCGGGGCAGCGCGACATCGGCGCGATCCTCGGCTCGTCGGCGGGCGGCGAGCTGACGGCGACCGGCCGGCGCGGCGCGACGCTGTCCAACGTCCTGCCGGCGCTCGGATCGACGGATCGCGTCCCCACGCCGCCGATAGGCTACCCGTCGCCGCTCCTGTCCCAGCAGCCCTCGGGCGTCGTCCGATCGCTGTCGTCGCCGCTGTCGTCGCCGCTGTCGTCGTCGCTGTCGTCGTCGCGGTCGTCGTCGCCGGTGGCGCCGATGGGCGCGGAGCTCTCGGGCGCCGTGGCCGCCGTGGAGGATTCGTCGCTGCTCGAAGAGGAAGCGGCAGCCGAGGAGGACGCGCTCGAGGCGGCCCTGCTGCAGATCTACCGCGAGTTCATCGACACCAAGAAGCGCTGCGGCGAGGCGGACGTGGTCGCCTACGACCGCTTCGCCGAGAAGCTGCGCGAGAACAGGCGACAGCTGATGGAACGATTCGGCTGCAAAGACGTGAAGTTCATCGTCTACGTCAAGGAAGGCAAGGCCGCCGTGAAGGCCTCGCCGGTCAAGGCGTAGCAAAGCGCTTCGATCGCGGACCGCGCGCGGATCGTGATCGACTCGAAAGGAGAGCACGTGGACGAAAACACCAGCAGCGAAACGCCGGAGCAGGACACCCTCGTCGTGGCCTCGAAGGTGAAGAAGTACATTCGCGAAAAATCGGGCATGAACACGTCCGCGTCGCTGCTCGACGCGCTGTCCGAGCAGGTCCGAACGCTCTGCGAGCAGGCGGCCCTGCGCGCGAAAGCCGACGGCCGCAAGACGGTGATGGACCGGGATCTCGTGAGGCCGCCGGACGCGCCCGCCGCGCCCACGCCGTAGACCTCGCTCCTACTGCCCGCCCGGCTTCATCTGCTCGAGCAGGAACGTCTCCGCGTCGATCTCTCCGGCGCTGGGGGCGACCTCGACCGGCTCGGTGCCGGAGACGAAGATCTCGTCGATCGCTTCGGCCATCTCGGGCGGTGCGCGCAGGCCGGTGGCGGGATCGATCCGCACCGACACGATGCCGGCGGGCTGGCGGAAGGCGCGCGCGGGGCGACCGGCGTGCGCGCCGAGCATGAAGTCGGTCCAGATCGGCACGGCGGCGCGGCCTCCGGCCTCACCCTTGCCGAGTGGCCGCGGCTCGTCGAACCCGATCCACACGGCGGCGCAGAGGTCGGGCGTGAAGCCGACGAACCAGGCGTCCTTGTGATCGTCGGACGTGCCGGTCTTGCCGGCGGCGGGGCGCGCGACGCGGCGCGCGGCACGGCCGGTGCCGTCTTCGATCACGCTGCGCAGTAGATCGACCATCACGTATGCGGCCTGAGCCGAAATTGCGGAGCGCTTTGCTGACGCGGGCTCAAGACGGCCGTCGATCTCGACGACGAACGACGGCTCGGTGCGGCGACCGCCGGCGGCGAACGTCCCGAAGGCGGACGCGAGCTCGAGCGGCGTCACGGCGGAGGCGCCCAGCGCCAGGCTCAAGTTGCGGTCGAGCGGCGAGGCGATGCCGAGGCGCCGCGCCGTCGCGATCGTCGCCTCGACGCCGACTTCGCCCAGCAGCTTCACGGCGATGGTGTTCACGCTGTCGGCGAGCGCGACGCGCAGGCGGAGCGGCCCGCGAAACGAGGTCGCGTCGTAGTTTCGCGGCTTCCAGCTTGCAAAGACCTCGGGCGAATCGACCAGCACGGTCGCCGCGGTGAACCGGCCGGACTCGATCGCCGCGGCGTACGTGATCGGCTTGAAGGCCGAGCCGGGCTGCCGTCGCGCCTGTCGTGCGCGGTCGAAGCCGCCCGCGTGAAATCCGTAGCCGCCGACGAGCGCGCGCACCTGGCCGGTCGAAGGCTCGATCGCGACCAGCGCCCCTTGAGGGCCCATGTCGAGCGCGACCGCGTCCTTGCCGCGCTCGGGGGCCGCGCGCACGCGGAGCACGTCGCCCGAGCGCAGCGGCGGGTTCTCGCCGCTCTTCCCGGCGGCGAAGCGAGGCTCGGCCGTGAGATCGAGCGTCGCCTGCCGCGTGCCGAGATCGAGGCGTGCGGTGCGGCTCTTCGTGTCGACTTCGATGACGAGCGCCTCGACGGTCGGGCCGCGGCTTTGCCGCAGCCGCTCGAGCTGCTTGGCGATCGCCTTGCCCTCAAGGTGCCGCAGCGGCTTGCGATAGCCTTGCCGCTCGTCGAGGGCGCGCAGGCCCTGCTCGAGCGCGGCCCGTGCTTGGCTTTGCATAGCCGCGTCGATGCTCGTGCGCACGCGCGCGCCGAGATACGGCACGCGGTCGGCGCCGTAGCGCTCGGCGAGCAGAGCCTGCACCCAGTCGACGATCTCGGGCGCCTGCACCGGGCTCGCCGTCAGCGAAGGCGTCCTGGCCAAAGGCAGGGCCGCTTCGCGCGCGGCGCGCGCGGAGGCCGCGTCGACGGCGCCGAGCTTCTCCATCTGCTCGAGGACGTAGACTTGCCGCCGCTTGGCGCGATCGGGGTGCCGAAGCGGCGTCAGCGCCTCGGGCGCCTGCGGCAGCCCGGCGAGCAGCGCCGCCTCGGCGAGCGACAGCTTCTCGATCGAGTGCCCGAAGTAGAAACGCGCCGCCTCCTCGAAGCCGTAGCGGCCGTGGCCGAGGTAGATCTGGTTCAGGTAGAGGTGGAGGATCTCGTCCTTGGCGAGCGCGCGCTCGAGGCGGCGCGCGAGGATGACCTCCTGCATCTTGCGGCGTAGCGTACGTTCGGGCGAGAGGAAAAAGGTCTTCACGACCTGCTGCGTGATCGTGCTGCCGCCCTGCGCGAAGCGGCCGGCGCGCAGGTTGGCGAAGAAGGCGCGCAGCATGCCGGCGTAGTCGAGGCCGCGGTGTTGGTAGAACTGCGCATCCTCGGCGGCGACGACGGCCTGCACGAGCAGCCGCGGGATGCGCTCCATCGCCACCACCGTGCGCCGCTCGCGGAAGATCTCGCCGAGCAGCGCGCCGTCGGCAAAGTAGATCTTGGTGGCGCGCGGCGGATCGTAGTCGCCCAGCCGCTGGATGCGCGGCAGGTCGGGATCGTAGGCGACGACGAGGAACGCGACGCCAAGCGCGCCCGCGGCGGCGAAGACGAGGCCGAGCAGCGCGGCGGCGAAGACGAGGAGAGCGCGGGCGCGCCTCTTCTGCTTACGCTGCTTGTCGCGAGCCACGACCGCGAAGTCTAGCGCGCCTCACGGCGCAGGATCGCGTCGGCGGCGCTCACGCTGTCGCGGTAGAAGCGCGCGCGCAGCGCCAATCGCGCGGACTCATCGAGATCGCCGGCTGCGCCGAGGTCCGCGCGCACGCGGCGGCAGACGTCGAATGCGGCGACGGCGACGGCGACCGAGATGTTCAGGCTGCGCGTGAAGCCGTGCTGCGGGATGCGAAAGAGCCGGTCGAGGTCCGCGCGCGCCGCCGCCGACAGGCCGCGGTGCTCGTTGCCGAACACGAGCGCGATCGGTTGATCGACGGGGAGCGCGCCGAGCTCCTCGTCGGCCTCCGGGGCTGCGCCGGCCGTGACGAATCCGCCGGCGCGGAGCGCGGTGATCGCCTCCTTCACGTTGGCATGACGGTGTAGCGACAGCCACTTCTCGGCGCCCTGCGTGACCTTGTCGGCGGGACGGAAGGTCTCGACCGACTCGACGACATGCACCTCCCCGATGCCCAGCGCCTCGCAGGTTCGCAATACGGCCGCGGCATTGTGCGGCTCGTGGACGTCCTCGACCAGCACGCTGACGCCGCGCAGCCGCGCGCCCAGCACCGCCTCGATGCGCGCCCTCCGCTCGTCGGAGACATAGGGCGCGAGAATCTCCACGACGCGGGCGTCGGTCACCGCGCATTGATCGCAGCCCGGCGCGCGCGGCGCAAGTGGGAGGAAGGGCGTCTAGAACGAGAGCATGCCGCCCACGCCGATCGTCGCCACGTGGATCGGCGCGAACACGCCGCTGGGATCGAGCAGGAAGAGCCGCGCGTAGTCGCTGGTCGCGTAGATCGCCTTGCTCAGCATCACGCGCACGCCCGCGCCCACGACCGCGCCCTCCAGGCCGGGCGTCTGGCCGATGGCGCGGTGCAGCCACCGGGCTCCCACGACCACGCGGCGGCCGGTCGGCACGTCGAGGCGCACGCCCAGGAGATTGCCCTCGGGGCCGGGACGGCGCGAGAAGCCGCCCGCGAGCTTCATGCGCTTGGCTTCGACCGACGCCTCGGCGAGAAAGCCGTGGCCGCCAAAGCCGCCCGCGTCGGCGGCGGCGCGCTGCGTCGCCGGATCGCGCTCGGGCGCGGCGAGCGTGAACTGCAGGCGCGTCAGATCGTAGAGCGCGTCGGCGTAGGCGGGGATGTAGCCGTCCGACCCGAGGCGGTACTCGCCGCGCAGCGCGAGGCGCGCGGAGGCCGGCGTGATCTCGACGAGGCCGCCCGCGTGCAAGCCCGCGCCGAGGCCGAAGTGGAGGTTTCCGTCGACGTACGGCGTAAACGCGACGGCGTCATCGGCGACGCGCACGTCGAGATCGCCGCCGACCATCGTCAGCGTACGACCGTAGGTCTCGAGGTTGCGCGCACCGTCGATCGAGCGCGTGCCGTCGAGGTTTTCGCGCACGCTCTCGGGCGCCCACAAGTCGAATGCCGCGGTCGCGCCGACGGAGAGGTGCTCTTCGACGGGGTGGCCGGAGGCGCGCGCGGCGACCAGGCGCGGGCCGGTGACGTCGTCGACTAGCGCCTCGAAGCCGTACCAGGGGTGCTCGATGCGCACGCTCGCGCCGGCGTGCAGGTGGTCGGGGTCAACAGCATTCGTGTAGTCGCGGACGATCGTTCCGTGGCCGACGGTAGCGCCGTCGTGCTCGCCGACGTGGATCTCGAAGCGACCCTCGGGCGCCAGTTCGTCTTCGATCGTGAAGTCGCGCAGGATGTGCGCGAAGTCGGAAGGCTCGTCCCAATCCTCGCGACGCAGCGCCGGTTCGTCGGGCCCGCGATCGAGCATCCGCAGCCGCATGCGGCCTTCGAGCAGCATCCGCCACGCGTCGTCTGACGCGAAGGCGGTTCCGTGCAGCGTCGCCATGCCGTCCTCGGCGAACGAGCCGACCCCGGCGTCCGCGGCGACGCGGCCCAGGCTTCCGCCGTCGGCCCCGGCCTCGACAGCCGCCTCCATCGACTCCGCCGCCGCCAAGCTACTCATGAAAATACAACATGTTACGTGTTTCATGACGACATTATCCTACATATAACTACCCACCGCAAGAGACCTGCGCGCCGAGCGGCTACGGCGTGCCCAGGCGTGGGTCGTCGGCGCCGAAGTCGTCTTCGTCCCGCGGCGGTTCGGCATCGGCGGGCGGCGGCGCGTCGACGAACGGCAGATCGAGATCGTCGAGCGGCTCGTCGGGCGACGCTTCGACCATCTTCTTGACCAGCGCGAGGCACTCCTTCTCCGGCTTGGCCTCCGCCCGATCGAATACGAGCGTCTGCGCGAGCGCCTCCTCGTACTCGGCGTCTTCGAGTCGCGCTCGCTCGTGCATGCGCTTGAGGATGCGCGGCAGGTATTTTTCCCACTTCGGCGAGAGCCTACCGCGGCAGTAGTGCTCGTAGCGGCGCTTGGGGCTCGGCAGGATGCTCGAGAAGAACGCACTCTCGAGCGGCGTCAGGTCGCGCGCGTGCTTGCCGAAGTAGTGACGCGCAGCACGCCCGATGCCGAAGATGCCCGGTCCGAACTCTATGGCGTTGAGATAAATCTCGAGCGTCCGCTCTTTGGGCAGGTTCTGCTCGACGTACCAGGTCAGCACCAGTTCCTGCAGCTTGCGCGCAAGCGTCTTTTCGCGCGTCAGAAGCACGTTCTTGACCATCTGCATGGTGATCGACGACGCGCCGAAGGCGAAGCGGCCTTGCAAGAGGTTGCGTGCGAGCGCTGATCGAAACTCGCGCGGGATGAAGCCCCTGTGCTCGAAGAAGCGCGAGTCCTCGGTCGTGAGCAGCGACGCGACCAGATAGGGCGAGACGTCGGCGAGCGGCACGAAGTCGGCGTTCTCGGGCCCGATCACGAAGGTCGCCTCGTGGCCGGGCGTGACCTCCATCGTGTGCTCGAAGCTGCCGAGGAGTCGCCGCACGTCGGCTTCGGGCGGCGCCTCGAGCACGCGGCAGCCGCCCAAGGCGATCTTTCCGTCGAGCGCCACGGCGCCGAGCGCGACCTCGCGCTGCTGCCGCCAGCGGCCGCTGGCAGTGAGCTTGGCGAGCGTGTCGAAGTCGATGCGCGTGCGCACGTCGGCTTCGAAAAAGCCGGCGAGGCGGAAGCCAGCGAGCTTGGGCACGAGCGCTGGCGGCAACGCGTCAAGGACGCTCTGGCAGGCGACCGGCGGGACGCGCATGCGCGCGGTGAGCAGCGGATGCGCGCCGAGGCGCTCGGCGCTGCCCTCGAGCACCGCCGTGACGCCCGCGTAGGTCACCACCGCCTCGTCGAGCGCGAGCTTCTGCGCGCGCGGATCGAAGCGCCCGCGCACCGAGGCCTCGATGGCCAGGCCGGGCACCGCGACCGGGCCGATGCGCGGCCCGAACAGCGTCAGGCCGGAGGCCGCGACAGAGCCTTCGAAGGAGATGTCGTCGCCGTGCTGGCGCAGCACGAGGTCGCCGCCGAGCTCCGCGCGATCGAGATCCTTGAGCGGAAGCTTCGCGAGCGCGTCGGCGACGCGCGCGAGGCTGAAGCGTTCGCCGTGCACGTGGAGCTCGGCCTCCGCTTGCCCCAAGCCGTGAGGCTGCGTGCCCTCCGATGGGCGAATCCAGCCCGACGCGTCCCACAGGCGCCCGCCCGCGCTGCCGTAGCTACCCGCGAGCGTGACGCCGAAGCCGCCGTCCTCGCGCGGCGCGATCCACCCGTCGATGCCGGTGAGCTCGACGCCGGGGAGCGCACGCACGCGCCCGTGGTGCAGCCAGACGCGCGTGCGTTGCGGCTGGCCGGCTTGGCCGCGCGGCGCGATCGTCACCTCGAGCCGCTCGGCCGCGGCCTCGGGTCCGGCGCGCAGCCGCGCGGTCGCCTCCGTCAGCGTCGCGCGCAGCGGCTCGCGCGGGCGCCAGGTCGCTTTGAGTCGCGCCCGGCCGTCGAGGCCGAGCGCGGGGTCCGCGTACTCGACCGTGACGTCGCTCAGTGTGACGGATCGAATCGTCACGCGGCCGGCCCTGCCGCCGCCGGACGTGGTTGGGCGCCGATCGTCAGGCCCGAGGCGCACCGACGCGCCGCGCGCGCTCACGTCGGCGTGGACGCGCAGCGCGAGCAGCGGCAGGAGGTCGTAGGCAAGAGCGACCTCGCGGATGAAGGCGCGGTCGCCGACGCGGACGTCGCGAAACGTCAATCGCCCGAGGCGCGATTCGATCTTCTCGGCGCTGACCGGCGCGCCGAGGCGCGCCGACGCGAGGCGCAGCGCCCGCCCGCCGGCGTAGGCGCCCCCGAGGCGCAGCAGAAGAAAGCCCGCGAGCGCGAGCGCGCCCGCACAGGCGAGCGCGCGACGCAGGAGGGGACTACGAAGCAACGCGGGGAAGGCTATTTCTTCTTCGACGCGCAGTCGACCGCGAGGACGAGCGTTCCGCCGGCGTGCGCTCCGACGACCAGCGGGATCGGATCGCCCTCGCCGACCCTGTAGGTCGTCGCCACGCCGCCGTAATCCAGCTTGACGCGCAGGAGCGGCTTCTTGTCGCCCTTCACGCGCTCGAGGAACGTCACCACCAGCTTCTTTCCGCTGGGCACCTCGACAGCGCTCTCCCGGCCGATCTCCGCGTCGACGGCGTCCTCCTTGATCAGCTTGAACGACTTGAAGCGGTCGAAGGGCGGCTTGCCGAGGAGCGGCCTCAGCTTGGCGATCTTCTTGTCGACGCCGCCGTCGGCGTCGAGCGCGTGGATCGACCGGACGCGGCAGCGCGCGGGCGGTTCGGCCCAAGCGGGCGCGGCGAGCGCGGGGGCAAGCAGCAGAAGCAGGTTCGCCGTTGCAAGCCTCATCTCATTCCTCCTCTTCGATCCACACCACGGGTGTTCCGCCTTCGGGCTGATCCCAGCGCATGAACGAGCTGCCGGCCGCCACGGTATCGATCGACTCGATCTCGACGATCGGGCGCGTGGCCACCACGGGCCGCTTCTTGGGCGGGTGCATGCGCGTCTTCTCGAGCAGGTGGTGCTTCGAGCGCTTGCGGCGCGGCGCGTCGGCCGTCGACTCGCGCGCGGGGCCGCCGCTGATCGCGAGCGTGATGGCTAAAGTCGCCGCCACGCCGGCCGCCGCGAGCGTCGGAACGAACCAGCGCGCTCGGACCCACTCGCCGGCACGCTCGCCCAGCGTCGGCGGCTTGCGGATGCCCGCGCGCACGGCGGCCCACGCGCCGGTCGGCGCATCGGCCTCCGCCTGCGCGTGGGCCAGGGCCACACCTTCGCGCAAGAGCACGCGCATCTCGCCGAGCGCTTCGAGACGCTTGGTCGCGTCCGGGTCGGCGGCGATCTCCTTCTCGACGCGCGCGCGCTCGGCCGGCGCGAGCTCGTCGTCGAAGTAGGCTTGCAAGTCTTCGTCTCGCACGCTCATTCTCCGAACGCCTTCAGGTCGGCGCGGTTTCCGAGATAGTCGAGCATCAGCCGCTGCATGCGGCGGCGCGCGTGGAACAGGCGCGACATGATGGTGCCCTTCGCGCACTTCATCGCCTTGGCGATCTCCTTGTAGCTCATGCCCTCGACCTCGCGCATCACCAGCACCGCGCGGTGCTCGGGCGAGAGCTCGGTCAGCGCGCGGTTCATCTGCTCGGCGAGCTCGCGCCGCCCGAGGTTCTTGGCCGGGTTGGCGTCGAGCATCCGGGGCAGGATGTTCTCGTCGCCATCGACCGCTTCGCCGCGCGCCACCTTGTCGTCGTACTCCTCCACGCGCTTCTCTCGCCGCTTGTGATCGATGCCGACGTTCATGACGATTCGGTGCAGCCACGTCGAGAAGAGTGACGTGCCGTGAAAGCCGTCGAGCTTGCGCCAGGCCTTGATGAACGCCTCCTGCACGATGTCGCGCGCCTCGTCGGGGTTGCGCACGACGCGCAGCGCGACCGCGTACGCGCGCCGCTCGTGACGCTCGACGAGCTGCCGGAACGCGTCTTGGTCGCCGCGCCGGGCGCGCTCGACGAGAGGCCGATCGTCCTGCCGGGAGGCATCGTCCGGCGGGGTGTCGATCGGCTTCGCTTCGTCATTCTGTGTGGATCGACGCTCCATGAACCGCGCTATTCAACCCCGGGAGGGCGCGCGGCGCAACCCAAACGGCGCCGGGGAGCCTTGCGTGCGATCGCGCCGTCGCGTAATCGTTACCTCCGGGCATGGAAACGGTCTTCTCGGGAATTCAGCCGTCGGGCGAGCTGCACCTCGGCAACTACCTCGGGGCGATCCGCAACTGGGTCGCGCTGCAGGAGCAGCACCGCTGCATCTTCTGCATCGTCGACTACCACGCAATCACAGCTCCGTACGACGCGGTGACGATGCGGCGTCGCACGCTCGACATGGCGGCGAATCTGCTCGCCTGCGGCATCGACCCGGCGCGCGCGACCCTGTTCGTGCAGTCGCACGTGCCCGAGCACACCGAGCTTGCCTGGGTCCTGAGCGCGGTCACGCCGATGGGCGAGCTTTCCCGCATGACGCAGTTCAAGGAAAAGTCGCAGCAGCAGGCCCGCGGTAGAGGAACGCATCCTTCCGCGGGCACAGAGGCCGATCACGTCAACGTCGGACTCTTCGGCTATCCGGTGCTCCAGGCCGCCGACATCCTCCTCTACAAGGCGACGCGCGTGCCCGTGGGCAAGGATCAGATCCAGCACCTCGAGCTGGCGCGAGAGATCGCGCGGCGCTTCAACGCGCGCTTCGGCGAAACGCTGCCCGAGCCGCAGCCGCTGCTCTCGTCGACGCCGAAGATCATGGGGCTCGACGGCCAAGCCAAGATGTCCAAGAGCCTCGGCAACACCATCGGGCTGCTCGAGGAGCCGGACGCCGCGCGCGCGAAGCTCAGGACCGCCTTCACCGACCCGCAGCGCCTCCGGCGCAGCGATCCAGGGCGACCCGAAGTGTGCAACGTCTTCACCATGCATGGCTTCTTCAGCGACGAGGCCAGGCTCGCCGAGATCGACGCGGGCTGCCGCACGGCGTCGCTCGGCTGCGTCGACTGCAAGAAGCTGCTCGCCGACGGGATGCTCGCGCGCCTCGAGCCGATCCGCGAGCGTGCCCGCGCGCTGCGGGCCGACGAGACGCGTGTGGCGGAAGTGCTGCGCGAAGGCGCGGAGCGCTGCCGCGTGATCGCGCGCGAGACCATGCGCGAGGTACGCGAGAAGCTGGGACTGCTTGGGTAAGGCTCTCGCGCTGCTCGTGCTTGCCGCGTGCTCGGGCGCGGGCGATCAGCAGCCCGACGAGGTCGCGCGGCGGTTCCTGCGCGCGGCGGCGGGAGGCGACGCGCGAGCGGTATTTTCGCTCCTCGACGAGACGACGCGCGCCGAGCTCGGCCGGCTGGCCGCTCGTGGCTCCGAGCAGGCCGGCGCCGGCGTGCGGCTGCGCGCCAGCGAGATGATCGCCTCGGGCCTGCGCGAGCGCTCGGCGCCGCCACCCGCTGTGCGCATGAAGGAGCGAAGCGCCGACCGCTGCGTCGTTCGCATCGAGTCAGGCGCGCGATCCGAGAATCTCGAGCTTCACCGCGAAAACGGCGAATGGCGCGTCCGTCTCGATCTCGGGGCGCGTTAGGCGGTGGCCGGGCCAAGTGAGCCGCGCGGCCGTGCTCACCCGCCGGCAGGCGTGCAGTCGGGCAGCGGCGGACCGGGCCAGGGCGATGGGTTGTCCTCGTCGATGGGCTCGGCTTCGAACGTCGTACTGAAGGGCTCGTCGCCGACGAGGAAGCGCCCGACGTACCAGAAGCGGTCGGGCGCGAGCGTCATCTGGCCGAGCGGCTCCCACGGGCCGTCGTTCATCAGAATCCATGGGTTTCCCGTGACGCCGTCACTCACCGAGCGGACGTAGAGGCCGACGTGATAGCAGCCGGGCGGCGGGTCAGCGTAGTAGACGCCGCTTTCGTCGCAGATCTCTATACGCACGAAAGGATCTTGCAGCGCGTCGACACACTCGCGAGGCACGTTCGGGCAGGGCTCGTCGAGGCAGCGGCAGAAGGCCGCGTTCTCGACGATCGGCCGGCACTCGTCTGCGCTCGTGCACGGCTGACCGGTGCCGCGCCGCGGCTCGCCCCAGTCGGGGAACAGGTTGGCGCGGTGGCAATCGTCGACCAGGCTGCCCCAGAAGCGCTCGGCGCCCGCGTCGCGGAGCAGATGCACGTAGACCCAGTCGTCTTCGTCCGCCTCGTGCAGAAAGTCGAACGTGAAGGCGTTCGGGATGGCGAGGATCTCGACCTCGACCGGTGGAGCCCAGGCCGTGCAGCCGCCCGCCGGGTCGCACAGACCGCCCTCGGCGCAGATCCCACCCTCGCAGAGAAGCGCGCAGCAGTCGGCGTCGGAGCGGCACCCATCGCCGGAACGACCGAGACCGCAGGCGGCACGCCGGGCTCCGACGCGCAACTCGAAGCGGTATCGGCCCGGATTGTCGGGATGAAAGCAGGACACCTCCGCGTCGCGCTGGTCTCCCCGGCAGAAAATCGATCCCGCCGTATCGAACCCCGCGGGATCCTGCGTCTCGCCCCGGTTGAACTGCGGCGCGGTGACGCTGGCGTCGGGAAACTCGAGGGCCCGCCACGCGTATACTGTCTCGCCCGGCCCGCGGCTGCCGGCCGAATCGAGCGCGACCGGCTGGCGCACCCAGCGCGTCCTTTGCGGCTCGGCCGAGGCGCGCGCGATCGGCGTCCCGGAGAGCGCGGCGCGCGCCGCCGCCGCCGTCTCTGTATCCGGCTCCGCCACGACCTCGGCCAGGCCGCTGGCCTCCGGATCTTCACGGTACTCGACGGCCCAATCCCACGCCTCGCCGGGGCCGAGCACGCCGGCCGCGCCGCCGGTCAGCGCGAACTCGGTGCTCCCCTCGATGCGAGGCGCCGACACAGGAACCTCCTCGTCGCCCGTGTTGACCAGGCGCAGCGCCGCGGGTGCGGCAGCGTCGGGCCGCAGCACGAAGTCGACGGCCTCCGGCTCGAACGCGAGCCGCGGCGCCGTCGCGCGAATCGGCACATCGACCAGCGCCGCGCCGTCGCGATCGTAAAAGACCAACCGCCGCTGGTACGGGCCGAGATACGCTCGGACGTAGGTCAGCTCGATGACGCAGGCCTCGCCGCCGCCGAGGTCGAGATCTTCGCGCGCGCAGCCGTTCTGCTCGGCCGGCACGGCCGTGAGCTGCGCGGAGGCCGGATCGAACGCGACGCGCGCGATGTGAACGGCCGCGCTGCCGGCGTTGCGCACGGTCACCACCGCGCTCCGAGCCTCGCCGAGCGGAGCGTGATCGAAGGTGATCGAGCCGGGATCGGCGAAAAGCCCGGAGGCCGACTGCCCGCAGCCGGCGAGCGTGACGGCAATGACCGCGAGCGTCCGGCTCACGGCGCGAACAGCGGCGAGGTCGGAGTCGCCGCGATGCGCGCGCGATACCTTGCCACGTCATGCCGCACCGCCTGCTGCACGGCGCAGTCGCGGATGCCGTCGTCGGCGTCGGGCGCCTGGCTCCGGCCGCAACCGTCCAACCGCGGGTCTATCGCCTCGTCGATCGTACGGAGCGCCGACGGAATATCGCCCGCCTTGATCAAGGCGTGGACGGCCTCCAGCTCGTTCTCCAGCGCACAGCACGGGCAAATAGGCGGCGCCGGCGAGATGCACCCGGGCAGGTGGTCGACGATCTCGTTCCGCGCGATGTAGCCAAGGATCGGGCCGAACTCGATGTTCTCGTCGGGCGCGAGCGGCGGCGGCGCGTAGGCCAGCGCATCCGGCGCGGGCATCTCGCCATCGAGCCACGGCGGTGGCAGCAGCAGCACCGGGTCGATCGCCGCGACCGCTCCGGTGTCGAGCTGGACATGCCAGAGTGCGGCCGCCGTCACGCCGAGAGCCTCGTCCTTGATGCTCGTCGCGAGGATCACGTCGTCCACGTCGGCGCGGTAGACGATGTCCTCCGCCTGACCAACGGTGAGACCGCCGTTGATGGATGCGGAAAGGACGGGCTTGGGCACCTCATCCAGGAACCCGAGAAAGACGGGTTCGCTGGACACGACCGGCGTATCCTGCCAGACAGTCAGCGGGATTGCGGCGCCGGAAGGCTCCGTGGCAAACGACAGCCCGAAGACATGCTTGAATTCTCTACCGGGAACGTCCCCGGTTCCTTCAATCGGCACCGAGGTCAAAATCAGGCCCGTCGTGGTGTCGATCGCGTGCACGTAGTGACTCGTATCCAAGGCATCGGAGGCCGAACCGACGCCCCACAAAGCGCCGAGGTCGTACGACGTAGCGCCAAAGAATCCGTACCCCGTCGCGAATGAGAATGACGTCACAGCCGGCGGCGTGAGCGCGCAGACCGAGCAGGCAGAGCCCGTGGCCGGGTCGATCGCGACCAGGCTCGCCTTGTTGGGCAGGCACGACCCGGGCGCTGGCGAACACGCTCCCGGCACCTCCGCCCAGCCCCACAGGAGGCCGTCGGCGAACGCGAGCGCCGTGAGCCGTGCATACGCGAGCTCGAGCGCCGTGAGCGCCGCGCCGGACGGGCAGTCGGGATCCGGAGAGCAGCTCGAGTCGAGTAGGTACGCGCCCAAATCCTCACTCGCGCCGGTCTCGTGGTCGATCCGGCGCACGCTCGTGAATCCGGCGTCGCCCAGCTTGAAGCTCGCGTAGAGATCGCCCGCGCCCACCCAGTCGCCTGGGATGGTGATGACGACATCCATCGAATCCATGCCGAAATAGCCCTCGTCGATCCCGAGGCCCGCGGCGTCGCCGCCGGTCGCCAGCGCGAGGACGCGCACGGGGCCCTCCACGGGGCTGCCGACGCGAAGCACCGCGCGATGAACCGGCACGCGCACGCCGTCCTCGGCAAGCACTTTCGACGGTTCCCGGCTGCGGCGCTGGATCGGTCGCGGGCGACTCATGGCGACTATATCGCCGTCCTTCTCGACGCCGAGGCGCACCCCGTGCACCGAGGAGGTGGCGACGATCTCGGCCTCGATCATCGACCCGCGCACCGACACCGATTCGATGCGCACGTGCGCCACTTCCGCCAAGACTCGGCGCGGGGACACGCTGGCCGGGACGCCGTTCAGGCGCACGGGGCGAAGCGTGCCGTCCTGCGCAGGATCGAGCGCGTAGACCTCGCCGGGGATGAGGCCGCTTTGGCTTGCGCGCACGAGGCCATCGGACGTGCCGTGAGGCGATATGAAACGAATCAAGCGTGAGGCCGGCGGCTCGGGCGCCGGATCGCCAAAGCGATGCCGAGGCGGAATCGGAGCGTCAACCTCAGGCTGCCCCCCCCCTGCAAGAAGCGAGCGTTACTGCGATCACGACCCAAGAAACTTTCATGGCATTCCTCCGGTTTGGTTGGGTGGCGAAGCGTACCCGATTCATGCGTTGAAGCAGCGCCGAATCGTCCGAGACGCGTCCGAGACGCGGAGGGGCGCCTCGGCGGCCGATCTGGGCACCGACCTGATCCCGGCGCGGACCCATACCCAAGCCAGGATTCGCTCCCTTTACGTCCGCGTCCGCGTTTGCGACAGCGTTGCGAAGCCGCGTCAGCGAGCGGTATCTGGGCCGCCCGCCAAAAACTCCTCGACGTCGCGGTTGAAGCGGTCGGGCTCGTCGATCATCGGGCAGTGCCCGGCGTCGGCGTACACGATCAGCCGCGAGCCGGGAATGCGCCGCCGCAGCGGCTTGGCGGCGGTGACCGGGAGCAGCAGATCCTTGCCTCCCCAGACGATCAGCGTCGGCGCGGCGATCTCGCCGGCGCGCTCGACCATGTGACAGCGCACGACCCCGTGCATCGCGCGCAGCGCGGCGCGCAGGTAGAGCGGGTAGTCGGGGCTCTCCATGCCGGCGAGGTAGAAGCGGGTGAAGCGCGCGGCCTTGTCGGGGCGCGTTGGAAAGACCAGCTTGAAGAGCAGCGCCACCGTCGGCGCCGGAACCCGCGGAAGGCCCTTCCAGCCGCCGCCGCGGCCCCGCCGCGCGAGCGCGAGCGCGTGCAGGAGCAGCGAGATCGCGCGGCGCGGATACGCCGACACTCCGGCGGGCGAGACCAGCACGAGGCTTGAGACCGCGCGCGGGTGCGCGAGCGCGAACGCCATCGCTACTTGCCCGCCGAGCGAGTTGCCGACGAGTGTCGCGCGCGCGATGTGCTTGGCGTGGAGGAAGCGCGCGAGCACGCCCACGAAGTAGTGAACCGAGTAGTCGACGTCCGGCTTGTCGGAGCGGCCGAACCCGGGGAGATCGAGTGCGATCGCTCGGTGTCGCTGCGCGAAGTGCGCCGTCTGCGGCCACCAGAAGTCGAGCGTGGCGGTGAGGCCGTGGATGAAGACGATCGGCGCGCCGGCCCCTTCGTCGACGTGCACGAGGCGGACACCGTCGACGTCGACCGCGTGAAGGGCCCGCGCCCGCCTGGCGGGTTCGGGCGCGGCCGGCGTCAGAAGCGACCTCCGACCGCGATGGCGGCGGTGTCGCCATTCGCGTCGGCGGCGATCCAGCCGTTCCAGAAGCAGAATCCGGTCGCGGCGGCGCCCGCGGCGGTGACGCCGACGAGCACGTTGGTGAGCAGTGCGCGCGAGCGGCCGCGGTCGCAGGCGCGGACGACGTCGGACGCGGCCTCGTCCTCGGCCTCCGCGCAGGCGTCGTCGCCCTCGCTGGCCTCGATGTAGCCCTGGGCGTCGGGATCGCCGCCCTCGCGCGACGCGAGGATCGCCGCCTGCCTGTCGTCCTCGATGCCGCGCAGCGAGAGGCCTGCCCAGACCGCGGCGCCGCCGGCCACGGCCGTCGCGCCCAGCCCGATCCACAGCGCCGTGCGCCAGCCGCTTCCGGGCGTCGTGTCGCCGCCCTGCGCGAGCCTCGCCTCAACGTCGGGCTTGAGCGGCACGAGCGTGACGTCGACCTCGACCGTCTCGCGCGGCGCCACGCGCACCGTCTCGGCCCACAGCTCGTAGCCGTCGAGGCGCACCTCGACGAGCCGCCGCCCCGGGTCCACGTCGCCTATGACAACCGGCTCTCGCTGTGCGACCCCGCCGCTCTGCCCATCGACCATCACCTCGGCGCCGTACGGCTTCACGGTTACGCGTAGCCGCCCGCGCGGCCGGTCGCCGGCGAGCTCTTGGATCCAGCGGCCGGCCTCGAGCACCAGGCGCTGCGAAGTCGCCTCGGAGCGCGGCAGGCGATCCTCGACGGTGCGCTCGATCCGCGCGCCCTCCACGTCGAGCATCTTGAGCGTGACCATGATCGTGTCGCCGGCGTTGCGCAGCGTACCGTAGACGAGCTTATCCGCCCCGAGCGCCGCGCCGGCGCGTACCAGGCACTCGGTGTCTTCGCTGCCTTCGCAAAAGACCAGCTTGGTCTCGACGAAGTCGCGCGCCGGGACCAGCCGCCAGCCGAAGCTGGCCGCCTGCGAGCGAAGACCGTCGCCGAGCGCGAGCCCGAGGCTGACGGGCAGATCCCGCGCTTCGACGCCGAGGATCGCGATCCGCGTGGGAGGCGCCTCGGCCAGCGCCGCGGACGCGACGAGGACGCCGACGAGGTGCCTCACGAGCCGAATATACCAGCCGGGGGGGGGCGAGCGGCGAAGGACGCGCTGAATCAATCCCCGGACCGAAGCGCGTCGCCATCGGGGACGTAGAGCTCGATCGACGTCTGACCGGTCCACCCCCCCTTGCCGTCGGGGCTGGTGGCGCCGCCGGCGATCAAGATCATCTGGTTGTCGAGCTTCGCCATCGCGTGCCAGAGGCGCCCGCCGGCGGCGAGGTTGATGAGTCCCCCCGATTCGCCGGTGCTCGGGCTCCATATCTCGGCGGTGTCTTGCGGCACGCCGGAGTCGTGTCCCCCGACGACGAGGAAGCGATCGGCGTCGATGCTGATCATCGTCGGGAAGGCTCGAGGCTCGCGCAGCGTCCTGCTGCCGACCGGCGCCGGGATCGTCTCGAGGGTGTAGATCTCGACGCTCGTCATCGCGCTGCCGTTGGCGCCGATTCCTCCGGCGACGACGATCTCGGCTCCGGCCGCGCCGAGGAGAGCGGCGGCGTGGCCGTAGCGCTCCCGAACCCCGCCGTTTTCGACCACGTCGAAGCTTCCGGCGGCATCCGGGTCCGGGCACGCTGGGCGCTCCTCCGGATTCTGGCCTGGGCAGAAGACCATCGGTCCCGCGTGGTACCGCTCGACGGTTTCGTCCTCGGCGGGGCTTCCGTCGTCGCCTGCGCCCCCGATGATCGCGACGTCCTCGCCGAGCGCGGTCGCGGTCGGCCACATTCGGGCCTCGACCATGTTTCCATCGACGGCGCCGAACTGCCCGCTCCGGCCCAGTGGCGTGAACTCGTCGGCCGTGCGCGATGCGGTCACCGAAAGGTCGCCCAGGGCGATCGGAAGTTCGGCGCCGGCTGCGACCTGCCCGCCGCCGACGAGCAGCACCTCACTGCTGAGCAGCGCAGCCGCGGCGTGGCCGAAGCGCGGCTCGCGCATGGCCCCATCCGCGGCCTGAAAGGTCTCGTCGCCGGGATCGAAGACATCGGCCGTCGGGGTCGCCTGGACCGAATTGCCGCCGATCGTGAGGCCGCCGGCGAGGAGCACCCTTTTCACGCCGCTGGCGTTGCGCTTGAGCGTCGTCGCCGTGTGCCACGCGCGCGGCGTCGACATCGACGGGGCGGGATCGAGGCCGCCCGTGTCGGGATCGTAGAGAAAAGCCTCGGCGTGGATGCTCGTGAGCTTGCCGTCGCTGTCGATCTCGGCGCCGCCCGCGAGGAGCACTCGGCCGCCTTCGAGCGAGGTCGCCGACATGCCGGCGAGTCCAAACTCGAGCGCGACGTCGTCTCCCGACTCCTTCCGCGCGGTGAAGAAGGCGCCGGCCTTGCCGACGCTGATCGTCGTCTGGCGATCCTCGCCGGCAAACCGATAGCACGCCGAGCCGCCGTAGCCGACGATGTTCTCCTGGCCGTCGAGAAGCCGGACCTCGACGCGGTAGCTGTCGTAGCCGAGCTCGCCGAGGGTGCCCGAGCCGTCCGCTCGCTGGAAGCTCTCGACCGGCCGGCAATCGTTGCACTCGTTGGAGCAGAGCGAGACCTGGATGTCGGTGGCGCTGGCGAAGGGATCTTCCTCGGAGGCCGAGACCAGCGTGATCGACCACTGCGATCCCGCGGGCGCGCAGGCCGCGGCGAGCGCGAGAATGGGGGCAAAGCGAGAAGTCGTCATGGCCATGTGAAGGTCGGCTCCACGGTTTGGGGCGCCTCTTGCGTCGCGAGGAGGTAGATGGTCACGCCCGTGCCCGCGGCGACCACGCCGCCGACGGCCGCCCAAAACCACCAACGGCGCCAGACGGGCGGTGTCGGGTCGATCTTCTCGAGCCCTTCCTTGTCGGTGCTGTCGATGATCACGGCGCCGGGCGCCGCCGCCGCGCCGCCGCTCTTTTCGTCGGGCTCGTCGATGACGACGGTCGTGATGTCGCGGGCCTGGGGGAATTCGCTGATCGCCGCGAGGATTTCCTCGGCGAGCTTCGCGACGCCGACCTCGAGGTTGAGCAGCTCGCCGTCGAACTGCACGGAGTTGAGCTCGGCCAGCAAGTTACCATCCTTGCGGTAGAGGTAGGCGCGCAGGCCGTAGCCCTTGGGATCGCGGCCGACGTGCCCGAGCACGAGGTATTCGGCCTGCGCCGAGCCGGAGAAGCCCTTGGCCACGCTCTTCATGCGCATGTCGACGAGACCCTCGCCGAGGCGCTTGCCGATCTCACTATAGTAGGCAGATCTCAGCACGTCGCCGGCGCCGCCGGGCGTGGCCGCGGGCGCGGCGGCGGCTGTGGCCGCGCCTTCGGACGTCGGCTGCGCGGGATCGAGCGCGAGCTGCATCGACGAGGTGGCGCCGGCCGCGACGTCCATCTTCTCGACGTGCGTCTTCATTCCGGCCGCGCGCAGCACGACGTAGTGCGAGCCCGGCAGCAGGTTGTCGGCCTTGGCAGGCGCCTCGCCGGCCTTGCGCCCGTCGACGATGACCTCGGCGCCCGCAGGCTGCGTCGTGATCGCCACAGCGCCGGTCTTGCGCTTGAGCATGCGGCCGCGCGCGCTCTTCCAGATCGCCGTGACGTTGGGTGGGTGCCCGTCGAGCTTTGGGGCGAAGGTGGTCGAAAGCGTGATGACGCGCTGGAACGCCTCGTCGCCGGCCTCTTCTTGGCCGGCGAGGATCTGTGCGACGCCCAGCAGCGCCTGCGCCTCGAGAAAATCCTCGAACCGCCCAAGCTCGCTGATGCCGGCCTCGTAGCCCTCGACCGAGCTCGTCAGCGCCGCGGCGGCCGGCGCGAACTGCTCCTTCTTCACCAGCTCGACGGCTTTGGCGTAGAGGGCGCGCGCTTCGGCAAGCCTTTCGGCGCTCTCGCCCGACGGGCGGGCGGCTGCTGCCTGCGCCGAGCCCGCCGCGCCTTGGGCCGCCGCGCCGGCGTCGAGGCCGAGGTCGGGCATGAGCGCGATGTCGGGCGAGCGGCCGAGCTCGGCGCGCAGTTTTTCGCTGAGGCGCTGCGGCACGAGCGGCGAGACGGCGGCGCCTACGGCACGGAGGCGCACTTGGTAGACCTTGGGCGGTTGCCGCAGAGGTTGCGCAAGCGACGCCGCCGCCAGCAGCGACGGGAGAACGAATCGCATCAGGGGCGCGAAGGTATCACAGCGACCGTTACTTCTCGACCTCGACGAAGATCGCCGCCGTGTGCGCGTAGACGAGCGCTCCGGGGGCCACCGGCGCGAGATCCTGATCGGCCGGCCCGTCGACGCGCACGAGGAACCACGTGTTGGCCGTGACGGCGACCTCGATCACCTCGTCGAGCCAGACCGGCGGAGCGGGATCGAGCGGCAACTCCTCGGTGCCCCATTCCATGACCTCGCTGCCGCCGCCGCCGAAGACGCGCACGCGCTCGACGGGGACCCAGCTCGGCGCGAGCACCTCGACGTGCAGCGTGACCATTCCGTCGTCGACCGTGACCGTGTCGCCGGGCCCGGAGTCGGTCTCCGCCGTGAAGCGGATGAACGGCCCGGTCGTAACGATGGTCGCCGCGCCGAGCATCGCGGCGACGAAATCGTCGGTGTCGATGTCGGCGGGGCCGCCGGCCATCAGCTTGACGTAGGTGCGGGCGAAGCCCGCCTCGGGGATGCGGTGGTGCGAATCGGACACGCCGGTCGGCGCCACGCGCTTGCCGTGATCGAGCAAGCTCATGTACGTGCTGAAGAGCCCCTCGTTGGGCCCGCCCTTGCCGTTGTGGGTCTCCATCGCGTCAAAGTCGAGCGTGAAGTCCTCGCCGCCTTTTCCGCTCGCGAAGTCGTAGTCGGTGGCGGTGAAGTAGCCACCCGTGCCGAAGCCGTGGTTGATCTGGACGACCTGCGCGCCGTGCGCCCGCGCCGCGTCGAAGATCTGCTGCGGCGTGAGGCCGTCCCACCACGGCACGGCGCCGCCGTTGGAGGCGTTCTCGTCGACGGTGAGGGGATAGGGGTTGAAGTGGCCCAGCGCGAACGTCGAAATCTCGTCGCTGGTGTAGCTCATCTGGAGATCGCCGAGCCCGATGCGATCGATGGTTGGCTGGTAGTCGATGACGCGGTCGTGGTCCGACGAGATGAAGAAATCGAGGCCCTCGGCGATGTTGGTGACGATGCGCTGCTCCATCGTGACCTCGCCGTGAAGCGACGGGCCGCCGTGCATGTGCATGTCGCCCTGCATCCAGCCGCTCGAATCGACCACGTCGATGAGCGCGAGCGTCAGATCGGTCGTCACGCCGCTCTCGACGACGACGGGGCCGGCGGTCGCCAACTCGTGCTCGGCGCCGCGCGACGCGGTGAGGTCGTAAGTGCCGGGCGGGACGTCGGCCTCGAAGCTGCCGTCGGTGGACCAGAGCACGCGCTCGAAAGGTGCGTACGGGTCGCGCTCGCCGAGCATCGGATCGGGCGGCGTCGGATCGCTGCCGGACGAAAAGGCGATGGTGAGCTTGGCCGGGGTTGGATCGCCATCGACGTTCTCGACGTCGACCGACAGGCGCCCTGGCTTGGTCAGCTCCAGCTCCACGGTGGCCTTCCCGCCTGCGACGACAGTAGCGCTGCCGGGCGCGCTCTTGCCGAACCCGTGCGCGAACACGCCGGCGGGCGGCGGGCGCACCGGCACTTCGACCTCCTGGCCGATGTCGCTGCCCGTCGCGGTGACGGTGTAACTTCCGGCCGGCAGCGCCGCCTCGTAGCGGCCTTTCGCGTCGGTGCGCGCCATCGAGGCGTAGCCGGCGTCGTCCTCGACGAAGTGGACGCGCGCGCCCTCGACCGGCAGGTCGCCGGCGGTCACGGTTCCCGAGATCGTGGCCGTGCCTTCGCGAGCAAGCGCTTCGAGGCGGGCGCGGTTGAGGTCGTCGATATCGCGTCCGAGGGCGACGAAGCGGCGGTGCGTCCCCGGGACGCCCGCGGCGTACTCGATGGCGCGGGTCGGGAAGAAGAGGGAGAGGTCGTTGGCGGCGAGGTTCTGCACCGCGCCGGCGATCGCCTGCTGCGTGCCGAGCGGTCCGTCGGCGAAGAAACCGTAGGCCATGTGCTGGTCCTCGCCCGCGATGCCCATCATGATCAGATCGTCGACGTCGCCGCCGCGCTCGAAGCCGGGGCCGAGCACCCACGGATCGAAGCCGTCGTCGCTCATCAGGATGAAGTCGCCGGTTTCGATCGTGGCGTCATCGGGCGAGACGGCGGTCGTGGTGACTTCGAGGTAAGAGGCGCCGGGCCGCAGCCGGTACTCGTTCATGACCTGGAGATTCCACGGCTGGGGGCTCAGGCCAAAACCCGCGACGAGCGAGATCAGCGCGTCGTGGCCGACGGCGCGAACCACCGCGTCCTCGCCGTCCGAGCCGTCCGAGACGACGCAAACGTCGTCGGCGGCGAAGGCGTTGAACAAGAAGGCCGTCGCGTACTCGTCGATGCGGTCCTCGCCCCACTCGTCGCCCGAGCGCACCAGGTCGGCGTCGATCAGCGCGCCGCCGTAGGGGACGTAGTTGTCGCCGTCGCGCTCGCTCTGGATGATGAACGCGACGCGGTCGTTGTAGAGTTTGAAGTCGCCGACCTTGCCGTCGCGGCTGTCGCCGCCGAGGAGCTGCGCCGCGTCGGTCACGCGGCCGGCGCGCACTTCCCCCGCGCCGAGCGCGGCAAGCTCGGTTGCGCCGTCGCCGCCGCCCTTGCACGTGAAGGCGAATTCGCCCTCGGACTCGGCTTCGGCCTC
>JBBTFH010000184.1:41704-47238 GCA_038041915.1 Myxococcota bacterium
CGCCGCCGCCCTTGCACGTGAAGGCGAATTCGCCCTCGGACTCGGCTTCGGCCTCCGACTCGCCGCCGCCGCTGTCGTCGCCGCAGGCGGAAAGAAGTGTGACGAAAGCCACCCCGAAGCGTCGCGTTTGCATGGCGCGCATAGGAGCACCGGGGCGCATGCGGCGTCAAGGTTGCGGCGCGGCAACGTGCGGTGCGGGCGCGCTCGGGAGGCTGCGAAAGCTCGGGGTCTGACCGGCCAGCGCGGCGCGGAAGGCTTCGGCCTTGGACCAAGTCTCGCGCCATTCGTTCTCGGGTGTCGAGTCGGCGACGATGCCGCCGCCGACGTGCAGGCGCAGCAAGCCGTCCCGCACGATCGCGGTGCGGATCGCGATCGAGAGCGTGAAGGAGCCGTCGGGTTCGCAAAGGCCGATGGCGCCGGTGTAGAGGCCGCGGCGCACCGGCTCGAGCTCGTCGATGATCTGCATCGCGCGCACCTTGGGCGCACCCGTGATCGAGCCGCCGGGGAACGTCGCACGCAGGATGGCGGCGAGACCGAGGCCTTTGCGGACGCGGCCGCTCACCGTCGTGACGCCGTGGTGCAGCGTCGGCAGCGTGACGACGCGGTGCAGGCGCGTGGCCCGTACGCTGCCGGTTTCGCAGACGCGTCCGAGGTCGTTGCGCTCGAGGTCGACGATCATCACGTGCTCCGCGCGCTCTTTCGGGTCGGTCTCGACTTCGGCGCGCAGGCGGGCGTCGTCGGAGGGCGCGGCGCCGCGCGGGCGCGTGCCCTTGATCGGGCGCGTCTCGAGCGCGCGCGTGGCGGCGTCGAAGCGGAGAAACAGCTCGGGCGAGTTCGAGAGCACGTGGAAGCCGCCCGCGTCGACGAGCGCGCCGAGCGGCGCCGGCGCGGCGGCGCGCAGCCGGGCGTAGAGCGCCGCCGGATCGCCGCGCACCTGGGCCGTCACGCGGTGCGCGAGGTTCACCTGATAGACGTCGCCCGCGCGGATGTAGTCGAGCGCGCGGTCGACGCGCGCGGCGTAGTCGTCGTAGGCCATCTCGGCGCGGAGCGGGGCGCACTCGATGTCGCCGCTCGGTGGCGCGGTGGCGGAGCCGGTCGCCATCGCGACGTCGCGGTAGCGCGCGATCCACAAGTCCGGCAGCCCGTGTTCGTCCCTGGCGCGCGCGCCGACGCGCTCGAGCACGTGACCGAGCTCGTAGCCGAGCATCACCACCGCGTACGCGCCGCGCGCGCGCCGCTCGAGCTCCTCGAACGGATCGCCGCGGTCGCCGAGCCGCCACGCGAACACCTCGTCGGGCGCGCTCGCGCGGATCGACCGCCCTCCGAGCCCGTCGGCGTCGCAAGCGGCGTCGAGCCAGGCGTCGCCGATGGCCATGGCTACTCCGCCGCGCCGCGGTCGATGGCTTGCCGCGCGACCGCCACGCCGAAGCCGCGGATGTAATCCGCGAACGAGAACAGCGAGAACGCGAGCGACAGGTAGAGCACCCACATGCCGACGAGGTGGAAGTTCACCGTCACCGACGTGCCGATCAGCGTGTAGTCGAAGTGGATGATGAGCCCGAGGATGCCGACCATCTGCAGCGCCGTCTTGTACTTGCCGCCCTCGCTCGCCGCGATGACGATCCCCTCCGTCGACGCGATGCTGCGCAGACCCGTGATCGCGAACTCGCGCGCGAGCAGCACCACGACCAGCCATGCCGGGGCGCGCTCGCGCTCGACCATCCACACGAGCGTCGCCATGACCAGCAGCTTGTCGGCGAGAGGGTCGAGGAACTTGCCGAGCACGCTGATGAGGCCGCGGCGGCGCGCGAGCCATCCGTCGAGGAAGTCGCTCACGCACGCCGCCGTGTAGATGACGGTCGCGATGAACGAGCGCAGCGGGCTCGCGTTGTCGATGAACACCAGTACGAGCGGGATGACGGCGATGCGGAACATCGTGATGATGTTCGGCAGGTTGGTGAACTCTTGCTTGAGCGTCGTCGTGCGTGCCACGTCAGTCCTCCTGCAGCGCGGCGGGGTCGAGCAGGAGCTGCCCCTCGCCCTCGCACTGCGCAACCGCGGTCTGCCCGTCGGCTTCCTCGACGAGCGGAACGATGCGGCCGATCCAGCCGACCAGCGCCGCGGCGGCGGCGCGCGCCGGGTGCCTGGCCGACACCGTGACGGCGACGGCCCGCCCACGGGTCCAAAGCGCCACGCGCCCGCGCCCTTGCAACTCGACGAAGGCGGGGCGCTCGCCCGCCCCGTCCGGGCTGCCGCAGCCTCGGCCAGGCAGCGAGCCGTTCTCCCAGTGGAGGTCGCCGACGAAGGCCTCGAGATTGGCGGCGCGCGCGTAGAGCGGCGCGTCGTTCACGTCGAGCACGGTGAAGCGGCCGCGCGCCGCGCGCAGCAGCACCATGCCATCGCCATCCACGCGGTACAGCGGGCCGGCGTCGTCGGAAAACGGCGCCTGCTCGGGACTTCCTCGGCGGCGGCGCGTCGCGACTTCGAAGACGAGCGCGCCCGAGTGCAGAACGCTCGCGCGCAGGCGCACGCAGGCGCCCGCGCCGGCGGGCACGAGCAGGATGCCATCGTCGAGGAGGCGCAGGTCGCCGCCGCCGGGCTCGGCGCGCAGCACCTCGGGAGGGGCCTCCCACGCGGTGCCGCCGAAGAGGCGCAAGGAGCGCGCGTACACGCCGTCGTCGCCCGCCTCGCTGAGCGCCGCGCGCGCGAGCGCGTCGTCGCCGCGCCGCGCGTGGATCGTCGCGAGCAGCGACCACGCGCGACGGCACGCGGAGTCCAGCTCCACCGCCCGTTCGAGAGACGCGATCGCGCCGTCGAGATCGCCCGCGCGTGTCGCCGAGACGGCTTGCGCAAGCAGGCGATCGGTCTCGTTCACGGGCGGGATGATACAGCGGAGGCTACGGAAACCGCGTCTTGTACCGGTAGTAGTTCGCGAGCACCGCGCGCAGGTACTTCTGCGTCGTCTCGTACGGGGGGACGCCGTCATACTTCTCCACCGCGCCGGGGCCGGCGTGGTAGCCGGCGATCGTCCGCATCAGGTCGCCCTCGAAGCGGTTGGCGAGGACGCGCAAGAGGCGCGTGCCGCCGAAGACGTTGTCGCGCGGGTCGAAGACGTCGCGCACGTTCATCTCACTCTGGACGTCGGGCATGAGCTGCATGAGGCCCTGCGCGCCCGCCGACGAGACGACGCGCGGATCGAAATCCGACTCGGCCTTGATGACGGCGCGTACGAGCGCGACGGGAATCTGATACAGCGACGCCGCCTCCTTCACGTGAGCGTCGTAGCGGAGGTAGCGATCCTTCGAGGAGTCACGCGCGGGCACGACGTCGCACGACTTGCAGCCGCGCACGGCCGCCGCCTTGCCCGGCCCGGTGCGCATGACGCGCGTCCAGCCGCGCGGCCGGGCGACGTTGGTGAAGTGCACGACGCCGTTCGCGTCGGTGAAGCTGAAGATGTCGGCGCGCGCGACCGAGGCGGACAGCAACAGCGAAAGAATCCACGCCAAGCGCACGACACGTGATCCTAGCACGCGCGACTTTCGACTTTCGACTTTCGACCATAGACTCCACGCGTGTCCGACTTCGTCGAGACCGACTTCCTCGTCATCGGATCGGGCCTGGCCGGGCTGACCTTCGCGCTCGACGCGGCACGCCACGGCACGGTCGCGGTCGTCACCAAACGCGCCCCCGACGAGGGCAGCACGCGCTATGCGCAGGGCGGCATCGCGTCCGTCTTCGGCGCCGACGACTCGTTCGAGTCGCACGTCGAGGACACCTTGCGCGTGGGCGCGGGCCTGTGCCGGCGCGACATCGTCGAGATCGCCGTGCACGAGGGGCCGGCGCACATCCGCCGCCTCGTCGATCGCTATGGCGTCGCGTTCGCGCGCGCGCCGGGCGGCGGCGGCTTCGATCTCGGGCGCGAGGGCGGCCATTCGCGCCGCCGCATCGTGCACTCGCAGGACGCGACCGGCGCGGCGGTGGAACGCGCGCTCGTCGATGCCGCCCAGTCGCACGACCGCATCCGCATCTTCCGCGACCACCTCGCCGTCGATCTTCTCACGATGGCCAAATACGGCGGCGACAACGCCTGCTTTGGCGCCTACGTGCTCGATCAAGCCGGCGGCGCCGTGCATACCTTCGTCGCGCGCGCGACGCTGCTCGCCACCGGCGGCTGCGGCAAGGTCTATCTCTACACCTCCAACCCCGACGTCGCGACCGGCGACGGCGTGGCGATGGCGTACCGCGCCGGCGCGACGGTCGCGAACATGGAGTTCTTCCAGTTCCATCCCACCTGCCTGTACCACCCACAGGCGAAATCCTTCCTCCTCAGCGAGGCGCTGCGCGGCGAGGGCGCGGTTCTGCGCCTGCGCGACGGCACGCTCTTCATGAAGCGCTACCACGCGGACGCCGACCTCGCGCCGCGCGACGTGGTGGCGCGCGCGATCGACGCGGAGATGAAGCGCACCGGCGACGAATTCGTGCTGCTCGATTGCACGCCGCTCGGCGGCGACTTCCTGAACGAGCGCTTCCCCAACCTCGCCGCGGGCGCGGGCCGCTTCGGCTACGACCTCGCGCGCGAGCCCGTGCCTGTCGTGCCCGCCGCGCACTACAGCTGCGGCGGCGTCGTCACCGACGAGCGCGGCCGCACGACGCTGCGCAACCTCTACGCCGCCGGCGAGACCGCGTGCACGGGCCTGCACGGCGCCTGCCGCCTGGCGTCGAACTCGCTGCTCGAGGCGCTGGTCTTCGCCGCGCGCGCCGCCGACGACGCGAAGGACGCCGGCGGCGTGCGCCCACCGGCGGTCGCGCCGTGGGTCGCCGGCAGCGCCGTGTCGAGCGACGAGGCGGTCGTCATCACGCAGAACTGGGACGAAGTGCGCCGCACCATGTGGAACTACGTCGGCATCGTCCGTTCCGATCGGCGGCTGGAGCGCGCGCGCCGGCGCATCGAGCTCATCCGCGAGGAGATCCGCGAGTACTACTGGAACTTCCTCGTCACCGGCGATCTGCTCGAGCTGCGCAACCTGGCGCTGTGCGCGCACCTCATCGTCGAGTCGGCGCGCCGGCGCAAGGAGAGCCGAGGCCTGCACATGAACATCGACTACCCCGAGCCCGACGACCGCTGGCGGCGCGACACGGAGCTTCGGCGTGGCGACGGGCCTCCCACATGAGACTCGCGATGGCGGCCCTGCTGTTCTACTACTGGCAAGAATCGTCGCGTCGCGCGAGCGTCGTCGGGCTGCTTGCGTCGCACGCGCTGTGCGCGTGCGCGGCGCGGCCGGACAGCGGGGCGGAGGAGGCGGTGAGGAAATATCAGCGCGCCATTCAGCGCGGCGACGCGGCCGCGGCGTACACGCTGCTGTCCGAGGAGGTGCGCCGGCGCATCACGCGCGCCGAGTTCGAGCAGCGATGGGAGGAACTGCGCGAGGAGCGGGTGGCGCAGGCACGCGAGCTCGCGCTCGGCCGTACCGCCGCGACGGAAGCGCGCGTCCTGGCGGGCGACCGGGCGCTCGACCTCGCCAGGCACGACGGGC
>JBBTFH010000185.1:0-8584 GCA_038041915.1 Myxococcota bacterium
GGGACGCGGCCGAGCTGGCCAACTAGGAGCTCGAGGCCTTCAGCTACTCGGTCTCGCACGATCTGCGCGCGCCGCTGCGCAGCATCGACGGCTTCTCCCAGGCGGTGCTCGAGGAGTACGGGGCGACGCTCGACGCGACGGGACAGGACTACCTGGGCCGTGTGCGTGCCGCCGCGCAGCGCATGGCGCGGCTGATCGACGACATGCTCGGGCTGGCGCGCATGGCGCGGGCCGAGATGAACCTGGGCGAGGTCGACCTCACGGCGCTCGCGCACGCCGTGCTCGCCGATCTGGGCCAGCACGATCCCGGGCGCGTCGTGAAGCTCGACGTCGCCGAGGGGCTGCGCGCGCGGGGCGACGAGCGCCTGCTGCGCGTGGTCCTGGGCAACCTGCTCGCCAACGCCTGGAAGTTCACCGCCAACGCCGCGCATGCGCGCATCGAGATCGGCGTCGCGCCCGCCGACCGGGGCGTCGCCTATTACGTGCGCGACAACGGGGCTGGCTTCGACATGGCACACGCGGACAAGCTCTTCGTCCCGTTTCAGCGCTTGCACGCGACCGCCGATTACCCCGGATCGGGGATCGGACTCGCCACGGTGCAGCGGATCGTGCGCCGCCACGGCGGCCGGGTCTGGGCCCATGGCGAGATCGGGCGCGGCGCGACATTCTGGTTCACGCTACCGGAGGGAGGAGGGACGGCATGACGACCGACTCCGACAAGGCGATCCTTCTGGTCGAGGATAACCCCGACGACGTGGAGCTGACGCTGCGCGCGTTCAAAAAGAACAACATCACCAACGCGGTGGTGGTCGCGCGCGACGGCATCGAGGCGCTCGACTACCTGTTCGCGACGGGAGCGCACGCCGGTCGAGACGTGGGTGCGCTGCCGCAGGTGGTGCTGCTCGACCTGAAACTCCCGCGCCTGGACGGGCTCGAGGTGCTGCGCCGCATCCGCGCCGACGCGCGCACCCGGATCCTTCCCGTTGTCATCCTGACCTCGTCGACGGAGGATCACGACCTCGTGAACGGCTACAGCTTCGGCGCCAACAGCTACGTGCGCAAGCCCGTCGACTTCGCCGAGTTCGTCGAGGCGGCGCGCCAACTCGGGCTTTACTGGCTGCTGCTCAACCGGGCACCCCCGCGGACGCCGCAGCCGTGAGAGGAGCCCTCGATACCCCGCAGGGGGTGCGCGCCGTGGGAATGCCGCTGCGCGTCCTCATCGTCGAGGACTCGGAGGATGATTGCGCGCTGGTCGTGCGCGAGCTTCGCCGCGGTGGCTACGAGCTTACGGTCGAGCGCGTCGAGACTCCCGAGGCGATGTCCGCGGCGCTCGAGCGGCAGCGCTGGGATCTGGTCATCGCCGATCACGCCCTCCCGCGCTTTTCCGGGCCGGCGGCGCTCGCGCTGCTGCAGAAGCACGGCCTGGACCTGCCGTTCATCATCGTGTCCGGCAGCATCGGCGAGGAGACGGCCGTCGCCACCATGAGGGCCGGCGCCCACGACTACATTCTCAAGGACAACCTCGGGCGCCTCGCCGCCGCCGTGCCACGCGAGCTGCGCGACGCCGAAGGGCGCCGTCGCCGGCGCCGCGCCGAAGCGTCGCTACGCATCTTGGCCGAGGCCGGGGAGGCGCTCGCATCGTCGCTCGACTACGAGACGACGCTCGCCCAGCTCGCGCGGCTGCTCGTGCCCAAGATCGCCGACTGGTGCGCCGTCCACATGAAGGAGAATGGCGGCGAGGCGCGCCTGCTGGCCGTCGTGCACGCGGGCGGCCGCGAGGATCTCGTCCACGAGCTGTTGCGGCGCTATCCCGCCCCGCAGGACCGTCCGCACGGCTATCCGCAGGTCCTCCGCACGGGCCAGTCCGAGCTGATCCCGGAGATCACCGACGACATCCTGCAGAAAGTCGCGCGCGACGCCGACCACCTGCGGCTAATGCGCGCGCTCGGGCTGCGCTCGCAAATGAGCTTGCCGCTGCGCGCGCGCGGCCACACCCTCGGCGCGGTCACGCTGGTGTCCGCGGAGTCGCGACGCCGCTTCGACGCCGAGGATCTCGAGACGGCCGAGCAGATCATGCGGCGCGCATCGATGGCTATAGACAATGCGCTGCTCTTTCGCGAGGCGCAGGAGGCCGTGCGCGTGCGCGACGAGTTTCTCTCGATCGCGTCGCACGAGCTCAAGACGCCGCTCACGCCGCTCCAACTCCACGTGCAGGGGCTGCTGCATCTGGTGAAGGGCGAGCCGACGGGAGCGCTCACCGAGAAGCTGGAGTCGCGGCTGATCGTCGCCGACCGGCAAGTGACGCGCCTGGCAAAGCTGGTCGACAACCTGCTCGACATATCGCGCATCTCGGCCGGTCGGATCGACCTCGATCTCGAGGCGGTCGAGCTCGTGTCGCTGGCCCGCAACGTCACCGTGCGCTTCCAGCAGGAGATGACTCAGGCCGGCTGTACGCTCGGTTTTCACGCCGCCGGGCCGGTGATCGGCCGATGGGATCCCATCCGCGTCGAGCAGATCGTGACCAATCTCCTGTCGAACGCCGTGAAGTACGGCGCCGGCAAGCCGATCGATGTGACGGTCGAAGGCGACGATCGCGTGGGGCGGATCGTCGTGCGGGATCACGGGATCGGCATCGCGCCCGAGAGCCAGGCGCGTATCTTCGAGCGCTTCGAGCGTGCAGTGTCCGAGCGCCACTACGGCGGGTTCGGGCTCGGGTTGTGGATCGTACGCAAGATCGTCGACGCGTTCGGCGGCACCATCCGCGTGGAGAGCGCGCCGGGGCGGGGCGCAACCTTCACCGTCGAGCTGCCGCGCGTGCCGCTCGTCCGCTCCTAGACCAATCAGAGACTCGGTCGGTTTGGAGTCGAAAGTGCCTCATCTTGATTGAGTCATGTGCCTTCGCCGGCAGCGTCCGCGGTGCAACTACCCGGACCGATACGCTTCGTACCGGTGGCCCGAAACTCGCAGCAACTTGTGGCATGAACAGACCGACACGCGCGCCAGCCCCACGAGCGGTTGCTCCCTGTGTCGGGGCGCCGCCGCAGCCGATTGCTGCTACGCTCTCGCTCTCATGAGCACACGCCCGATCCTGTTTGCGGTCGCTACCGCGTTCTTTGCCGCGCCGGCGCGCGCCGGAAACTCCGTCGAGATCTTCGCGCAGGCGCAGGGTGGCTGGGCCGACGGCTCGGGCTCGTCGGAGGCGACCCCCGTCGCCGGCGAGGTGGAGGCCGAGAAGCGCGATTTCTACGACGTCGTCGGCGGCGGCGCCTACGGCCTGCAGGCAGGCGTCAAGGTCCTCGGCTTCGAGGCCTACGGCGACTTTCTCAAGTTCGCCGACTCTACGCCGGGCGGGTCGATCGTCCGCGCGATGCTCGGCCTTCGGCCCGAGTTCGGCGACGACGTCGTCCTGCACCTTCGCTTCGGCGCCGGCATGATGGTCGGCTTCTTCGGCGACGCCGAGGTCGCGCCCGGCGGCGTCGAGGTCGGCAAGACGCCGATCGGCTTCACCGCGCGCGGCGGCGTGGGGATCTTCGTGCCCTTCGGCGGCGTCTTCGCGATCGGGCCGGTCGCCGACGTCGGCTACTACTACCTGCTGAACGGCACCGTGCAGCCGGACCCGGACGACGTCGCCGCGGCCCGCGAGGAGTGCGGCGACGACGAGGCCTGCGCGCGGGAGAAGCTGGAAGGCGCGGGCGTCGGCTACGAGACGTCGTCGGGCATCGACTACACCGCGCTGCTCGCGTTGCGCGTCACGCTCGGTTTCTGATCAATACCTCTCACGCGATCGTCACGCGCGCGTGGCGGCGCTTGCCGACCTTCACGAGGTGCGTCGCGCCGGCGCGCATCTGAGCCTTGGGATCGTCGGCGCGCTGGCCGTCGATCTCGACGGCGCCCTGGCGCACGAGGCGGATCGCTTCGGACGTGCTCGGCGCCAGGCCCGCCTCCTTGAGCAGCGCGGCGAGCCCGATTTTTCCGTCGCGACTCGGCGCCGTGCGCTCGGGGATCTCGTCGGGCAGCCCCGCGCCGCGCCCGAACATGCGCAGAAACTCCTCGCGCGCCGCGCGCGCCGCGTCCTCCGAATGGAAGCGGGCGACGATCTCGTGGGCGAGCGCGAACTTCGCCTCCATCGGGTGGCCATCGCGCAGCGCCGTGATCGCGTCCGCCGTGCATGAAGAGAGCAGCTCGTAGTAGCGCCACATGAGCGCATCCGAGATCGACATGAGCTTTCCGAACATCTCGCGTGGCGGCTCGTCGACGCCGACGTGGTTGCCGAGCGACTTGGACATCTTGTCGACGCCGTCTGTGCCTTCGAGCAGCGGCACGGTCATGACGATCTGCGGCGGCAGCCCGTAGGAGCGCATCAGGTCGCGTCCGACCATGAGGTTGAAGAGCTGATCGTTACCGCCCATCTCGACGTCAGCGCGCAAGGCGACTGAGTCGTAGGCTTGGAACAGCGGGTAGAGCAGTTCGTGCGTCGAGATCGGCAGGCCGGCGCGCAGCCGCTTGGCGAAGTCCTCGCGTTCGATCGTCCGCGCCACGGTGTACCGGGCCGCCAGTTGCACCACGTCGGCAGCGGTCATGGCGGCGAGCCACGTCGCGTTGAACTCGACGCGCGTGCGTGCGGGGTCGAGGACCTTGAAGGCTTGCGTCTTGTAGGTTTCAGCGTTGGCGAGCACCTGCTCGCGTGTGAGTGGCGGCCGCGTCGCGTTGCGCCCCGTCGGGTCGCCGATCATCGCGGTGAAGTCGCCGATCAGGAAGATCACCTCGTGGCCGAGGTCCTGCCACTGGCGCATCTTGCGCATCAGCACGGTGTGGCCGAGGTGGATGTCGGGCGCCGTCGGATCGAAGCCGACTTTCACGCGCAGCGGCCGCCCCTCGGCGAGACGCGCGGCGAGCTCGCTCTCGTCGACGATTTGCACCGTGCCGCGGCGTAGCTGGTCGATCGCGCTCATTCCGCCGCCGGCGCCGCGTACGCGATCTTCAGCCGCTCGATCGCGCTCGCGCGGCCCGTCTCCGGGTCGCACTCGACGATGATGCCGCGCAGTTGCACGTCCTCCTTCGCCGGCTGGAACGATACGGGCCGCATGCCGATGAACTTGTCGAGCACCTGCTCCTTGCGCATGCCGATGATCGATCGGTACGGGCCCGTCATCCCGAGATCGGTCACGTAGGCCGTGCCGCCCGGCAGTATCTCCTCGTCGGCGGTGGGGACGTGCGTGTGCGTGCCGAACACGACGGTCGCGCGGCCATCGACGTGCCAGCCCATCGCGCGCTTCTCGCTGGTCGCCTCGCAGTGCATGTCGATGATGACGACGCGGGCGCGACCGGCAAGCTCGGACAGCGCGGTGTTCGCGCCGCGGAACGGGCAGTCGACCGGCTCCATGAAGATGCGTCCGAGCAGGCTGACGACGCCGACCGGCCCGAGCGGCGTTTGAAACACCGCGACGCCGCGGCCGGGCGCGCCCGGCGGGTAGTTCAGCGGGCGGAGCATGCGCGGCTCCCGCTCGAGGAACGGCAGCACCTCCTTGTGCTTCCAGGTGTGGTTGCCGCCGGTCAACGCGTCGACGCCCGCGTCGAACAGCTCCTGGGCCGTCGGGCCGGTCACGCCGATGCCGCCGGCCAGGTTTTCGCCGTTGGCCACGACGAAGTCGATGCGGCGCTCTTCACGCAGCCGCGGCACCAAAGCGGCGATGGCGCGGCGGCCCGCGCCGCCGACGACGTCGCCGAGGCAGAGAAGTCTCACCGGATCACCGCGCGTAGTCGACGGCGCGCGTCTCGCGGATCACATGCACCTTGATCTGCCCGGGGAAGCTCAGATCGTCCTCGATCTTGCGCGCGATGTCGCGGCACAGCGCCGACGCTTGATCGTCGGTGACCTTGGAATTCTCGACCATCACGCGCACTTCGCGGCCGTAGAGGATCGCGTAGGCGCGCTCGACTCCGGAAAACGACGTGCAGACCTTCTCCATGTCGACCATGCGCTGGATGTACGAGGCCATCTGCTCCCGCCGCGCGCCCGGGCGCTGCGCGGAGAGCTGGTTGGCCGCGTCGACGAGGTGGTCGAGCGCGTCCTGCGGCTCCACCTCGCCGTGGTGTGCCAGGATCGCCTGACAGATCCGTGGCGCCTCGCCGTACTTCTTGGCCGCGAGCGCCCCGACCTGCGCGTGCGATCCCTCGACCTCGTGCCCGATGGCATGGCCGATGTCGTGCAGGAGCCCCGCGCGGCGCGCAAGCTTGACCGACAGACCGAGCTCGCCGGCCATCATGCCGGCGATCGCGCCGACCTCGACGCTGTGCTGCAGCAGGTTCTGCGCGTAGCTGGTCTTGAAGCGCAGCTTCCCGAGGAGCTTCACCAGCTCCGGGTTAACGCGATGAAGCCCGAGATCGAACACCGCCTGCTCGCCCGCCGCCAGGCACTGCTTCTCGATCTCATCGGCGCACTTGGCGACGATCTCCTCGATGCGCGCCGGGTGAATGCGGCCGTCGGCGATCAGGCGGGCGATCGCAATCTTGGCGATCTCTCGACGCACGGGATCGAAGCACGAGACGACGACGGCTTCGGGTGTGTCGTCGATGATGAGATCGATGCCGGTCGCCGCTTCGAGTGCGCGGATGTTGCGCCCCTCGCGGCCGATGATGCGACCCTTGAGATCGTCGCTCGGCAGCGGCACGACCGCGATCGTGCGCTCATGCACGAAGTCGCTCGCGTAGCGCTGGATCGTCTGCGCGATGATGCGCTTGGCCCGCTCGTCGGCCTCGCGCCGTGTCTCCTCCTCGACTTTCCGAATCTCGGCGGCCGCGTCGCGTCGCGCGTCCTCCGTCACCAGCAAGGCCAGCTCCTTGCGCGCCTGTTCGGCCGTCATCCCGGCGGCCCGCTCGACCTTGCGCCGGGCCTCGGCGAGCAGCTCTTGCGCCTTGACCGCGTTGGTCTCCGTCGCCTGCTCGCGCCGTACCAGCTCGCGCTCCGTCGCGAGGACCTCGCGTTCCTTGCGCTCGGCTCCCTCGGCCCTCTTTTCGAGCGTCTCCTCGCGTTGCGCCAGCCGCTCGGCCTCGCGGGCGATCTCGGAGTGTCTGTCCTTCGTCTCACGCTCGGCGTCGGCGCGTGCGCGCAGCGCCGACTCCTTGGCTTCGATCTCGGCGCCCTTGCGCAGCGACTGCGCTTCGCGTCGCGCCTCTTCCACGACACGCTCGGCCTCGGCGCGCACGTCGCCGCGCCCGGAGCGCGCGCGCAGCGCCGCAAAGGCGCCGGCGATCGCCGCACCCACGACGAACGCGATCGCGATCGCCACCGTCATGGCGCGGACGCCCTCCGCAGGACGCGCGCATCGGTCACGACCGCGTCCATCGCCACGTCGCCGTCGCCGTCCGCCACCCGCTCGGCCACCTGGAAGTCGTGGGCGACGCCGACCTTGAAGCCGCGCACCCCGCGCAGCGCCCGGTCGTAGTAGCCGGCGCCCCGCCCGACGCGACGGCCCTCCGGGTCGAAGGCGAGTCCCGGCACCAGGTAGAGGTCGATGCTCTCGGCCGGCGTCTCCGCGGCCTCGGCGAGCGGTGCGCGGATTCCGTACTCGGAGGGAGACAGCTCGCCGAGGTCGCGCACGCGCCGGAAGCGCAGCTCTCGCCGCTCGGCCTCGACGCGCGGGAAGCAGACCGCGCGTCCCGCCGCCAGATCGTCGGCCGCCAGCGGAAGCAGATCGATCTCGCCGCCCTGCGGCGCGTAATAAGCCAGCGTTCTTGCGCCGCCGTACTCGGGGAGGGCGCGGATGCGCGAAGCCACGTCGCGGCTGCGTCGGTCGATCTCGCCCTGCGAAAGCGCTCGGCGCAGCCGGTTCATCTGATTTCGCAGCTCGTGTTTTTCCATGGCCAACTCGAAGTCGGCGGCGAGCGTCTCATGAATGGAGGAAGGAGCGCCCTACAACTCGGGCACTTCTCGAAAGGCCGGTAAATACGAACGAGCGCAACGGCGCTCGGACTAGTCCTTCTTCCTCACTTCGATGTCAACACCCGCCGGCGGCGAATGATAGCTCAAATCACGCCGTTTTTTCTTCCACGGCCATGGCCGCGTCGAGCACCCGGAGCGCGCGCTCGGAGCGCTCGCGAATCTTCTTCGTCAACGACCGCCGCTCCGCCCTCTCGCGGAGCAAATCGTCCGCGATGCTCAACGCCGCCAGCACCGCCAACTCGTACGTCGGAACCTTCACACCGGCCATCCCGCGAATCTTCCGGTCCACCAGCTCCGCCAACGACCGTACGTACGTTTCGGCCGCATCGCTTTTGACCGCGAGCCGATGTCCCGCGATGCTGACGCTAATGGAACGCTTCACTCGCTCCCGCGGCACCCGCCATACTGTTTCGCAGGGATGTCCAAGTCAAGCGTCGCCAGGCCGCGTGATAGGATCGCGCGGATGGCGCACCCGACGGAAGCGGCGGTCCTGCTCGTCGAGGACGACGAGGTGCTGTCGGCCCGCGTCGTTGCCGAGCACCGTGCCTGGGCCGTTCGTACCGATGCGCTGCGCGACCGGCGCCTCAAGAAGATCGAACCCGCCGCCGATCGATAGGGGGGGGAAGGTGCGCCGCCGCCTTT
>JBBTFH010000186.1:0-16763 GCA_038041915.1 Myxococcota bacterium
GCCGACATCGGCTCGGACCTGATGAAGATCGTCTTCAACATCAAGGAGGACGACGTCCGCAACCCGGGCGTCATCGCGGATTGCACCGGCGACAACGCGGGCGACTCGGTCGGCCCGACGGCGGACGGCTTCGAGACCTACGGCGTGACCGGCGTGGCGCTGATCTCGTTCATCCTGCTCGCCGTCGCGGGCGAAGACGTCCAGGTGCAACTGCTGGTCTGGATCTTCGCGATGCGCATCATGATGATCATCGCCAGCGGCGCGTCGTACCTGATCAACGCCGCGCTCGCGCGCGCGCGCTACGCCGAAGCCGAGAAGATGAACTTCGAGGCGCCGCTGACGTTCCTGGTGTGGCTGACCTCGCTGGTCTCGGTCGCGATGACCTTCGGCGTGAGCTGGCTGCTCATCCCCGAGCTCGGCGACGGAACGCTGTGGTGGAAGCTCTCGGCCATCATCTCGCTCGGCACGCTCGCCGGCGCGATCATCCCCGAGGTCGTCAAGGTCTTCACGTCGACCGAGTCGGCGCACGTGCGCGAAACCGTGACGGCCTCGCGCGAGGGCGGCGCTTCGCTCAACGTGCTGTCGGGCCTCACCGCCGGCAACTTCAGCGCGCTGTGGCTGGGCCTCGTCATCGTCGGGCTGATGGCCGCCGCCTACGGCGTGAGCACGCAGGGGCTGGCGGAGATCATGAAGGCCGAGGCGGTGTTCGCCTTCGGTCTGGTGGCCTTCGGCTTCCTCGGCATGGGACCGGTGACGATCGCCGTCGACTCGTACGGCCCGGTCACCGACAACGCGCAGTCGGTCTACGAGCTGTCGATGATCGAGACGCTCCCGGGCATCGCCGAGGAGCTCAAGCGCGACCACGGCTTCGACGTGCGCTTCGGCAAGGCCAAGGAGTTGCTCGAGGAGAACGACGGCGCCGGCAACACCTTCAAGGCCACGGCCAAGCCGGTGCTGATCGGCACGGCGGTGGTCGGCGCGACGACCATGATCTTCTCGATCATCGTGCTGCTCACGCAGGGCCTCACGGTGCACCTGGAAAAACTGTCGGTGCTCCACCCGCCGTTCCTGCTCGGGCTCGTCACCGGCGGCGCGATCATCTACTGGTTCACCGGCGCGTCGATCCAGGCGGTCTCGACCGGCGCCTACCGCGCCGTCGAGTTCATCAAGCGCAACATCAAGCTCGACAGCGCCCTGCGCGCCTCGATCGCCGACAGCAAGAAGGTGGTCGAGATCTGCACCCAGTACGCGCAGAAGGGCATGTTCAACATCTTCCTGACGGTCTTCTTCGCCACGCTCGCCTTCGCCTGCGTCGAGCCGTTCTTCTTCATCGGCTACCTGATCTCGATCGCGCTCTTCGGCCTCTACCAGGCGCTGTTCATGGCCAACGCCGGCGGCGCCTGGGACAACGCCAAGAAAGTCGTCGAGACGGAGCTCAAGGAGAAGGGCACGGCGTTGCACGCGGCGTGCGTCGTCGGCGACACCGTCGGCGATCCGTTCAAGGACACCTCGTCGGTCGCGATGAACCCGATCATCAAGTTCACCACGCTCTTCGGGCTGCTCGCGGTCGAGCTGGCCATCGAGCTCGTGCCGATGACCGCGCACGTGCTCGCCGCCTGCTTCCTCGCGACCGCGCTCACCTTCGCGCACCGCTCGTTCTACGGCATGCGCATCCAGTCGGGCGACGCCGAGGCAGCCGCCGTCAAGCCCGCCGCCGCGTAGCGCAGCCTCGCCCGAGGCATATCTCCTATCCCGCCGCGCGGCGTTGTTGCACGATGCGCGAGATTCGGGCAAGCGTGACGGCTCGTCGAGCAGGAGCCACGAACAGGACGTTCCAATGATTCTTTTCATAGATGATGACGCGGAGTTCATGATCGACTACGTGCTTGCCCTGAAGCAGGCCTTCGGCGAGGACGAAGTGTGCTTTGTCTCGGACGTCGACGCCGCGCTGGCCAAGGCGGACGAGTTGAAAGGGCGCATTCGCCTCGTCATCTGGGACATGATGATGTCCCCTGGAGAACGCTACGCGCTCGAACGGAATGTCGCCGGGACCGAAACGGGACGTTTCCTGCATCGCGACCTGCGGCGGCTGCTCCCTGAAGTCGTGATGCTCCTTTTCACGAACCATCGCGATCACGCGATCATCGACGACTTCGACTCGCCACCGCTCGACTACGCCCGAGCCAAACGCGACGTGCCGCTCGACGACTTCGTGACGCTCGTGCGCACGTTGCACGGCGCGACAGAGAGGTAAGACGTGCTGGAAGCGCTGCGCCAGCTTGCGAAGTTACACGCGGGCCCGGATGCTTGGCGTCCGGCGTACGATGACTGCACGCTGCTCACCTTTCGGGCATGCGTGAACGAGGCGCTCGCGACCCCGACACCGACGGCGGCGCAGGGCCAAAAGTGGTACATGGGCGTGCGGCGCGTGAGCCCCGCGGGCCTGAAGGAAGCAGAAGACATCGCCAAGCTGCGCCGCCTCCGCAGGCCGGGAATGCCAACGCGGCTCGTGGAGCTGGCGAACGTCATGCTGGAGCGCTACGCAGCGCGGACGCGCGAGCACGCCATCCGCCGAGAGGACGCCGTCCGGCTCGTCCGACAGCAGGCGGTAGGCCCCCCCCTCCGGCGCTTGCCGGCGCAGGTCTACGTCAGCCGCCGGCCGCTGGAACCGGGGGAGCTCGTCCTGCGGGTCGCGGGCGCACTTATTGGCGACGATGGGCCGCATCCAGACGGATCGTGGGTCGGGATGATTGACCTCATGCCCGAGGGCAACTGGGCCCATCCGTGCCGGTACGTCTTTGTCGATCCCAACGGCGCCGTTCGCCAAGTGGACGCGTCCTGGTACCCGATCGACCGTGAAGAGTTGTTCGCGCGCGAGGTCTGACGTTGGGGGCGGGCGCGATCCTCGTGGCGGGCATGGCCGACACTCCGGAGGAGAATTCCCGCTACGCGAACGACCTCGTGCTGTGGCGGGAGCTTGTCACCAGCCGATTCGGCGCGTCCCATGCGGACGTACAGATCCTCTACCTCGACGGTGGATCGAGCCTTGGCGAAGCGGCGACACTGGATAATCTTGCGGCGGCCTTTGCGCGCTCGTCCGACACGATCGAGGAGAACGATCCGTTCTTTCTCGTCGTCACGAATCACGGCTATCCGGTCGACGCCGACCCGGCACGCTGCAAATCCACGATCGCGCCGCCGGGCCGTTTCTTCGCTTGGCCGGAGACCTCCGTGTTCCCCGAGGATATCTCCGAAATGGCGGCCGACTTGAAGTCGCGCCGACAGGCCTTCGTATTCGGCCAGTGCGGGGCCGGCGCGTTCTCTGAACTAGCCAGCGAGCACCGGGCGGTGCTCTGCGCGTGCTTGGCGCACCAAGCGTCCAGCGCGTTGCCCTCGCTCCCGTGGGACGAGTTCCTCTACAACGTGGCCGATGCCCTGGGCGCCAGGTCGTCCGGGAAACCACCGAGCGGAAACCTCCGCGACGCGTTCCATCGCGCGAAGGCTCAATCTTCCGCGGATCATGAAGGGTGCGACGGCGAATCGCCCCTCCTCTGCGACCCGGGGGATGTTGCGTCCCGCATCGTAGTCCGGGCCTACTTCGGACAGTACCCGTAGACTGCGGGCATAGTCCGAAAGCGCCGGTTCCGTTATCCTCCGCGCTCATGGGTGCCGTCGGACGGAACGTTCCGCGAAAAGATGGCGTGGCGAAGGTGACCGGCGCCGCACGCTACATCGACGATCTGCGTTTTTCCGGAATGCTCCACGGCGCGACCGTGCGTTCGACCGTGCCGTGCGGCGAGATCACCGGCGTGCGCCTCGACTTCGACGCCGGCGGCTTCACCGTCGTCGATCACCGCGACATTCCCGGGCAGAACGTGGTCGCGCTGATCGAAGACGACCAGCCGTGCCTCGCCGTAGGCGAAGTCCGCCACGCCGAGGAGCCGCTGCTGCTCCTCGCGCACGAGAACCGCGAAGCGCTTTGGGCGGCGCTGCCGCGCGTGCACGTCGACTACCGGCCGCGCGCGCCGGTCTTCGATCCGGAAAACTCGCCGCGCACGTTCAAACACATCCGCATCGAGAAGGGCGACCTCGAGCGCGGCTTCGCCCAGGCCGACCTCGTCGTCGAGGGCGAGTACGCGACCGGCGCGCAGGAGCACGTCTATATCGAGCCGAACGGCGTCATCGCCGTGCCCGAGGACGGCGGCATCACGATCTACGGCTCGCTCCAGTGCCCGTACTACGTGCACCCGGCGATCGTCCGGCTGCTGGGGCTCCCGCCGGAACGCGTGCGCGTCGTGCAGACGGAGACCGGCGGCGGCTTCGGCGGCAAGGAAGAATACCCGTCGATGATCGCCGGCCACGCGGCGCTGCTGGCGTGGAAGGCGAAGCGGCCGGTGAAGCTCGTCTACGACCGCGCCGAGGACATGGTCGCGACCACCAAGCGCCACCCGTCGATCGTTCGCCACCGCACGGGCGTCGCGCGCGATGGGCGCCTGGTCGCGATGGACATCGAGGTGATCCTCGACGGCGGCGCCTACGTCACGCTCTCGCCGGTCGTGCTCTCGCGCGGCGTCATCCACGCCACGGGCCCGTACCGCTGCCCGCACGTGCGCGTCGACGGGCGGGCCGTCATGACCAACACGCCGCCCAACGGCGCGTTCCGCGGCTTCGGCGCGCCGCAGACGCAGTTCGCCACGGAGGTGCACGTCGATCGGATCGCGGAGGCGCTGGGCATGGACCCGGTGCGGCTGCGCGAGCTGAACGCGCTCCGGCCGGGCGACACGACGGCGACGGGACAGGTGCTCCCACGCGACAGCAGCGCGCTCCAGGTGCTGCGCGAGGCCGTGCGGCGCACCGACTTCCGGCGGCGGCGGCGCGCGATGCGCGGCACCAACCGCGCGCTCGGGCTGTCGCTCTTCTTCCACGGCGCCGGCTTCACCGGCGGCGGCGAGGTGAAGCTCGCCTCGCGCGCGGCGCTCGAGCTCACCGAGACGGGCGCGCGCGTGCTCGTCGCGTCGACCGAGATCGGGCAGGGCACGCGCACCATGCTCGCGCAGATCGTCGCCGACACGCTCGGGATGCCGTACCAGCGCGTGGAGGTCGGCGAGGTCGACACGGCGCGCGTCCCCAACAGCGGGCCGACCGTCGCGTCGCGCACCTGCATGATCGTCGGCGGGATCCTGCGGCGCTGCGCCGTTGAGATGAAGGCGAAGCTCGAAAACCTTTCGCCGCGCGAGTATCTGCGGAGGCACGGGCCGCTGCGCATCGAGAAGGGCTACGAGAAGCCGGCCGAGAGCCGCTGGGACGACGCGACCTACCGCGGCGACGCGTACGGCACCTACGCGTGGGGCTGCAACGTCGCCGAAATCGAGCTCGACCCGGACACCTGCGAGGTGCGGCCGGTGCGGCTCACGGCGGTCGTCGAGATCGGAAAGGCGATCCACCCGATCCTGGCCGCCGGGCAGGTCGAGGGCGGCGTGGCGCAGTCCGTCGGTTGGGCGCTGCTCGAGGACGTCGTCATGAAGAACGGCCGCATGGCGAACGGCCAACTCACCAACTACATGGTCCCGACGACGCTCGACACACCGCGCATCGACGTGGTGATCCTCGAGCGCCCGTACCGGAACGGGCCGTTCGGCGCCAAGGGCGTCGGCGAGCTCCCCACGGACGGTCCGGCGCCGGCGATCGTCAACGCGCTGCGGGCGCTCGGCGCCGACCTGCGGTCGATCCCGGCCACGCCCGAGCGAATCCAGGAGGCCATGTGCAATTCACGCTCAACGGCCGCCGAGTAAAGCTCCGCGCGCCGCCGATGGCGCGGCTGCTCGACGTGCTGCGCGAGGAGTGCGGCCTGACCGGCACGAAGGAGGGCTGCGGCGAAGGCGAGTGCGGCGCGTGCACCGTGCTGATCGACGGCAAGGCGGTCAACGCGTGCCTGGTGCCGCTGGTGCAGGTGCGCGGCGCGAAGGTCGTGACCATCGAGGGCCTCGGCGGCAAGCACCGTCTGCAAAGGACGTTCGTCGCGCTCGGCGGCGCGCAGTGCGGCATCTGCACGCCCGGGATGATCGTCGCCGCGTCCACGCTGCCGCGACGGCCGACGCTCGCGCGCGTGCGCGAAGGCCTCGCCGGCAACCTGTGCCGCTGCACCGGCTACGAGGCGATCTACCGGGCGGTCCGCAAGGCATGAGAAGCGCCGTTTCGCAGCTCGAGGTGCTCCTGCCGCGCACGCTCGCCGACGCGCTGCGGATGCTGCGCGACGAAGGGCCGCTCGCGCCGATCGCCGGCTGCACCGACGTCTTCGTCGGCCTGAACTTCGGCACGCTCCCGCCGCAGCGCTACCTCAACCTGTGGGGCCTGCGCCGCGAGCTGGGACGCATCGCCGTGCGCGACGGCGCGCTCGTGATCGGAGCGCTCGCGACGTACACGGAGCTGATCGCCTCGCCGCTCGTGCGCCGGCGGCTGCCGATGCTGGTCGCGGCGGCGCGCACCGTCGGCGGCCCGCAGATCCAGAACCGCGGCACGATCGGCGGCAACGTCGCCAACGCCTCGCCCGCCGGCGATACGCTGCCGGTGCTGGCCGTCGCCGATGCGACGGTCGTGCTGCGCAGCGCCGGCGGAGAGCGGCGCGTCCCCTTCAACGCCTTCTACACGGGCTATCGCAAGTCGGTCGCGCGCCCAGGCGAGCTGATCGTCGCGGTGGAGGTGCCGAAGGTCGAGGGCCGCCAGTGGTTCCGCAAGGTCGGCACCCGCGCCGCGAACGCCATCTCGAAGATCGTCATGGCCGCCGTGCGCGCGCCCGGCGGCCCGCGCGTCGCGCTCGGCAGCGTGGCGCCGACCGTCGTGCGCCTGCCGCGCACGGAGGCGGTGCTCGCCGCCGGTGGGAGCGTGGAAGAGGCGCAGGCCACGCTCGCCGGAGAAATCGCGCCCATCGACGACCTGCGCTCGACCGCCGACTATCGCCGCCGCGTCGCCGCCAACCTGCTCGCGCGCTTCTGGAAGGAGACGACGCACCCATGAGCACCGTTCGAACTTCGCTCTCACCGGATTCCACCCGCGCCGTCGCCGCGCGCTTGCGCGAGGCGAACCTCGCGTTCGCACGCCACTACCCCGGTGATTCGGCCGCCCGCCAGCCCGTGCACACGGTCTACGGCGGCGCGCACCTGTTCAGCGCGGAGACGGCGGGCAAGCTGGGCGCGCTGGCGCTCGAGGCGGTAGAGCAGCACGCGCCCGACGCCGCCGCGCTGGCCGCCGCCGTCGGCCGTCCCGCCGACGACCTGGCGCAAAAGGTCTACGCGCGCGTCGTCGAGAAGCTCCGGCGCGAAGCGGTCGAGGATTTCCGCATCGACTTCGAGGACGGCTACGGCAACCGGCCCGACGCCGAAGAAGACGGCCACGCCGCGGCGGCCGGCGAGCAAGCCGCCCGCGGCTTGCTCGGCACGACGCTGCCGCCGTTCCTCGGCATCCGCATCAAACCGCTTTCCGAGGAGCTGCGCGAGCGGTCGTTTCGCACGACCGACATCTTCCTGACGGCGCTTTCCACGGCGAGCGAGGGCAAGCTCCCGGCGAATTTCGTCGTCACGCTGCCCAAGGTCACGCTCCCCGAGCAGGTGGCGGCGCTGGCCGACCTTCTCGACGCGCTCGAGCCGAAACTCGGCCTCCCCTCCGGCGCCGTGAAGCTCGAAATCATGATCGAGACCACGCAGTCGATCGTCGGCCCGGACGGCGCGCTGCCGATCCGGCGCATGGTCGACGCCGCGCGCGGGCGCTGCACCGGCGCGCACTTCGGCACCTACGACTACACCGCGGCGTGCAACGTCACGGCGGGAGAGCAGCGCATGGGCCACCCGGCGTGCGACTTCGCCAAGCACGTCATGCAGGTGGCGCTGGCCGGCACGGGCGTGTGGATCTCCGACGGCGCGACCAACGTCATGCCGATCGGCGCGCGCGAAACCGTGCACGCGGCGTGGCGGCGCCACTACGACGACACGATGCACGCGCTGCGGCAGGGCTTCTACCAGGGATGGGACCTGCACCCGGCGCAGCTCGTCACGCGCTACGCGGCCGTCTACACGTTCTTCCTCGAAGGCTTGGCAAAGGCCAGCGAGCGCCTGAGCAATTTCGTCGGCAAGGCCGCGCAGGCGACGCTCGTCGGCGACATCTTCGACGACGCCGCGACCGGACAGGGCCTGCTGAACTACTTCCTGCGCGCGCTCTCGAGCGGGGCTGTCACCGAGGCCGAAGCGCTCGCGACCGGGCTCACGCTCGACGAGCTGCGCTCCCGCTCGTTCGTGCAAATTCTCAAGCGACGCCGGGGCGGGTAGGTCGGCGTCCGCGTGTCCGCGAGGGCTCTCGGCCTCGTCGCGCTGCTCTTCGCCGCGTCCGCGCGCGCCGACGGGTGGGACTTCGCGGCGGGCGGAGGTGCGCGCCTGCTCCCCGCGGCCGCGGCCGGCTATGCGCGCGCAGGCTACGGGAAGCTGCTCTGGGGCGCGCGACGCCCGGGCGACTTTCGCTACGGCTATGTGCGGCCCACGCTGACGCTCCAGACTTCGGCGGTCGTGAACCGCGTGGACGCCGCCGTCGCGGTTCATCCGATCTCCTTCGTCGGCCTCGCCGCGGGCCACATGGGAAGCCTGCGCCTGATCGACACGCGGGATGTCGACTGCGACGCCGTCGCGTGCCGCGGCCTCCTCGGCACGAGCTACCTCGCGGGCCACCTCGCCCTCGGGGCCGGCCGCTTCTTCGCCGGAGGTGACGGGCGTCTGGCCTGGATGCGCGCACCCGACGCCGCTCGGCCCTTCGTCGACGAGGTGAGCGTGCTCGTCGGCGACAGCGGCGGCGACCGGATGCTCTCCGGCGAGGCGTTCGCGGGCGCGCGCTTGACCCCGCGCTGGCGGGCCGGCGCGCTGTTCGCGGTCGAGAGCATGCTCGCCGCGGGCGGCGACTCGGACGCCGAAACCTTGTTCGCGGCGGCGCGAGCCGGGGCCTGGCGCTTCACCGTCGGCGCGGGCGCCTACCGCTCGACCGCATACGAGCGCGGGTTCACCGCCTACGTGGTCGTGAGCTGGATCGGAATTCCGTCGGTGGAACTCGACTGAGCTGTGCGGATCCTCAAGCGACGCCGGGGCGGGTCGCGCCGGAGCCGACGCCTGCGCGAAGCCGCCGCTAGGCGTCCAAGAGCGCCCGCAGCGCTTGGGCCAGCCGCCGCAGCCGCGCCGGCGCCGCGCGCACGTGCTCGCGCAGCAGATCCACGCGCACGCGCAGGTAGTGGTGGACGAGCACGTTGCGCACGCCGGCAAGCGCCGCGAGCTCGGCGCCGAGCGCTCCGTCGACGACGCCACGGGCCGCGAGGCGCGCGGGAATCTCGCGATACTCGTCGTAGTGCTCGCCGAAGTGGGCAGCGAGCACGTGGGCGCCCACGTCGAGCGCGCTCTGCACGGCCAGTTGGAGCGCGTGCTCGACGGCGAGCAGCCGCTCGAAGTCGGCTTCCAACTCCGCGGTGGTGCGGTCGTGGTGGCGGTCGAGCACGGAGAGGGCCTGCTCCATGGCGGAGAGGTGCTCCTCGACCACGTCGCGTCGCGCCGGGCTCATCGCAGGAGCGCGGCCTGCCGCGCTCGGTGGCCCTCCGTGCGGATCTCGCGCAGGCGGCGCGTGTCGGCGTAGCGGCGCAGCGCGCCGAGTTCCCACGCGATGCGCTCGTCGGCGTCGCGCTCGAGGACGACCACGCCATCGCGTAGCACCTCGCGCGCGAGCACGGGCGGAGCAACATTGAGCAGGACCAGATCCACCCGTTCGGTCGCCAGCGCGTCGCAGAGATCACCGAGCAGCGTCGCTTCGATCCCCGGCCAGGGCCGCCCGAGCGCCGCCGGCTCGACGAGTACGGCCACGTCCACGTCGCTTCGTGATCGCTCCTCGCCGCGCGCGACCGAGCCGAACAAGTACGCGAGGCGCACGTCGGATTGCCGGCCGAGCGCCGCCGCGAGCCGCGCCTTCGCTTCGTCGCGCACCATTGCTAGAGCCTACCCTCCTTTCGTCGGCTTGCGCCACGGTCGGGTAGGCGCCTCACTTCGGGAAACTGAAGCGCATCCCGGGCGGCGTGATCGCCGGCGCCGCCGCGAAGCTGCGAGCCGCGATCGTGCCCGCGCCGCCCGACGCCGCGGCGCAGGCCGCCGCGACCGGCCAGATCTGGCCTGGACGGCCCTGCACGACTGACGATCCGGCGACGGCCGCGCTCGACGAGGACACCTGCCGCGACGACGAGTGCGATCCCGAGGGCGACGGCCGTTCAGACCGCCTACACGCCGACGCGACGGAGCTTGCCGCGAACGCCCAACCTGCGGGCGGCAGCGACGAGATAGCGGCGGTCGATCTCGGTTCCGCGCTCACGAATGACCGACCTCGCGTCGTCCAGGTCGTACCCGCGATCCTCGTGCACGAGCACCTTGAACAGAACAAGATCCTCCGGCGAAACGATCGGAAGTATTCCACCCGGGAGGTCCACCTCCGTCACGCGTTCCATGATCGAGCGGAGCCCCCAGTCGGCGCCCCGCCCGACCGGGCGGACGAGGTCGATGATGAGCGGCTGCGCCTGGCGTGGCACGGTCGTCGGATCGAGCAACAGCCGGGCAACCCAGGCCCTGCGGAACACCATCGGCTTCGGATCGACGCCGGCCCCCCCCCCTATGCGCCCTTCACCCGTTTGGTGAAGCCCCGCCAGGGCTCCACCGACGACCCCCACCCCTTAGCGCGATTCCAGGGGGACGTGCTTGGGCCGTGCTACAGGCCGGCCTCCGCCGTCCTTCGGCGTTTCACGCGACGCCGAGATCGGACAGCCGTTGCGTCAGCCGCGCCCGCCCCGCATCCGTCAGCGCGAGCTGCTCGTCGTCCAGTTCGAGCCAGCCCGTGCTGACCAGCGCTTGGGCGCCCTCTGCTACGGCGGATGCCAGCGCGGGCGACAACCCGAGTCGCATCGCGAGTTCGCCCACAGGGCAGCCGCGTGGGCCGACCGCGTGAAGGATGCAAAGGATCTCGATCTCTGCGCGCGACGGCCCATGGCTCTCACCATCACCCCTCGCGGTCCGACGCTTCAGCGGCATGGCTCGTCCTCCAGTTCGGTGCGTTTTCGGTTCGACGACGTCATCTCGCGGCCCGTCGTGCTCGCGCCTGCTGGTTCGCTGCGATCTGCCGGTCGTAGGCCTCGATGATGCGGGCGAGCAGGCTCATCAAGACGCGTGGCTGTCCGCCGCGACCCGCCGGCCGAGCGGGCGAATCGCGACGCGAGGACGCTGCCTGGTCGTTGCGGCCCCCCGGACGAGCCCGTGGATCGTTGCGCGCAGCCATCGCCGCTCCCAGGTAGGCGTCGATGTTGCCAATGATGAAGAGGCCCTGCATCGCGCGGGTGAGCGCGACGTTCCAGCGCTTCGGCATGTCGAGGAAGGGCGTCGCGCGACTCCGCACGAGGCTGATCAAGACGTACTCCGCCTCGCGCCCCTGGCAGCGGTCGAGCGTGCAGACCTCGACGTCGAGATTGCCGATGGCGCCGCGTGAGCGCAGCTTTTCGGTCGCTTCGCTGAGAAGCGCTTCCTGCCGCCGGTAGGGCGTGATGACCATGATGCCGGGACGGCGTTCCTGCGCCGCCTCATCGGCATTCAGGCTCTCGAGCAGGCTGCAGATCGCCTCGGCCTCGCGCCCATTCGACTCGCCCTCGACGCCCTCTGCCGCGACTTGCACGAGGCTCACGCGGCATCCGGGCTTGTCATCCGGCCTTCCGTCATGCAGCGCCTCGCCGAAGTAGAACAACTCGCGTGGCACCCACGAGAGGCTGGAGTGCATGCGGTACTGCTTCTTCAGCGTGCCCACGAAGGGACGCACGGCCTCGCGAAGGGCGGCCGGAGAGAGCGCCTCGAACTCGAGCAGCGGCGACGTGTCGAAGTGCTCCGAGGGGATCCCGGTAAGCCAGTCGTAGACCGAGATCGCGTTGATGGCGAACCGCTCCGCGATGTCGTCGATAAGCGTGGCACGGCGGAGAGCGGCCGACTGGTCGACTCCGCTGGCACAGCCCAGGGCGCCGAGCGCGGCCGCGGACGGCAGGTACTTGTCCAGCCCGTTGCGGAACATGACCAGTGGCAGCTTCTGGCCGCTGCGCAGGCTCCAGGGCTGCGCGTGATAGACGTTGAAGGAGTTCTCGAAGATCAGCGCCTGGGCCCGAACGCGCGCCTCCACCAGCCGCGTGCCGCTCGCGAAGTCAGGGCGTGCGACGCGGAGCCCGCGCTCAACCAGGATGCGCAGCGAGCCGCTCCGGTCGGGGTTGTGCGTGTGGTCCCGCCCGCGGACGGGCGACAAGAACTCGCAGGCTTCGTCGCACTCCTCCGGTGAGCACACCACGATCCCATCAGCTTGCTCTTCCCCGAACGCCCCAACCGGCGGGAGGTTCTCGGGCATGACCTCGTCGAGGTGAGAGCGGATCGCAGAGGCAGCGCGGACAGGATCGGACGAGACCACGACGAGACGCTCGTCGCGCCGCATGGGAGGGCGCGCCCGCTCGAGAATGGCGCCGACCGAGCAGACGAGTTCCAGCGCGGGGTCGATGAGGTCGTCGAGGGTCGTCGCGTTCTCTTCGCTGTTGTTGAACGGCGGGAGTTGCTCGGGGTCGCCCCCCCGCACCCAGCGACGCGCCTTCACCGCGATGGCCAGGAACTCGGGCAGCGTCATCTTCGATACTTAGTCGACGATCAGCAGGCCGAAGCTCCCGGCCGCCGCGTTCTTGACCGTCTCGAACGAGAGGATGCCGATCGGCGTGCCGCAGATGACCGCCTCGACGCCCGCTACCGCCGACGAGAGTGGCGCGTGTCCCGACTCCTCCTTGTCCTCGATCGCGAAGAGCGCTTCGGCGAACGGGATCGTCTTGATCAACCGCTGCTGGATGCGGCGCGCGATCGTCGCGCCCCGTCGCTGCTTCTTGCTCCCGACCCAGTACTCGAGCGCCCGCTCGGAGAGCTTCTTCTTGCGCGCCGAGTAGCGCACCGGCAGGCTGCGCGCCTCGAGCGCATCGTCGCGCCCGTCGCCCTGACGTGGCGCCAGCTTCTCGACGACGTTGTCCACTGCGACGTGGGTCGGCGAGACCACGAGGACGTGCTCGCCGCGGCCAAGCGCGTGCCGGATGATGCCCGTGATCACGGTGGTCTTGCCGGAGCCGGGCGGCCCCTGGATGACCGCGAAGTGCGGTGTGGTCATCGCCTTGCGGATGCACTCCGTCTGGTACTCGTCGAGGCGCTCGTCCGGTGCAGGTCCGTCGATCACCGCGTCCACATCGGCCGGAGGCGGCGTGGGCAGACACGAAGCGGCGGACAGGCCGAGAAGGACGCGCAGCGGGGCCAGGGGACCGTCCTCCGCCGCGTTCTCGATCGCCCGCAGGCCAGCGAGCTGTCGTTCGATTTGGACCAGGTTCGGGACGACGGCTACATGGCGGATGTGCGCTCGCGATTCCGGTGCCGCCGCGAACTTGAGCGCGACAACACGAACGCTGCCGCCGACCTTCTCTGTCTCGAACGCCACGAGCTCGGCGCTCTCCGGGCGTGGATCGAGGGCGAGGAACTCGCGGGGCGACCGCTCCAGGAGGAGCCTCTGCTGGTCGGTGAGGAAGGTGATGTTGCTCTCCACGGTGCCGGACACCGTCTCGAGGATCTCCTTCTCGTAGCCGCGCCACAGGTCGTCGTAGTCAAGCCAGATGCGCACGCAGCACGTGCCGTCGTCGGGATCCTCCGTCCACGCTCTGGCCCGCCGCCGCGCGCTCGCCGTCGGCGCGAACGCACGGGCAGCGCCCTGGAGCACGCGGAAGACATCCGGCAACTCGTCGTCTTCGGCGTCGTCCTCCTCGGGCGGTGCCGCGTCGACGATGCGACCGATGATCGGCCGTTCGAGCAGCCGCTCGAGTTTCGCGTTCAGGCTTGCACGAATGGCCGGCGCCAGGTTCTTGGACGTTGTCATCACGTGCCTCTCTTTCGTGTTCTCGATCGTTCGACGGCAGGGCGACCCTGAATCTTCAAGGCGCGCAAGAAGGCTGGGCCGGCCTCGGGATCAAGGCTGACGACCTCGCGGTAGAAAACGAGGGCGCGGCCGCGTAGCGCGGGACGTAGCCCACGCGCGAACTCGACCCAGACGGCGGCCAACGCGCGGGGCGCGTGTCGCGTCAAGTAGCCGTCCACGTTCATCCATCTGCGGGTTGCGTGGCCGCAGACCGAACCCCCTCCCGGCAGAAACTCCGCTCCAGCTACAAGATCGGGCAAGCCGCGGCGCCACTCCGCGAGCAGGAGATCGATCGGGGGCTTCTCATCTTCGAGACGCCAACGGCGGGCGAGAGCCTGGAGGAGAACGTTGTCGCCGGCGATCTCCTCCAGCACACGCCAGTCGAAAGCGTTCTCGCCAGCCGCGTGCACGATGCTCGACCGCAGGCGGGCCTGACGATCCGCGTCGCCGTCCTGCCCGAGGGGCCGCCGGAGCAACTCCACCGATCGCTCGTCACCGAACGCGTGCAGCGCCGTCGCGCACTCCGTGATCAGGTTGTCGACCGTGTGCTGGTCGACCAGGCGCGCGTCAGGAACGGGCTGCGGAAGGGCATCCGAATCGCAGGCGGCGGCGGCTCGGGCCAGCGCGAAGACAGCGCCTGCGGTCTCCGATCGGTGGTGATCGCGGAGGCTCCGAACGACTGTCACGAGGTTGAGAACGCTCAGCCCTGGCACGGTCGCCGGTGTGACGAGCTTGGAGAGCGTCTCGTGGCTGGGCTTTGCGAGCCCGTCCACCGATCGAAGGGCCGCTTCGAGGAGACCCGCAGCCCGGCGACGCACGTCGGGATCGGGGTGGCGCAGGCCGGGTTCGAAGTGCCACGCGAGGGCGAGCGGCTCCGAGAACAGCCAGCCGATCTGGCGAAGATCGCCCAAGCCGACATGAAGCAGGGCCGTGGCCGCGGCTTCGGCACGGAAGCCAAGTGCGCGGTTGACCGCCCAGCGGAGGGCGAGATCGACTACGCGAGGCTGAGCGATCCGACCGAGGGCCGCGTGGATATGCTGCGCCAAAGCGAGCTGGTCGGCCGACCACAGCACCATGTCTTCGTCGTCCACGGCGACGAGCACCGCGTGAGTGCACGCGGCTGCCGCGTCAGTGCGATCTTCGCGCGCGCGCTCGACGAGTTTCTTGAGCGTCTCGACGTCACGAAGTTCGACAAGGCGACGCGCGGCCGCGACGGCACGAGGGTCGCACTGGCCTCGCGCCCCGAGGAGCAGTCGGCGAAGCGGCTCGTGCTCGCCCATCTCGTACAAGACACCACCGACTGCGATGAGGTCGTCGTAGGACGACTTCTCCGGAGTTCGGCCCAACGCGCGAAGTTCCTTGTCGCCCTGCTCGATGGAGTCCCACTTCCCGACCAGGCTCTCGAACTCCGCGCGGAGGATGCGGCGCGCTCCGCCCTCGCGTAGTCCGTCCAGCCAGAGCCGGAAGGGCCCGAGACCAGGGAACAGGAAGTGCGACGGGTCGTCGCCAAACCGGACGACCCACCGCACGATCGCGCTGCGGCCAGCCGCCTCGAGCGCCGCCCGGTCACGGTCGGGCACCATGCGCAGGTCGCCGAGGCACTCTGCGAGACGGGCGAGATGCTCCAAGGCGTCCTCGGGGCCCTCAGCCAGGAGCGAGAGCCGCTCAGCGATCGACAGCGCGCGCCACAGCCAGCGTTCGTCCTCGTCCTGAAACCGTCCGCTCGCGATCCGACGAACGTCAGCGTCGCCGTCCGTGATGCGATCGCCCAGGACGACGGCCAGCTCTCCGCGCCCGGCGGCCAGCAGGGCGCTCAACGGCGTCTGCCACGGCAGCAGCCACGCGAGCGCGTTGTCGGGTGACTGGAACCCCCGCCACGGGCCCCATTGGGACAGCAGCCGGTCCAGACCGGTGCCTTGCAGACCGGCGAGCGTGATCAGAGCACGAACGCCCGGCGCCGCAGCTTGGAGGAACGACTGCACGCTGGACTCAGCGTGGAGTTGCGGAAGCGTATGGCGGTACCGGCGGCTGATCGTCCGCAGCGCCTGCTCTGCGGCCTCCACGTTCCCGACCAAGCCGGCATCCCGTAGCTCGGTCGGACCCGCGATCTGCAGGATGCTCGCGACGATCTGGGCAACCTGGTCGGGGCGCGCATGTTCCGGCGCCCAAGCGGCCAGGGCGGCCGCGAACTCGATTGCCGGGACGATGCGGCCCTCGTCCTCGTGCAGGAGCGCCTCGATCTTCTCCGACGACTGCGGCAGCCTCGCGGCCACAGCGCGGCGCACGCCATTGCGAGAACGGTCGTGCAGCGTCGCCACCAGCAACGCCCAGCCGTCGGGCTCGACGGCGAGCACCTCGGCCGCCAGGTTGTCGGCGAGGAACGGATCTGCCGGCCGGAGGAACCCGCGCTCAGCCTGTGACCAGAGCCCGGTCCCGACCAGCAGGTCGAGGAGGTCGTCCGCTGATGGCGACTCGGCAAGTGCGGCAGCCTCGCGCAGGGCCGAACGTCGGCGAGGCGCTTCCGAGAGCAGATCGCGCAGCCGGGCGCGTCCCGCGACGCTGCCCAGATGAGCGCCCGCCATCTCGGCCAGTGCGGCCTTCACGTGCTTGCGGTCGGTTCCACGGAACAGCACGCCCACAGCGTCGCGCCGGACAGCCTCGGCGGCCGCACACGCATACGCCTCCCGACCGTGGCGGTCGAACAACTCGCGCGCAGCCTCCAGAGCCAGGCCCCGCCGCGCCCC
>JBBTFH010000187.1:0-7720 GCA_038041915.1 Myxococcota bacterium
CGGCCTCGCGATGCAGCTCGGCATGGCGATGCTCCCGCGCTTCGGCGCGTAGCGCCGGCCAAGCGCCGGCTACTCCTCCGGCGCCGGGTACGTCGCCGCGATCTCGGGCGGGATCGCTCCCGCGCGCGCGATTCTGGCGTAGACGTCCACCGCCTGGCGCGCGATGCGCATCTTGGTCGGATCGTCCTTGTCGACGGCATAGAGGCCCATGCGGATGTTCATGCCGTGGTTCCACTCGTAATTGTCCATCAACGTCCAGTAGAAGTAGCCGCGCATGTCGGCGCCGTCGCGGATGGCGCGTGCGATCCACGTCAGGTGCCGCGCGAGGTAGCTCGGCGCCGTTCCGTCGTCGTCGGGATCGGCAGCGCCGTTCTCCGTGACGATCGACGGGAGCGAAAACGCGTCCTTGACCAGCATCGCCATCTCGTAGACGCCGCGCGGATAGTCCTCCCAGAGCTGGAGCGTCGTCGGGTTGAACGTGAGCAGCGGCGAGAAGTCGGGCAAGATCGAGGCCGACGTGCCCTCGACGGTGATGCGCGTGTAGTAGTTGATGCCCATATAGTCCATGCGGCCGGCGAGATCGTCGCGGTGCTCGGCGACGCCGTCGAAGTCGTCGTCGAGCTCGCCCTTCGCGACCGCGTTCAGATAGACCATGTTGTAGAGGTAGAACACGTTCTCGGCCGCCTGCACGTCCAGTGGATCGTCGGGATCGAGCGGGCGCACCGGCACCATGGGGTAGACCACGCCGACGCGCGCGTCGTCGCCGTCGCCGTCGGCGTCTTCGACATCGGCTTCCTTCACCGCGTCGTACATGCGCGCGTGCGCCTCGATCAGCGCGAGCGTGACCTCCTTGGCCTCGTCGATGCGCAGCGAGACGGCGGGCGGGTTCGTGCGCTCGGCCGACGGCATGAGGTAGCCGGGCAGCATGACCGCGAAGGGCTCGTTGAGCGTCGCCCAGAGATCGACTTCGGCGGCAAACTCGCGCGCCGCGAAGCCGGCGTACTTGGCGATCTCGCGCACCGTGCGCTCGCGGTCGAGCCAGCCGCGCGGCGAGCAGGTGTCGAGATCGACGTGGCAAGAGACGCCGTCGTGGATCCACAGCGGCAGCGAGTAGTGGTTGAGCGTGACGAGCAGCGTGAGGCCGCGGTCGAGCGCCGCCTGGAAGAGCGCATGGTAGTGCGCGATCGCGTCGTCGTCGGCGGCTTCGCTTAGCGCGTCGTAGCCGTCGAGATCGTCGGTCGCAGTCGGGAACACGCGGCTCCACTCGATGCTGGTGCGAAACGAATTGCCCGAGAGCTCGCCCGCGGCGCGGTCGAGATCCTGCTCGTAGAGCTCCCAGTGCCCCGGGCCGACCGACGGGTGCTGTCCCGACAGGTGCGCGTTCGCGGATCCGACCGTCTCCTTCGCCGTCGCGAATGCGTACCAGTCCGAGTTCGGATCCTCGCAAACTGAAGCCGCGAGCGTCGGGCACCCCATGTCGACCTGGAAGCCGGCGACGGACGTTCCGAACAGGAAGCCCTCGGGGAAGGCGAGGCTTTCCGGCTCGGCTTCCGATTCGGACTCCGAGCCCGCGCTCGAATCCGAATCCGAACACCCACAGGCGAGCAGGAGGGCCGCCGCAAATCGCGTCTTCATGGGGATTTTCATGACGACACGATAGCCGATCTCTGGTGCTAGATTCCGCGCACCGATGCCTGACGCCTCCCTCGCGCTCGGCGCCACGCTCTCGCCGCTCTGGGTCGCCCCCTTCGTCGCGCTGCTCCTGTGCATCGCGCTCATGCCGCTACGCGCGCCGCACTTCTGGGAGCAAAACCGCAACAAGCTCTTCGTCGCCCTCGGGCTCGGCCTCCCCGTCGGGCTCCTCATTGCGCTGAAGGACCCGCACACGCTCGTGCACACGCTCGCCGACTACATCTCGTTCATCGTGCTGCTCGGCTCGCTCTTCACCGCGGCCGGCGGCATCGTCCTGCGCGGCGATCTGCGCGCCACGCCCGAGGTCAACGCCGCCTTCCTCGCCGCCGGCGCGGTCTTTTCCAACCTCATCGGCACCACCGGCGCGAGCATGCTCTTCATCCGGCCGGTGCTGCGCACCAACAGCGAGCGGCGAAACACCGGCCACATCCCCGTTTTCTTCATTTTCATCGTCTCGAACGCGGGTGGGTTGCTCACGCCGCTCGGCGACCCGCCGCTGTTCCTCGGCTATCTCCAGGGCGTGCCGTTTTTCTGGACGCTGCGCCTCTGGCCGGTGTGGCTGCTGTGCGTCGGCGCGCTGCTGGCCGTTTTCTACGCGTGGGATTCGCGCGCCTACGCCCGCGAGAAAATCTCGGACCTGCGCTTCGACGAAATCGCCGCGACGCCGCTCGTCGTCGTCGGCAAGCGCAACCTGGTCTTCCTCGGCGGCATCGTCGGCGCCGTGTTCCTGCCGCCGCCGTGGCGCGAGGCGACGATGGTGGCGATGGGCGCCGGCTCGCTGCTGGCGACGCCGCGCGAGTACCGGCGCGAAAACGGCTTCTCGTGGGGCGCCATCGTCGAGGTCGCGGCGCTGTTCGCCGGCATCTTCCTCACGATGATCCCGGCGCTGCTCATCTTGGAAGCGCGCGGAGCCGCTTTCGGCATCACGCGGCCGTGGCAGTTCTTCTGGCTGACCGGCGCGCTCTCGTCGTTTCTCGACAACGCGCCGACCTACCTCACGTTCCTCTCGCTCGCGCAGAGCCTCGGCGCCCAAGGCGCGCTCGACGCCGTCGTCGGCGTCCCCGGCACGCTGCTGGCGGCGATCAGCGCCGGCGCGGTGTTGATGGGCGCCAACTCCTACATCGGCAACGGCCCGAACTTCATGGTCAAGGCGATCGCCGAGGAGTACCGGTTTCGCATGCCGTCGTTCTTCGGCTACATGGCGATCGCCGCCGCGGTGCTGCTGCCGATCTTCCTCGTGGCGACGCTGCTATTCTTCCGCGGATGATTCACGCGTGCCGCATCGTGATCGCGCTCGCTTTCGCGCCGGCGCTCGCCCTCGCGCAAGCGCAGCGGGTCGCGGTGCTGCCGATCGATGCGACGGGCGACGCCGTCGCCGACGAAGTGCGCGTGACGCTGCGGCGTGGCGTAGTGGGCGGCTTCGCCAGCGGCGGCGGCGATCCGCGGGACGTCGAGGACGTCGACCGTGCGCTGGCGGCCAACCCCGCGCTTGCCGGCTGCACGACCAGCCCGTGCCTGCGGCGCATCGGCGAGCTCGTCGGCGCGCCGCTGGTGGTCGCGACGCAGGTCGAGATCGTCGGCTCGTCCTACACCTTCCGGCTGCGCCTCGCCGAGACCGCCGACGGAGCGACGCGCGCCGCGATCGAGGAGAGCTGCGACGTGTGCACGATGGCCGAGGCAAGCGACGCGCTCAGCCGAGCCGCGGCACTCCTTGCCAAGCCCGTCGCCAGGCCGCCGGTTCCCGCCGGTGAGCCGAGCGCCGAGACTCGGCGAAAGCGCGAAACCAAACCGCGCTGGCGCCGCGCCCTGCCGTGGGCCGCGCTCGGCGGCGGCGTGTTCGGCCTCGGCGTCGGCGCCGGCCTCGTCGTGCTCGACGGCGGCGGCACTTGCGACGGCGCCGGCGAATGCCCGCGCGAGTACGACACCGGGAGCGCCGGCATCGCGACGCTTGCGGTCGGCGGCGTGCTGCTGGTGGGCGCGGGCGTCCTCTGGCTAATCGAGTAGCTACTTCGGCGCGTACTCGTCGGCGCCGACGTCGTGCGCCGGCGTGCCGTCGCCGTCGCCGTCGAGCGGGCGCGCGTCGCCGTCGTAGTCGACGTCGACGGCGCTCGGCACGCCTTCGTCGATGCAGGGCGAACCGGCGGCGAGATGGTAGGCGTCGTCGAAGCTCGGGCCCGCGCACTCGCCGAGCGGCGCGCACGCGCCCGCGATGTCGTCGCCGTTGCCCGACGACAGCGTGTTTTGCAGCACCAGCGCCGTCGCGCAGGTGGCGCCGTCGCCGCCGTTCGCCACGAGCGTGTTGTGCGCGAACGTGAAGGGCGCGCCCAGGTCCACGTCCAGATCGACGCCGTCGTCGCCGTTCTCCACGAAGAAGGAGTTGGTCACGTGCAGCTCGTCGACGTTGGTGGTCTTGAGCCCCTCGTCGCCGTTTCCCTCGACGAACGAGCGATCGATCGTCAGGTGGCAGCCGTCGCCGGCCCACACGCCGCGCGCGCCGGACGAGACCACGCGCACCTGCCGCAGCGCGACCTCCGCCTCCACGCAGACGACGCCGTGCCCCATCATGTCGACCGCGCCCTCGACCGTCATGCCGTCGATAGTGAGCGCGCCGCCGGTCGCGTCGACGGCGCGACCGGCCAATGGCGCGATGCGCGCCTCGCCCGCGTCCGATCCGATCAGCGTGATATCGCCGCCCGCGACGGCGATCGCGCCGTAGGTTCCGGCGCAGACGCCAATCACCGCGCTCGGATTCTCGTCAATCGCGAGTTGCAGCACCGCATAGCCGGCCTCGGCGCAGTCCGCGCCATCGTCGTCGACGAGCACCTCGGGGCAGCCGCCGCCGAAGCCGACGTCGCAACTCGGCGCGTCGGAGTCGGCGCCGTCGGGAGGTGACGCGTCGGCCGCGTCGGCGAGATCGCCCGGGCCGTCGCGCCGATCGTCCGCCGCGTCGCGCGCCGCGCCGTCGGCGCCGCCGTCCAGCGGAACGCCCGCGACGCAGCGGTGCGCCTCCGGATCGCAGCGCCGGCCCGTGCCGCAATCGCCATCGGCCGCGCAATACTCCGCGTTGACCCTCGTGCACGACGCGGACGTGAGCAGCAGCATGCAAAGGAGGCGGATCATTTGACCCTCATCCGTTGGCGCGCCGCCTCCAGGTTACGCACGGCCTCGCGGTTGCCCGAATCGCGGCGCAGGATCTGCTCGTACTCGGCTGCCGCCTGCGGGTAGCGCCCAAGCTTAAAAAACGAGTTGGCGAGCACAATGCGCGCTCCGCCGCCGCCCCTCGAAGCCACCGCCTTCTCGGCCAGCTCGACCGCCTCGCCGAAGCGCTGCTCCTGGAACGCCACCGCCGCAAGGCCGGCCAGCACCGCGCCCTTCTCGGCGCCGCTCGTCTGCGCGGCGCGGAACGTGTCACGTGCCGCGGCGAAGCGCCCGCTGCGCAGGTGCACGCTCGCCTCGGCGATCAGGCGCCGCCCGTCGGAGCGCTTGTGCGACGGGGCCGCGCCGGGCGCGGGCGCGGCTTCCTGCGGTGGCGCGACGATGCTCGTCGGCGGTTCGACCACGGGTGGAGCCGCCGCCCCCGACGCCGGCAACTCGGACAACTCGGCGCGCTCGATCCTCGACGACGCGCCCGGCGACGCGGCCGCGACCGGGCGCTGCGCGCGGTCGCGCGCGACCACGATCGCCGTCACGACGATCACGAGGCTCGCCGCGCCCACGAGCGATGCCATCCACAGGCGGGAGGGGCTCAGGGCCAGCGGCGCCGACGGTTCCGCCGCGATCGGCGCGGAGCCCGCACTCGCGCCGCCCCCCATCGCATCGGGCAGGCCGAGCAGCGACGCCACGGCGGAACCGCGCCCGCGCATGCAGCGGTTCAGCAGGTACTCGAGCTGCGCCATCGTTTGCGGCCGCTCCGCGGGATCGTGCTCCAGCGTCTTCTGCACGATCGCCTCGAGCTCCGGGAGCACCTCGGGGCGCGACTCCGACAGCGGTGTCGGGCGCTCGGTCGCCTTGCGGCTGAGCACCTCCATGATGTTGTCGCCCTGGTGCGGTGGCTTGCCGCCGATCATCTCGTAGAGGATTGCACCGAGCGCGTAGATGTCTGCGCGCGCGTCGGCGTTCTTTCCGGCCGCCTGCTCGGGCGCCATGTACTCGGGCGTGCCCATCGCCATGCCGGGACGCGTGAGGCGCCCGCTGCGCGCCTCCTCGAACTCGGCGGTCTGCGCGATCCCGAAGTCGACGATCTTTACGAAGTCGGGATTTCCGTCGCGCGTGATCAAGAAGATGTTCTCCGGCTTGAGATCGCGGTGGACGATGCCGGCGTCGTGCGCGGCGGCGAGCGCGCGACAGACCTGCCCGGCGATGTTCACCGCGCGATCGACGTGGAGCCGTCCCTGCTGCGCGAGCAGATCCGCCAGGTCGATGCCCTCGAGGAACTCCATCACGAAATAGACGCTGCCGTGCGGCGTCGTGCCCGAGTCGGTGATGTCGACGATCGCCGGGTGGCCAATCTTTGACGCGGCGCGCGCCTCGCGCCGGAAGCGCGACACGACCTCCGGCATGTGCGTATAGACCGGGTGCAGCACCTTGACCGCGACCCGCTTGTCGATCTCGACGTGGCGCGCCTCGTAGACCCGCCCCATGCCGCCCTCGCCGATCAGGCGCTGAATCTGGTAGCGTCCACCGAGCAGCGTGCCGATCAGCGACGGCTCGGAGGTCGCCGACGCGAACGAGGCGGAGCCGAGCGGCATGGTCGGATCGAGCACCGGCGTGGGCGCGTGCTCGAGCTGCGACGCGTCCTCGGCTTGGAGCAGCGCTGAACGCCGCGCCTGCTCAGCTTCGATTTCCTCGCCGAAGAGCTCGCGCAAGAACGCGGCGAGGCGCGAGGCGTCCGTCGCCGGCGCGACCTTCGCGAGGTACTCGGCGAGCGCGGCGCGCATGTGCTCGGCCGTCTGGAAGCGCGCTTCGCGATCGGGCTGGAGCGCGGCCGCGAGCAGCGCGTCGATGTCGCTCGGCACGCGCGGTGAGACCTGCGACGGCGGCAGCAGCTTGGGCTCGCGCACAAGGCGCAGAAGGTCGCCTGGCTTGTCGGTCGCGACGAAAAGCCTTCTGCCGCACAGCATCTCCCACAGCAGGATTCCGGCGGAATAGACGTCCGAGCGCCCGTCGACCTCCTTGCCGCTCGCCTGCTCGGGCGACATGTAGGCGAGCTTGCCGTAGACGATGCCCGGCGCCGTCTCGGTGACCTTGAGCGCGCTCGTCGCGAGGCCGAAGTCGGCGAGCTTCACCTCGCCGGTATAGGACACGAGCACGTTGGGCGGACTGACGTCGCGGTGAACCAGGCGCAGGCCGGCGTAGCGGTGCGCATAGTCGAGCCCGCGGCAGATCTCCTTGACGATGTGGATCGCCACGTCGATGGGAAAGGCCACGCGCTTCTCGGCGCAGCGGTTCCAGATCGCGCGCAGATCCTTGCCGTCGATGAAGTCCATCGCGACGTAGAAGCGCCCTTCGTTCTGCCCCGCGTCGAAGACCGGCACGAGGTTTCCGTGGCTGAGCTTGACCACGACCTTGGCCTCGTCGCGAAAGCGCGAGAGGAACTCGTCGTCGGCCATGTGGGGAAGGACCGTCTTGATGACGCAGACCTTCTCCATGCTCTTCTCGCCCGAGACCGCGAGATAGAGTTCTCCCATTCCACCGCGGGCCAGGGGTTGCAGGAGGCGGTACTTGCCGAAGGGCCGCGGAAAGCGGTCGGCGCCAGGATCCACGATCGCGAAGCGTAGCCCAGCGTTCTACGCCGGTCGAGCATCGCATCGGCGCCACGCGCTCCGCACGTCGTGAGCCATTCGCCGTTCATCGCCGTTCAGGGGGTGGCTCGGCTCGGCTACGTGGAGTAGGGTGCGGCCATGTCGCGCGGCGAGACGCTTCGGGCTCTCCTCGCGCTTGTACTGGCGGCCTGCGCCGTCGAGACCGAGGCGCTCGCGCCGCCGACGGATGTTCGCGCCGAGCGCGGCGAGGGGGGGCGGGTCACGGT
>JBBTFH010000187.1:7820-13876 GCA_038041915.1 Myxococcota bacterium
TCGCGCCGCCGACGGATGTTCGCGCCGAGCGCGGCGAGGGGGGGCGGGTCACGGTGAGCTGGCAGCGCTCGGCCGACGACGGCAAGGGCAGCGGCCTCGTGCGCGACTATCAGGTGCTGCGCGCTTCCTCGCCGCGCGGGCCGTTCGCGCCGTTCGCTTACGCGCGGAAGGACGACGCCGCGCGCGTCGCGATCGTCGATACGAGCGCCGCCTCCGGGCGCGATCACTGGTACGTCGTATGGGCGCTCGCTGGACGCGAGAGCTCGACGGTGACGGAGCGCGGCGCACGCCCGGCGTCATCCCGCATCGCTGGACCGGCGCAGCGCACCGGCGGCGAGTCGGCGCCCGTCGCGCCGCCGGCGAAGCCGACCGCGGCAAGCGCGCAGGCGCCCGAGCGCGACACGGGCGAAAACGTCGCGCTCGCGTGGAACGCATCGCCCTCGCGCGTCATCGAGTCTCTAATGACGCTGCGCGGCGTATCGGCCTCCGGGCCGTTTGCGCCCTTTCCCGGCAACGCCTTCGGGCCGGACGCCAAAGGCGGCGCGGTGCCCGTGCCCGATGCCCAAGGAACCTACTTCTTCGCGATCTTCGCCGTGCCCGAGAGTGGCGACGCCTCCGCGCCGGCCATCGTCGGCCCGGTCGCGCCCCGCGCGGCGTGGTTCGACGACCGCCGTTTCGCGCTGCTCGCGCTGCTCGCGCTCACCGGCGTCGCCCTCTTCGTGTTCGTCGCGCGCGCGCGGCGCCACGGCGAGAAGATGTTCATCCGCCGCATCCCCGGCATCGACGCGCTCGAGGAGGCCATAGGCCGCGCGACCGAGATGGGGCGTCCCGTGCTGTTCGTCCCCGGCGTCGAGGAGACGCTCTCGACGCAGACCATCGCGAGCGTGCTCGTGCTGGGCCACGTAGCCGAGCGCGTCGCCAAGTACGGCGCGGAGCTGCGCGTGGCGGTGAATTTCCCCATGACGCTCCCGCTCGCGCAGGAGGCGGTCAAGCAGGGTTTTCTCAAGGCCGGTCGCCCCGACGCGTACAACCCGAACCACGTGCAGTGGATCAGCTCCGAGCAGTTCGCCTTCACCGCCGGGACCAACGGCATCATCCTGCGCGAGAAGCCGGCCACCAACATCTACCTCGGGCGCTTCTACGCCGAGTCGCTCGTGCTCGCCGAGACCGGCTTCGTCAACCGCGCCATCCAAATCGCCGGGACCGCCGAGATCCCGCAACTGCCCTTCTTCGTCGCCGCGTGCGACTACACGCTCATCGGCGAGGAGGTCTACGCGATGAGCGCATACCTCTCGCGCCAGCCCGCGCTGCTCGGCACGCTCAAGGGCGGCGACGTGGTCAAGCTCGCCGCGCTCGTCGTGCTGCTCTTCGGCGCGGGGCTCGGCCTGGGCGGCTGGCTCCCCGGCTTCGTCGATTTCTTCGCGCCGCCGGGATGAGCCACTCATCATGAAACGCCGCGGGCCACTCATCGTCACGTTCCTGTGCGGCGCGTTCTTCGCCGCCGAGTACTTCATTCCGCACGGGCGCGTGAAGGCGACGGGCGAGGTGCTGCGCGACTGGGTGGCGATCCTCTCGGCGGTCGCGTTCATCCTCGGCGGCATCAACCTCCTCACCGTCAACCTCCCCAAGATCCGCCGCCGCGAGCCGGACTGGGGCTACAAGGTCGTGATGCTGGCGGCCGCCGCCGTGATGCTCTTCGCCGGCATCCCCTGGACGGAAGGCTTCGGCAAGGAGGGGCGCCTCTTCACGCTCCTCTACGACCACGTCTTCGCCACCTGCAACTCGATGATGTTCGCGCTGCTCGCCTTCTTCATCGCGTCGGCGGCGTTCCGCGCCTTCCGCGCGCGCAACGTCGAGGCGTTCCTGATGCTGGCGACGGCGATGCTCGTGATGGTCGCGCAGGTGCCGATTGGCGATTGGATCGCCCCCGGCTTCTTCCCCGAGTTCAAGCGCTGGCTCCTCTCCTACGGCAACAGCGCGGGGCGCCGCGCGATCATGATCGGCGCGGCGCTGGGCGCGATCTCGACCGGCCTGCGCGTGATCGTCGGCCTCGAGCGCTCGTACCTGGGAGGCGACTAGCCATGTGGGAGCGCCTGCAGAACTTCGATCGCCGCTGGATCTTCCTGGCGATGATCGTCGCCATCGTCGTCCCGCTGCTGCGCCCGGTGAAGATGCCGTTCGCCGTGAGCGAGCGCGTGCAGAAGCTCTACGACGAGCTCGAGAGCATCAAGCCCGGCGAGCTCGTGCTGCTCTCGCTCGACTACGGCCCCGAGTCGGCGCCCGAGGTCGATCCCTTCACGCAAGCCGTCATGCGCCACCTCGCGCGCAAACAGGCGCGCGTGGTCGTCATCACGCTCTGGCACTACATCCTGCCGATGGCGACCGGCCACCTCGAGCGCATCTACAAGAAGGAGCTCGGGCTGCGCTACGGCGTCGACTACGCGTGGATGGGCTTTCGCGCCGGCAACGAGGCGACGATCACCAACATGACGCAGTCGTTCAAGACCGTCTGGTCCGACGACTTCTGGCACACGCCGTCGGGCAAGCTGCCGATCCTCGACGGCGTGGGCGCGCTGCAGGACTTTCGCCTCGTCATCGACGTCTCGTCGGGCTACCCGGGCGCGCGCGAGTACGCGCAGTACGCCGCGACCCGCTACCCGCAGATCAAGCTCGCCGCCGCGGTCGCGATGGTCATGGTCACCGACATCGCGCCCTACTTCGGCAAGCAGATCTTCTCGTACGTCGACGGCATCCGCGGCGCGGCCGAGTACGAGAAGCTGGTCGGCACGCCGGGGCTCGCGCACGCGGGCGTGAACGTGCTCACGTTCGGGCACCTGCTGATCATCGCGGCGATCGTGTTCGGCAACGTCATCTACTTTGCGACGCGGAAGCGGCAATCATGAGCGGCGTGGATATCTTCGCCACCTGGATCGGCATCTTCCTGACGATCGCGATCCTCTCGTTCCTCTATGGCGACAACCCGTTCTACAAGCTCGCCGAGCACCTGTTCGTCGGCGTCTCCGTCGGCTTCGTCATCATCCAGCAGTACGACAACACGGTGCGCCCGCAGTTGATCGCGCGGCTGATGAGCGGCCAGCCGGCGACGGTTGCGCTCTACCTCGTGCCGCTCGTGCTGGCGGTGCTGCTGTTCGCCCGCTTCGTGCCGAAGTGGGGCTGGCTGTCGCACTTCGGCTTCGCGTTCGTGTTCGGATCGATCGCCGGCATGGGCATCCCCAACCTCGGCGACGCGGAGGTGGTGAGCCAGCTCCACGCGACGATGCTCGAAACGCGCGGGCTGGCGGGAAAGCCCTGGACCGACGTGCTCGGCGCGATCTTCCTGGTCACCGGGCTGGCTTCCGCGCTCGTCTATTTTTTCTTCTCGGCCGAGCACAAGGGCGCGGTCGGCGTGGTCGCGCGCTGGGGCGTGTGGGTGCTGATGATCGGCTTCGGCGCCGCTTTCGGGCTGACCGTCGCGGGCCGCATCTCGCTGGCGATCGGCCGCGGCTGGTACGTGCTCGGTCTCGACCGCCCGCCCGAGCTCGCCGCGCAGATCCACGCGCCGTGGATCACGCTGGCGTCGATCGCGATCGTCGGCGGGACGCTGGCCGTCCGGGCCCGACGGGCCAGCCGAAGCAAGACGTAGCCGCGGTGCTCCCCTACGAGCTGCTGGTCGGCTGGCGCTACCTGCGGCGCTCGAAACGATCGCGAAAAACGGTCCATGCCGCGCTGGCGATCTTCACGGCCGCGACCGGGCTCGGCGGCGTGTTCTTCGCCGCGAGCGTGGCCCTGCGCGAAATCGGCATTCTGCTGCTCGTGTTCGGCAGCATCGGCCTGGTCGCCTCCGCGCTGCTCCAGGTCTTTTCCGCCTTCACCACGGTCTCGATCCTCGGCGTCGCGCTCGGCGTGCGGACGCTGGCAGTCGTGCTCAGCGTCACCGGCGGCTTCGAGCGCGAGTTCAAGGTCAAGGTCCTCGGCGTCAACGCGCACGTCATCGTCATGAAGTACGGCGTGGACTTCGCCGAGTACGAGGACGTCATAGGAAAGGCGCGCGCGCAGAAAGGCGTCACCGGCGCCGCGCCGTTCGTGCTGCACGAGATGATGATCTCGCGCGGCAGCGAACAGACGGGAATCCTCGTCAAGGGAATCGATCCGGCGCGCGTCGGAAGTGTCCTCGACGCGCCGCGCCACCTGCGCTCGGGCAGCTTCGCGGCGCTGCGGGCAGGAGGCGATATCGGCGCGCTGCCCGGCGTGCTACTCGGCCTCGGTCTCGCCGAGCGCCTGCACGCGAGCGTCGGTGACGTCGTGCAACTCGTCGCGCTCGGCGGTGATTTCGCCTCGCCCGGCCTCGCCATCGCCGAGGCGCCGCGCAGCTTCGATCTGCGCGTCGCCGGCCTCTTTCACTCCGGCTTCGAGGAGTACGATCGGCGGCTCGTCTACATCGATCTCGCCCAGTCGCAAAAACTGGTCGCGCGCGGCGACGTCGTGACCGGCGTCGAGCTGAAGCTCTCCGACATCTACGCCAGCGGCAAAATCGCGCGCGCGATGGAAAAGGCGCTCGGCGACGGGCCCTACCGCGTGATCGACTGGAAGGAACTCAACCACAACTTGTTCTCGGCGCTGCGCACGCAAAAAGTCGTGCTCGCGCTGGTCATGACGCTGATCGTGCTCGTCGCCGCGTTCAACATCGTTGCCGCGCTCGCGCTGCTCGTCGTGCGCAAGACGCGCGAAATCGCGATCTTGAAGTCGATGGGCCTGGGCCCCGGCGGCGTCGCGCGCATATTCCAGTCGGCGGGCCTGGTCATCGGCCTCATCGGCGCGGGCCTGGGCGTTCTCTGGGCCATCGCCGACTGCGCGTTGGTCGAGCGCTACGGCTACCCGCTCGATCCGAAGGTGTACTTGATCGGGCGGCTGCCCGTGGATCCCGATCCCGTCGAGCTCGCGCTCACCGCCGGCCTCGCGCTCGCCATCTGCCTGCTCGCCACCGTGTACCCCGCGCGCCGCGCCGTCGAGCTTCGGCCCGTCGAAGGCTTGCGGTACGAATAACTTCGCGTTACGCGATCCGTCGTGGCCTACGTAGACATCGTCGACGAGATCGCGCGCCTGAAGCGCGAGCGCAACGCGGTGATCCTCGCGCACTACTACCAGGAGTCGGAGATCCAGGACCTCGCCGACTTCCTCGGCGACAGCCTCGCGCTCGCCAAGCACGCGCAGAAGACCGACGCCGACGTGATCGTGCTGTGCGGCGTCCGATTCATGGCCGAGACGGCGAAGGTGCTGAACCCGGGCAAGACGGTTCTCCTGCCCGATCTCGACGCCGGCTGCTCGCTCGCCGACGGCTGCCCGGCTTCCGCGTTCGCCGCGTGGCGCGCGAAGTACCCTGACCACGCGGCCGTCAGCTACATCAACTGCTCCGTCGAGGTGAAGGCGCTCTCCGACGTCATCTGCACCTCGAGCAACGCCGTGAAGATCGTGAAGGCGCTCGGCGACCGGCCGATCCTCTTCGCGCCTGACCGCAACCTCGGCCGCTACCTCGAGCAGCAGCTCGGGAAGCCGATGCGCCTGTGGCCGTCGACCTGCATCGTCCACGAGACGTTCTCCCAGCGCGCGCTCGTCAAGCTCATGGCCGAGCACCCGGACGCCGAGGTGATCGCGCACCCCGAATGCGAGGAGCCGCTGCTCCGGCTCGCGCACTTCGTCGGGTCGACGTCGGCCTTGCTCGCGCGCGTCGCCGCCAGCCCCGCGCGCACGTTCATCGTCGCGACCGAGTCGGGGATCCTCCACCAGATGCGCAAGGCCGCGCCCGACAAGGAGCTGCTCCCGCTCCCCGGCCAGGACGGCTGCGGCTGCAACGAGTGCCCGCACATGAAGCGCAACACGCTCGAGAAGCTGCGCGACTGCCTGCGCGACCTACGGCCCGCCATCAGCATCGAGCCCGAGCTCCTGCGCCGCGCCCGCCGCTCCGTCGACCGCATGATGGAGCTCGGCGCGAGCGCTTGATACACGCTCCTAGCGCTGCATGTCCCGGAGAACTTCGTCCTTGCGCCCTTCCGCGATCA
>JBBTFH010000187.1:13976-28975 GCA_038041915.1 Myxococcota bacterium
GCGTCGACGGGCGGGTTCACGGACGTGCTGCTGACGCGCGGTGCTCGGCGTGTCTACGCGATCGACGTCGGCTACGGGCTGCTCGACGCCCGCTTGCGCGCCGACCCGCGTGTCGTGCCGTGCGAGCGAACGAACGTTCGCACGATGGCCCCGGCGTCCATCCCGGAGCCGGTCGCACTCGCGACCATCGACGTGTCGTTCATCTCGCTGCGGCTGGTGCTGCCGATGGTGCGGCGGCTGCTCGATCCGGGCGGCGCGGCGCTCGCGCTGGTCAAGCCGCAGTTCGAGGTCGGGCGCGGCGGCGCCAAGCACGGTGTCGTTCGCGACGAGCGGCTGCGGCGCGGGGCGATCGACGGCATCGCGGCGTTCGCGCGCCAGTCGGGCTTCGAGGTGCTGGGCGAGCGCGACTCGTCGTTGCGCGGGCCGAAGGGTAACCTCGAGACGTTTCTCCACCTGAGGTCATGCGCGTTCTCCTGACCGGCGCGGCGGGATTCATCGGCTCGCACCTCGCCGAGCGGCTGCTCGCGCGTGGCCACGAGGTCGTCGGACTCGACGCGTTCGACCCGTTCTACGACCCTGCCCTCAAGGAGCGGAACGTGGCGCGGATGCTCGGCCGCCCCGGATTCACGCTCGCGCGCGGGGACATCCTCGACTCCGCGCTCGTCGCGCAACTCGCCAGGCCGTCCGCGCCCGTCGACGTCTGTTGTCACCTCGCTGCGCTCGCCGGCGTGCGTCCGTCGGTCGCCGATCCATTACGCTATCACCGCGTCAACGTCGATGGCACGCTCGTGCTGCTCGAGGCGTGCCGCGCGGCCGGCGTGCCCCGCTTCGTCTTCGCCTCCTCCTCGTCGGTGTATGGCGTACGCAGCCACGCGCCCTTCCGCGAGGACGACGCGTGCGATCGGCCGGCCTCGCCCTACGGCGCGACCAAGCGCGCGGGCGAGCACTTCGTCCACGCCTATCACCACGTCTACGGCCTCGACGCCACCTGCCTGCGCTTCTTCACCGTCTACGGCCCGCGCCAGCGGCCCGAGATGGCGATCGCCAAGTTCGCGCGCCTGATCGAGGCCGGCGCGCCGGTGCCGCTCTTCGGCGACCTCACGAGCGCGCGCGACTACACGTGGATCGACGACATCGTCGAGGGCGCGGCCCGCGCGGTCGAGCGGCCCGCCGGCGGCTTCGCCGTCTACAATCTCGGTGACGCGCGCACGACGACGCTCGCCGAGCTCGTGCGCCTGCTCGAGCGCGCGCTCGGCAAGCGCGCCGTGGTCGAGCCGAGGGCGCCGCAGATCGGCGACGTGCCGCTCACCTGCGCGGACATCGCCGCCGCGCGTCGCGATCTCGGCTACGAGCCGAGGGTCGCGATCGAAGAAGGCATCGAACGGTACGTGCGCTGGGTGCGTGAGGCGGCCGCGTAAGGCCGCACAGGATCGCGCCCCAAGATCAGCCGCCGAAGTCCGCGGTCCAGAGCACCTGCAGTTCGTGCTCCGGCGCCTCGTAGGTGCCGACGCCCACGTCCTCGAAGAGCGGCTCCATGATGATCGCGCAGTGACCGTCGCTGCGCATCCAACCCAAGACCACATCCTGCGCCGTCGCGTAGCCGCCGGCGATGTCCTCGCCGGCCGCGCGTTCGGGCGCGTAGCCCCAGGTGTCGAGCCGGTCCTCGAGCGTCGCGCCGTCCGGGCTCACGTGATCGAAATAGTCATTCTCGCCCATGTCGCGCGCATGCGCGCGCGCGGCGCAGCGGAGCGCGTGATCCGTCGCGAGCGGCGCGGCCGGCGCAAACTCACCCTCTCCGCCGCAGCGCGCACCCTCGGCGCGGCGCGCGTTCATGAGAACGACGACCTCCTCCTCCAGCGCGATCCACTCGGCGCTCCAGCTCGGCAGACCACCGCCGCAGTCGGCCGCGGCGTCCTCGGCGCTCGCCCTCTCGCCTTCGGACTCGAAGCCAGCCTCGTCCTCTTCGCCGGCGAGACACGCGGCGCCAAGCAAGAAGAGGCATGCGCCTCGCCGCGGCCCGACGCTCACGATCGAGCCTTCTGCTTGAGCGCCCGCTCGATCAGACCTTCGGCCTGGCGTCGCGCGAGCGCAGCCTCCGGATCGCCCTCGGCGGCGCGAGCCGCCGCCTCGAGGTGCTCGCGCGCCGTGTCGATCCCGCCGCGCCGCAAGGCCTCCGCGCCGAGCGCGAGGCGACGCCAGCACTCCGTGCCCGCGCCGGCGTCGCGCGCCACCGCAGCCCAGTCCTTGCGCGCGATTGCGATCTCCAGAGACGCGGCGTCGCGGCGGCGGCGCTGCGCCGCGTCGAGCGCGCCTGCGTCGATCTCCGCCAAGCGCGCCTCGGCCTCGCTTACCCTGCCGGCCTCCGCGAGCGCGCGCGCGGCGACGAGCCGTTTGTCGCGGCGCAGCCCGGAGTCGAGCTTCGCGTCGTCGGCAAAGCGCAACGCCGCGAGGGCCTCGTCGGCTCGCCCGAGCGCGAGCAGGTCCGCGGCCATCTCGAGGTAGAGCAACGCCATCGGCCGCGTGAAGTCGCCGTAGAGTTCGTCGCGCAGCAGCGCGAGTGCCCGGTCGTGGCCGCCACGACGCCGGGCGCGACCGATGCGCCAGCGGAGCCATCGCTGGCCGACGAGCTCGATCAAGCGTCCAATGGGACGCACGGACGAATCCGCGGCTTCGGATGCGGCTTCCTGCCCGAAGCCAGACAGATCGGGATCAACCACGGCCGCCCGAGAGCACGCCGTCGACGCCGACGCCGACGCAACGAACGTTGTTCCCGAAGGCGGCGAGGCCCGCTCCGGCGACGAGGCCGACGTACCCGGTGCCGACGACGCAGACTTTCATTGGCCGGGAAGTGTAGCAGCGTTTGCGGTTCGCGCGCCGCCGAGTAGTCTCGCGCTCGTGCGAGTGCTCACGCTCGGCCGTACGCACCTCCATGCGGTGACGACCCTCATGCGCGACCTCTGGCCCTACGATCGCTTTCGGCTCGCGCTGGTCGAAGAGAAGCTCTACGGCGACCCGTCGGGAGAGGAGGCCACGGCCTTCGGAATCGACGGCGATGGTGGGATCGTCGCGTTCGTGGCCGTCGCCTTTGCCCCGTCGGCCGGGAAGTGCTGGGTCAAGCTCGGCGCGATCGCGATGGCCGTGCGCGGCCGCGGCTGCCTGCACGCCCTGCTCAGCCACGCCGAGCGCTGGGCGCGCGCGCGTGGCGCCCGAGCGATGAGGCTCATGGATCACCCGGGCAACTACTGGACGCCCGGCGGCGACGTCCGATACGCGGAGGCGCTCGAGGCGCTCGGCCACATGGGCTGGTCCTTCGCCGGAGAGAACCGCAGCCTCGCCTGTCCGACGCGCCCGCGCGGCTCCGCTCCGGCGCTGCCGGCAGGCGTCTCGCTGCGCCGCGCAACCGCGGCCGACGCCGACGCCGTGATCGCGCTGGCCACGCGCTTCCTTCCCGCCTGGGGTTGGGAGCTCCGGCGCGCGCTCGCCTGCCGACCCTCGGCCGTGCACCTCGCGGTCGCCGGCGATCGCTTGCTGGCTTTCGCCGCGCACGACGGCAACAACCGCGGCACCGGCTCGTTCGGTCCCGCCGCGACGCTGCGCGCGTGGCGCGGCAAGGGGCTCGGCGAGCTGCTGCTGCGCGCCTGCCTGCGCGATACGGCGACCGCGCCCGGTGGCCGCCCGCGCCGGCTCGTGACGATTCCGTGGGTGAGCACGACCACCATGTACGCGCGCGTCGGCGCCTACGAGTTCGGACGCTACCGCGTGCTGGAGAAGTCGCTGCTGTGACCGCCGGAAGCGACCTCACCGGGGTCAAGGGCGCGCTGCTGTGCGCGGGGTTGGGGACGCGGCTCCGGCCGCTCACCGACGAGCGCCCCAAGCCGATGCTCCCGCTCTGCAACGCGCCGCTGGCGCGCTACGGCTTCGCGCTGCTGCGCGGCGCCGGCGTGCGGACGATTGGCGTCAACCTCCACTATCTCGGCGGTCTGCTGCGCGCCGAGTTCGCGGGCGAGGTCGTGTACTCCGACGAGCCGGAGATCCTCGGCACGGGAGGCGCGCTCGTCCGCCTGGCGCGCGCGATCGATCTGGCTGGAGACGACCTCATCGTGCACAACGGAAAGGTCGTGCTCGAGCTCGATCTCGCCGACGTGATCGCCCGCCACCGCGCGTCCGGCGCCGTGGCGACGATGGTCGTGCGTGAGGCGCCCGACGCGCGCGCGTGGGGCGCGATCGACGTCGGTGACGATGGCCGGGTCCGCGGGCTGCTGGGCGACGGGCGCACCATGTTCTGCGGCGTGCACGTGCTCACACCCGAGTTCTTGCGCGTGCTGCCGGAGGGAGTCTCCGACAGCGTGCGCGACGCGTACATTCCGCTCGTGCGCGCGGGCGCGCCCGTCGTCGCGTACGTCGCGCGCGGCCACTTCTCCGAGCACTCGACGCCCGAGCGCTACCTCGCCGCGCACCTCGCGCTGCTCGGTGGCGCGCGCGTGTCGCAGGCGACTTGGCCGCTCGCGGGCATCGATCCGTCCGCGACCGTCGACGCTGCGGCATGGGTCGTCGCCCCCTCCCTTGTCGGCGCGGGCGCGCGCATCGAAGCGGGCGCGCGCGTTGGCCCGCTCGCAACGATTGGCGCCGGGGCAATCGTCGCAGCCGGCGCCACGGTCGAACGCGCCGTCGTGTGGGACGGCGCTGTCGCGACCGGCGACCTTCGCGATGCCATCGTCACGCGCCGCAGCGTGGTTCGTCTCTAGCCTACGCCGCCTCGACCCGCGCCACCGCGACGGTGACGTTGTCCGCGCCGCCCGCGCGATTCGCCGCGTCGACGAGCTCTGCGCACACGCGGTCGACGTCGCTCACGGCGAGCAGGATCGCGCGAATCGCCGCATCGTCGATCATGCCAGACAGCCCGTCGGTGCAAAGAAGGAACACGTCGCCCACGCGCAGATCGACGCGGCGCACGTCGGCGCGCACCATCTCGCGCATGCCGAGCGCGCGCACGATCACGTTCTTCTGCGGAAAGTTCGCCGCGTCCTCGGCCGTCACGCGCCCGAGCGCGATGTACTCGGAGAGCAGCGAATGATCCTCGGTGAGCTGATCGAGCACCCCGTCGCGCAGGCGGTAGATGCGGCTGTCGCCGACGTGCGCCACGAACGCGCCCGTCTCGCCGAAGTATGCGGCGACCACGGTCGTGCCCATTCCCTGGTAGCGCGCGTCCGAGCGCGCCTTCTCGAGGATGCGCGCGTTGGCGAGGCGGATGGCCGCCCCGAGCCGCCGCTCCTCGATCCGCGTCACACGATCGGTCGAGAAGGGCCACGTCGGCCCGACCTCGTCGGCCGTCGCGCGAAAGTAGTCCACGATCGTGGCGATCGAGAGCGTGCTCGCGACCTCTCCCGAGGCGTGCCCGCCCATGCCGTCGGCGACCAGGCAGAGGCGCTCCTGCTCGGGGAGGTAGAGGGCATCCTCGTTGTGATCCCGCTTCATGCCCATGTGCGTCGCGCCCGCGAATCGCACGCGGACGTCTCCGACGGGAAACGACGTGCTCATGGGGAGACCCTACCCTCCTTTGGAGACAGCCTCGCTTGAATTCGCCGACCCGTCGAGGCTACCGTGAGGCCGCGCGTGCCCGCCGAAGCTCCCATCGCGGCAGCGATCGCCGCAGGCAATCTCTCCGAACGACCGCTCGCGCGCCTGTTCTACTTCCTGGACAAGAAGAAACTCACCGGTCGCCTCGAGATCGACGCGCCCGGCGGCACGGTGACGGTGTTCGTACGCGACGGTTGGCCGTGCGCGGCGCTCGCGGCGGGCGCGGTCGACGATCTCGGCCAGATCCTCGTCGAGAGCGGCGCGCTCTCGACCGAGGCGTTTCACGAGTCGCTCATGCGCGGGTCGCAGACGAAGCGCCCGCAGGTCGAGATCTTGCGCGAGATGGCCGCCGCCGACGAGGCGACGCTGCGTCGCGGCATCGAAACGCAGCTTCGCCGGCGCATCCTGCGCCTCTTCACGCTCGACGATGCGCCCTTTCGCCTCTACGCCGGTGAGCACGCGCAGGTCGCTGGGACCGGCGCCGCTTCGACGCTGCGGCTCGATCCCTTCTGGCTGATTATGCAGGGCACCAAGGGCGGCTTCGGCGAGGACCGGCTCGAGCGGGACCTCAAGCGCCTCGCCGATCAGGAGCTTCGCGTGACCGAGCGGTTCGCCGGGTGCTCCGCGCGCTTTGGGATGACGCCCGAAGAGATGGGCGCGGCGCACCTTTTGGCTGGCCGCTTTCATTCGCTCGAGGAGTTCGAGGCGCGGAGCGATCTCGGCCCGGTGGCCTCGCGCATGCTGCTCTATGCGCTGTGGGTGACCGAGCTCCTCGAGGCCGCGCCGCCCGGCCAGCGGCCCGAACGCCGCGCCGCGACGCCCATCACGGGTCCGGCGCGCCCCGAAGCCGCCAGCCCCGAGGCCAAGGCCTTCACCAAGCGCGTCGCCGACAAGATCCGCGGGCTGGACGCGCAGAGCCACTTCGACGTGCTCGAGATCCCGCAAGGCGCCGGCAAGGATGAGGTCCGCGGCGCCTATCTCGCGATGGCGCGCGCCTTCCACCCCGATCGCCTCGCCGCGACGGGCCTCGATATCCTGCGCCCCGACGTCGAGCGCATCTTCCATCGCGTTTCCGAGGCGCACCGCGTGCTCGGCGACGACACGCAGCGCAAGGAGTACGTCGAGACGCTGATGCTCGGCGCCGACGCCAAGGCCAAGGCCGATGGCGCGCACCGCGTGCTCGAGGGCGAGGTCGAGTTCCAGAAGGGGCTCGTGTTCCTGCGGCGCCAGGACTTCGGCATGGCGGAGGAGCACTTCCGCCGCGCGGCCGATCTCAACGCCGACGAGGGCGAGCACTTCGCGCTGCTCGCGTGGGCGATGTTCTGTAACCCTCGCCGCGATCGCGCGCGCACCCTCGGCGAGGTCAAGGAGACGATGGTGCGCGCCTGCGAGCTCGCGCCCAAAAGCGCACGCTGTTTCCACTACCTCGGGCAGGTGCTGGCCGCAGAAGGCGACGAGAATCAGGCGCTCAGCGCCTACCGTACGGCGTTCGCCAACAACCCCAACTTCATGGACGCCGCGCGCGAGATTCGCGTGATCGAGATGCGGCGCGAGAAGCAGCCGCGGCCCAAAGGCGGCGGCGGGCTCTTTGATCGCTTCCGCAAGAAGTAGCGCCGAGGCCCAGCGCGAGGCCCGCGCACTCTCAGCCGCCGTCGGGCGCGTCTGGGCCGGTCGAATCGTCGGGCGCGGTCGCGGCGGCGGGCCCCGCGTACCATCGCTCGAGCACGTCCATGATCTGCCGCGCCTGCTTCTCGCTCGAGATGTGGAAGCTCGACTGCTTGCGGTAGGCGCCGCCGGCCTTCTTGAAGCGCACGATGCCCACCTTCGGCGCTCGGAAAGCGCCGCTCTTCCGATCGAGTTCCTGGAAGAGGAACATCACGGTCGACCACGCGCCCTTGCTCAGGACCTGCTTTTCGATCTCCTTGCGGACGAGAGTGCCGTCGTCGTCGTGAAAGTCGTAGCTCAGCTCTTCGAGCGTGGTCGCGGGCGGCATGCGGTCACCTCCGGGCGCGTCCGCCGGGCATCGACACCATGGCGCGCTCCTTCGTGGGGAAATCGGTCCACTCGACCTCCATGCCCGGCTCCGCGTCGCCGCGCTCGGTGCGGACGACCGTCGCACGCGCGCGCACGACGCCCCCGCCGCGGCGATCGAGCTCTATGGTCAGGGTCTCGCCCGGCTCGCAGAGCAGCGCCGCACGCACGAACGCACGCCGCGAGGCTGCGCCTTCCGCCCGCATGGTTCCGCGGAACCGCGCCTCGCCGTCGAAGACGACCACCTCCAGCTCGACCGGTCGCGGCGAACGCTCCGCGGCGGGGGAGCGGGCACGGCCGCGCTTCCACGGACGCGGCGACACGGTGGGCGGGTCCTCTTGCCGAGGCAGCGGTCCAGTGTCGCTCATCGGGGCGCAGACTCTACCTCAATCGCGGCCGAGCCGCGGGAGGCGAAGCGCACGCGCCAACCCTCGGGAGTCTCCGCGTGTTTGACGCGGACGATCGCCGCCGTCGGCGCGACCCGCGACTCGGCGGCATCGAGGAGCAACGCGCCCGGCACCGCGAAGGCGCCATCGTCCGCGGTCGCGCAACGCACCAGACGGCTGCGCCCGTGGCGAACCCAACCGACCTCGACCCAGAACAGCAGGTCGCGCCGCTCGCTCGGCTCCCAGCGGACCAGCAGGTCGCGGCCCGGCACGAGCGTCGGCGGCGTCTCCATCCGCGCATCGGGCGGCGCTTGCATCGCGAAGCGTCCGACCTGATCGACCTCGAGAACGTACTCCTCCTCGGGCAACCAGCGCGTCTCCCCTTCGTAGACGACACCGGCGGCAAACGGCAGAACGAGCGGCTGTGCGGTCAGCAAGGTTCGCTCGCTGGCGACCCGCACGGCCAGCGGCCCGACCTCGAGCAGCTCGAGGCTAACCGCGTCCAGGGGTAACGCCGCGTCGAGCGCCTCGGTCGGATCGATGCTGAGGCAGGAATCCTCCACGGCGCTCGCCGCCCAGCCGTCGTCCTCGAGCCCGAGCAGGCGCGACGCATCGGCGGCCTCCATGTCGTGGAAACGCGCGAACACCGCGCGCGTCCGCAGCCCTCCCTGCGTCTGCGTCAGATCGACGAAGCCGAGCTCGCGAACAGAAGCGGCCGGCGCCGACGCGATTCCGACCTCGTCGCCGCAGCCGAGCGCGAGAGCGCACGTGAGAGAGAGTCCCCAACGCACGCGCGAATTATAGCCCCCGGCCGCGCCGCGAGCCAAAGCGCCCGCCCTCGGAAGGGCGGTTCCCTTTGCACGCCGACGGCGCATGTTATGATTAGTTGCTTCGCTCCCCGCCGGAGGCTGCACCAGCCCACCCGGCGGGGTGTCGAATCAGGAGGTGTCGATGGATCGCGCCCCGCAACGCGCCGACCGCACGCGATTGGTGGACCGGATCGCGTCTCTTCAAGACTACGGCGAGTACCAGAAGCTCCATTGGGACGGCAGCTTCGAGGACTACCTGCAGATCGTGCGGCAGAACCCGCGTGTCGCGCGCAGCGCGTTCGAGCGCATCTACGACATGATCCTGAGCTACGGCTCGGAGGAGTACATCGACGGCAAGAAGAAGCTGGTTCGCTACAACTTCTTCAAGGACGAGCGGCGGAGCGGCAAGGACGCCATCTTCGGCCTCGACATCCCGCTGATGAAGCTCGTCAACATCTTCAAGAGCGCGGCGCAGCGCTACGGCACGGAGAAACGGGTCATCCTGCTGCACGGGCCGGTCGGGAGCTCCAAGTCGACGATCGCGCGCCTGCTCAAGAAAGGCCTCGAGGAGGATTCGCGGACCTCCGAGGGCGCCATCTACACCTTCTACTGGAAGGTCCCGAAGGACGGCTCCGAGGAGCTCGAGAGCTACCCCTGCCCGATGCACGAGGAGCCGCTGAAAGTCATCCCACGCGACTGGCGCGACCAAGCGATCGTCGATCTCGGCCTGGGCGACGAGCACCACCTCGTGCGCGTCGACGGCGACCTGTGCCCGGCGTGCCGCTACGTCTTCAAGCAGCTGATGGAGCGCCACAAGGGCAACTTCGCGAAGGTGTGCGAGCATGTGCGCGTCAGGCGCTTGATCCTCTCCGAGCAGGACCGCGTCGGCATCGGCACGTTCCAGCCCAAGGACGAGAAGAACCAGGACTCGACCGAGCTGACCGGCGACATCAACTACCGCAAGATCGCCGAGTACGGCTCGGACTCCGACCCGCGCGCCTTCAACTTCGACGGCGAGTTCAACATCGCCAACCGCGGCCTCATCGAGTTCATCGAGATTCTCAAGCTGGATGTGGCGTTCCTTTACGACCTCCTGGGCGCGAGCCAGGAGCACAAGATCAAGCCCAAAAAGTTCGCCCAGACCGACATCGACGAGGTCATCCTCGGCCACACCAACGAGGCCGAGTACAAGAAGCTGCTCAACAACGAGTTCATGGAGGCGCTGCGCGACCGTACGATCAAGGTCGACATCCCCTACATCACGCGCTTGTCCGAAGAGGTGAAGATCTACCAGAAGGACTACAACCCCGAGCGCATCAAGGGAAAGCACATCGCGCCGCACACGCTCGAGATGGCCGCGATGTGGGCGGTGCTCACGCGCCTCGAGGAGCCCAAGAAGCACAACCTCACGCTGCTGCAGAAGCTCAAGCTCTACGACGGCAAGACGCTGCCCGGCTTCACCCAGGACAACGTCAAGGAGCTGCGCAAGGAGTCGACGCGCGAGGGGATGGAGGGCATCTCGCCGCGCTACGTGCAGGACAAGATCTCGAATGCGCTCGTCAGCGACCGCGGCGAGGGCTGCGTCAACCCGTTCATGGTGATGAACGAGCTCGAGGCGGGGCTCAGGCACCACTCGCTGATCACCAGCGAGGATCAGAAGAGCGGATACTCGGAGCAGCTCGGCTACGTGAAGCGCGAGTACGAGGACATCGTCAAGAACGAGGTGCAGCGCGCGATCAGCGCCGACGAGGACGCCATAGGCAAGCTCTGCGCGAACTACATCGACAACGTCAAGGCCTACACGCAGAAGGAGAAGGTCAAGAACCGCTACACCGGGCAGGACGAGGAGCCCGACGAACGGCTCATGCGCTCGATCGAGGAAAAGATCGACATCGCCGAGTCGCGCAAGGACGACTTCCGGCGCGAGATCATGAACTACATCGGCGCGCTCGCGATCGAGGGCAAGCAGTTCGACTACAGGGCCAACGAGCGGCTGCACAAGGCGCTCGAGCTCAAGCTCTTCGAGGATCAGAAGGACTCAATCAAGCTCACGTCGATCATCGCCGGCGTCGTCGACAAGGACACGCAGGAGAAGATCGACGTCGTCAAGAACCGGCTGACCCGCAGCTACGGCTATTGCGAGATCTGCTCGACCGATGTCTTGAACTTCGTGGCCTCGATTTTCGCCCGTGGAGACGTCAAGGAGTAGGTGTGCCCGAGCTCTTGTCGCAGGGCGCTGCCCGGCGGCGCATCCACCGGCTCGGCGTGACGCTCGTGGCGGCGGCGATCGTCGGCGCGCTGTCGGTGATGGTTGGCATCGGCGGCGTGCTGATGACCTCCTTCCACCGCCGCGGGCCGGCCGCGACGCTGCCCTGGTTTGCGCTGCTCGGCGTGGCCGCGCTCGCGATTCTGTCGTGCATCCCGCTGCAGCGCGCGCGCGCGCGCCTCACCGATCGGCTTGGGTTCGACGAGGGTGCCTCACCCCGTCCGACGGGACGTGGTGCCTCACCCCGTCCGACGGGACGTGGTGCCTCATCCCCGTCCGACGGGACGCCGCCCTCATGAGCCAGAACATCGACCAGGACCACCGCCGTTTCCGCGAGCGCGTGCGTGACGACCCGCCCTCATGAGCCAGAACATCGACCAGGACCACCGCCGCTTCCGCGAGCTCGTGCGTGACGACCCGCCCTCATGAGCCAGAATATCGACCAGGACCACCGCCGCTTCCGCGAGCTCGTGCGGGGGAAGATCCGCCAGAACCTGCGCAAGTACATCTCCCAGGGAGAGATGCTGGGAAAACAGGGCAAGGACGTCGTCTCGATCCCGCTGCCGCAGATCGACATCCCGCGCTTCCGCTTCGGTCCCAAGGGCACCGGCGGTGTCGGCCAGGGCGATGGCGAGGTCGGCGAGTCGATCGGCTCGGAGCGGGAGGGCGAGGGCACGGGTAGGGCGGGCGATCGGCCGGGCGACCACCTGCTCGAGGTCGAGCTGTCGCTCGAGGAGCTGGCGCAGATCCTCGGCGAGGAGCTGCAACTGCCGCGCATCCAGCCCAAGGGCAAGCAGCACATCGTCGCGCGCAAGGATCGCTATACTGGAATCCGCCAGACCGGCCCCGAGTCGCTGCGCCACTTCAAGCGCACCTTCAAGCAGGCGCTGCGCCGGCAGCTCGCGATGGGCATCTACGATCCGAAGCGCCCGATCATCGTTCCCGTGCGCGAGGATCGCCGCTACCGCTCGTGGAAGAGCGAGGCGATGCCACAGTCCAACGCCGTGATCGTCTACATCATGGACGTTTCCGGCTCAATGGGCGACGAGCAGAAAGAGATCGTGCGGATCGAGTCCTTCTGGATCGATACGTGGCTGCGCTCCCAGTACAAGGGGCTCGAGTCGCGCTACATCATCCACGACGCGACGGCCAAGGAGGTCGACCGCGACACCTTCTTCCGCACGCGCGAGAGCGGAGGCACGATGATCTCGAGCGCGTACAAGCTCTGTGCGAAGCTCATCGAGGCCGACTACCCCACCAGCGAGTGGAACATCTACCCGTTCCACTTCTCCGACGGCGACAACTGGTCGGTCGACGACACGCTGAGCTGCGTGCAGATTCTGCGCGAAAAGATCCTGCCGAGCGTGAACTTGTTCTGCTACGGCCAGGTCGAGAGCCCGTACGGCTCGGGCCAGTTCATCAAGGACCTGCAGGAGAACTTCGACGGAGACGACGCGCTCCTGACGTCGGAGATCAAGGGCAAGGAGGCGATCGTCGACTCCATCAAGACGTTTCTGGGAAAAGGCAAGTGAACCGCGCCGCCAGCCTCCCTTCGCACCTCGCGGAGATGCAGCAGCGCGTCGAGCGCGCGGCGCGCGAATTGGGCCTCGACTTCTTCGAGACCGTCTTCGAGGTCCTCGACTACAAGAAGCTCAACGAGGTCGCCTCCTACGGCGGCTTCCCGACGCGCTACCCGCACTGGCGCTTCGGCATGGAGTTCGAGCAGCTCTCGAAGGGCCACCGCTACGGCCTGCAGAAGATCTACGAGATGGTCATCAACAACAACCCGGCCTACGCGTACCTGCTCGAATCGAACGCCATGGTCGAGCAGAAGCTGGTGATGGCGCACGTCCTCGCGCACGTCGACTTCTTCAAGAACAACTATTACTTCTCGAAGACCAACCGGAAGATGATCGACACGATGGCCAACCACGCCACGCGCGTGCGGCGCCACATCGATCGCCACGGCCTCGAAAAGGTCGAGACCTTCGTCGACGTGTGCCTCAGCCTCGACAATATGATCGATCCGCTCTCGCCGTTCATCGTGCGGAAGACGCCCCCGCGCGAGGAGGACGCTCCAGCGCCCGAGCCGAAGGTGATCAAGCTCCGCGCGAAGGCGTACATGGACAAGTACGTCAACCCGCCCGAGTTCCTCGAGGCGCAGCGCAAGCGCTCCGAGAAGACGGACGAGCGGATCGGCAGGACGCCCGAGCAGCCCGAGCGTGACGTCCTGCAGTTCCTCATCGACCATGCGCCGCTCGAGCGCTGGGAGCGCGACATCCTCGAGCTTGTCCGCGAGGAGGCCTACTACTACGCGCCGCAGATGATGACCAAGATCATGAACGAAGGATGGGCATCGTTCTTCCATTCGAAGCTGATGACTTCGAGGCTCGTCGAGGCCTCCGAGCTGATCGACTATGCCGACGCCAACGCGGGCGTGCTCTCGACATCGTCCAAGCAGCTCAATCCCTACAAGCTCGGGGTCGAGCTCTACCGCCACATCGAGGAGCGCTGGGACAAGGGGCGTTTCGGTCGTGAGTGGCAGGAGTGCGACGACTATGAGGCGCGTCGGACCTGGGACCGGCGCCTGGGGATGGGGCGCAAGAAGATCTTCGAGGTGCGCGCGCTCTACAACGACGTGACGTTCATCGACGAGTTTTTGACCGAGGACTTCTGCCGCGAGCAGAAACTCTTCAACTTCGGCTGGAACGAGCGCGCGTCGAGCTGGGAGATACAGAGTCGCGAGTTCAAGCAGGTGAAAGAGAAGCTGCTCTTCCAACTCACCAACTTCGGCCACCCGTTCGTCTACGTCGAGGAGGCGAACTTCGAGAACCGCGGCGAGCTCCTGCTGCGGCACCGGCACGAAGGGCATGACCTCAAAGTCGACTGGGCGCGCGACACGCTGGTCAACCTCGAGCGCGTCTGGCACCGCCCCGTGAACTTGCTCACGCGCGTCGAGGGCAAGGGCAAGCTCCTGCGCTTCGACGGCCACGAGCACACCGACAAGAGCGCGACGTACCCTGAGGCCTGACCCGTGACGATCTTCGCCTGGGGAAAGAGCGACACCGGCCGCAAACGGCAGCACAACGAGGACAGCCTGCTCGTCAGCGGCTGCGGCAATCTTGACGTGGGCGCATCGCTCGTCGCCATCGCCGACGGCATGGGCGGGCACGTCGGCGGCGCGTGCGCGAGCAGCCTCGCCGTCGAGGTGATCGCGCGCGAGGTGCGCGCGGCGGATCTCGACCACGCCCCCGTGGCGTCCGTGGCCGACGGCGGCGAGCCTGCGGCGGCCGTCGCCATCCGCGAGGCCGCGCGCGCGGCCGGGCGCGCCATCTACGATCTCGCACAGGCCGATCCGTCGCTCAAGGGCATGGGCACGACCCTGACGGCGCTGCTCCTGCACCGCGGGCGCGGCCACCTCGCGCACGTCGGCGACAGCCGCGCGTACCTCTCGCGCGACGGCGAGCTGCGGCAGATCAGCGAGGATCACTCGTGGGTGCAGGAGCAGGCCAAGGCCGGCTACCTCACCTTCGAGGAGACGCGCACGAGCAAGTTTCGCCACGTCATTACCCGCTCGGTCGGCTACGAGCGCGAGGTGAAGATCGACGTGACGACGTTCCCCGTGCTCATGGGCGATTGCTTCCTGCTCTGCAGCGACGGCCTGTCGGGCCCGGTGGAGGAGCGCGAAATGAGCGAGGTGCTCGCGACGCGCTGGTACCGCGACGCGCCCGCCGCGCTGGTCGATCTCGCCAACGAAAAAGGCGGCGACGACAACGTCTCGGTCGTCGTCGCATACGCCGCGAACGTCGGCTAACCCGGAAAGGGAGGACAGCCATGGACCAGTTCCCCGTCGCTCCGCGCTTCGCCGCGCTTCCGGGTGGCGCACCCTCCGACGTCAAAGCCGAGCAGCGACGCTTCATGGGGCGCGTG
>JBBTFH010000187.1:29075-35242 GCA_038041915.1 Myxococcota bacterium
GGGTGGCGCACCCTCCGACGTCAAAGCCGAGCAGCGACGCTTCATGGGGCGCGTGTGCGCGTGGATGTCGGGGGGGCTCGCGCTTACCGGCGTCGTTGCGCTCTGGGTCGCGTCGCAGCCGGCCCTGGTCATGGCCATCGCGACCAACCGGCTGCTGTTCTACGGGCTGCTCCTCGCCGAGCTCGCCGCGGTCTTCGCCTTCGCGCCGATCGCGCGGCGCGCCAGCGCGACCGTGGCCGCCGGCGTCTTCCTCTTCTACGCGGCGCTCAACGGCGTGACCTTCTCGCTGATCTTCCTCATCTACACGACCGGCTCGATCGCCAGCACCTTCTTCGTCGCCGGCGGCACGTTCGCCGCGATGAGCGTCTACGGCCTGGTCACGCGGCGCGATCTGAGTGGAATGGGCCGCTTCATGATGATGGGGCTCTTCGGGCTTATCATCGCCGGCGTCGTCAACATCTTCCTGCGCAGCGACGTGGTTTCTTGGGTCTCGGCGTGCGTCGGTGTGCTCGTCTTCAGCGGCCTCACCGCCTACCACGCGCAAAAGATCCAGGCGATGAACGTGCTCGGCAACGAGGGCACCGACGAGGATCGCAAGGAAGCGATCAGCGGCGCGCTCGTCCTCTACCTCGACTTCATCAACCTGTTCCTGTCGCTGCTGCGCCTGCTCGGACGCCGGCGGTAGGCTCGGGGTCAATCGCAGACGAGCATCCGTTCGGCGGCGAAGTCGAACGCCACGTGGCGCCGCGAGAAGAAGGCGCTCCCGACCGCGTTCCACACCGGATATTTCACCTCGACGTCGTCCTCGCAGACCTCCCCCACGCAGAAGCGCCGCACGCGCGAGACCGAGTAACCCTCCGCGCAGCCGGAGACGCCGCAGCCGGACGCCGGCTGCTCGTCCTCGCGCACGTAGGCAGCGAGCGTGTCGCGCGTGGCCGCGTCGAAGAGGCAATGGTGGGCGCCGGTGTCGAGCAGCGTGCTGCCGATCGCGGCGCCGTCGACGGCGACCTCGGCATACGGCCGGTGGCTCTCGTCGCGCGCGAGCGGCGTCGCGGCGCCGTCGCAGACAGCAAAGCCGTAGCGAAGCGTGAGTGATTCCATCCGATCGATCTCGACCCGAAGGTGCATGAGCAGCGCCATCCCGACGATCCCGTTCACGTCGCCTCGCCGGTCGGTGCTGAAGGGGCCGTCTTGCGCGAAGGTCTGCACATCCTCGAAGCACATGTCGCCGCCGAGGCAGAGGGATTGCACCTTGGTCCAGGTCTGGTCCGGCTCGCCGAGCAGCTTCGCGGAGAGCAGGAGCGGCGCGCTCGCGCCGGTGTCGACGAGGAGGTAACGCGACTCGCCGTCGACGCGCGCGGCGACGATCGGCAGGCCCAGGCCGAGCTGAATCGGCAGCTCGGCTTGGTGCGCTCCGCAGAGCCTCCCGGGGTCGCCGATTCCGGTGTCCGGCAGCTCCTCGCACTCGTCACAGCCAAGTGTGAACGACGCGGCGGCGGCCAGAGCAATCGGCCAGGCGAGCGATGGGGCGAGCGCCCTCACGCGCTCTGCGCGATTCGCTCCGCGATCAGCCACGCCACGGCGGCGATGGTGTGCTGCGGATTGACGCCGAGGTTGGTCGGAAAGATCGAAGAGTCGGCCACGTAGAGGCCCGGCAGCTCGTGCGATTGGCCGTCGGTGGCGACGACGCTGGTCGCGGGATCGGGTCCCATGACGGCGGTGCCGAAGAGGTGCGTGGCGATGCAGTGGAAGAGGCGCGGATCGTCGGGCAGCGCGTCGATGCGCCGCACGTCGTCCATCGAACGCACGCGCTCGGGCAGGCCGAAGACGCCGGGCAGCACCTCGCGCGCGCCGGCGGCAAAGAGCATCTCGGCAAGGATCGTCACGCCGCGCTTGAGCGTGCGCGCGTCCTCGTCCGTCAGGTCGTACGCGACGGCGGCGCCGCCGCCGAGAGCCGGGCGCACGCGGCCGTGCGCGCGTGCCCGCAGTTGCACGCCCCAGCACGCGAGGTGGTCGTAGCCGGCGAGCGCGCCGACCAGCTCGGCGCCGAAACCGGGCAGCCGCACGGCGGCGAGCTCGGGCGGGAGCGCCACGGTCTCGAACTTCATGCGGTCGTTCCAGAAATGCGTCGACTCCCAGCCTTGCGTCGCGCCGAACGACATCTCGACCTTGCCGTGAAACACGCCGACGACGGAAGTGCCGGGGTGGGCCTGGAAGCGCCGCCCGACCAGGCCGGAGCGGCGGCCCAGCCCGCTCGCGAGCAGCAGGAGCGGCGTCTGCACGGCGCTCGCGGCGACGATCACGGCGCGGCGCGCCCGCGCGGTGAGAATCGGCCCGCGCCGACCGCTGGCGCGATCGACGAAACGGGCGCGCACGCCGGCGGCCCGTCCACCCTCGGCGAACACGCGCTCGGCCTTGCACGTCGCGTACACGCGGGCGCCCGCGGCCATCGCGCGCGGCACGTACGTCACGTCCATGCTCTGGCGTTGGCTCGTCGGACAGCCCTGGAGGCAGCGCGCCGAGCCGCGGCAGCCGTCGACGTTCCGGCGGATCGCGCTCGACGCGATGCCGAGCGCTCGCGCGCCGTCGCGCATCAGCAGGTTGTTTTGGCCGAGCACGTCCTCGGGCGCCTCGCCGACGCGAAGCTCGGAATCCATGACGTCCCAGACGCGCGTGAGATCGGCGTAGCGCAGCGCCTCGCCCAGGCCGTGCTCTGTTTGCCACAGCGCGTGGATGGCCTCGGGCATCCGGCGAATGATCGCGCCGTTGATGGCGGTCGATCCGCCGACGCACACGCCCTGCAGGATCGGAATGAACGCTCGTCCACGCGCCGCCTGGGCGCCCGCGTCGCGCCACCTCGCCCGCAGGCCGCTCCACACGTCGCGGCGCAGCGCCTCGGAAAGCGCCGGCGCGCCCTCCTCGATGACGATGACGGAGACGCCCGCCTCGGCGAGCACGCGCGCGGCCGTCGCGCCCGCCGCGCCACTGCCGACGATGACGACGTCAGCGACGTCGTCCACGGCGCGTCGCCCCGCCACGTCGGCGGTCTGGATCAGCGCGCCCACGCCGGAGGCTCCGCGTCGACGCCGTGGATGCCGATTCTTTTCTGCACCTCGGGCAGGCCGCAGTAGCCGAGGCAGGCGATGCCCTTGAGCACGATCGGCAGCTCGCGCACGAGGTAGACGCGGCTCGACGCGAGGCGGCGCAGGCAGGCGAGACGCTCGCCGGGGCCGAGGCGCGCGAACGTGCGCGCGCGCCCGAGCGCGACCATCGGCGAGAGTGCGACGACCCACAGCGCGAGGCGGACCGCGGCGCGCAGCCGCCACGACGAGACGCGCCACAGATCGTCGACGAAGCGCATCATCGGCACGTCGGCCGCGCCGATGGCGAGCCGCGCGTCCGCGCTCGATGGCAGGATCGTCTCGAAGACGGCGGCGAGCCAGCGCCGCTCGAAGGCCAGCAGGGTCACGTGACACGCGGCCGGCGCAGCCGCGGCACGAGTCGATCGTCGGAGGGCGACGGCGTCACGCCGAGCGAGCGCGCGGCGCGGCCGGCGAACCACGCCACGATCACCACCGACGCGGCATCGAGGAAAAACGCCGCGAGGAAGAGCGGGTAGCGCGTCTCGACCGCCCATACCCACAGGAAGCCGAGCGCGGCGAAGCCCTTGAGCACGGCGAAGACCGGGATGACCGCGGCGAAGCGGCGCACGTCGAGCTGCAGGAGCAGGCATATGACGCCGAGCGTGAAGACGTTGGCCGACGCGAGCACGCGCCAGAGATCGCTCTGCTCCGCGTGCGGGAAGTCGCCGCCGCCCAGCATTCCGGCCATCGCGCGGAACTGCGCGAGCGCACTCTCGGGCGCGAAGAAGTAGGTCAGCGAGGGAATGAGGAAGTTCAGCGTGAGCGGCGTCAGCGCGAGCTGCATGTCGCGGTAGCGGCGGTTCTCCTGCCTCCAGAAGCGCGCGAGCACGGCCACGTCAGCGCGCGCTACTCGCCCGCCGCATGGATCTCGACGCGCCGGTTGGCCGCCCGGCCCTGCTTGGTCGCGTTGTCGCCTTTCGGGCGGGCCTGGCCGTACCCGACGGCCGTCAGCCGCGCCGGCTCGACGCCGAGATCGATCATCCGCTGGCGCAGCGCGTCGGCGCGCTTTTGCGTGAGCACGAGGTTCTCGCTCTCTCCACCGTCGTCGTCGGTGTGGGCTTCGATGCGCACCTGCTTGAGATCGGCGTTGGCGCGGATGATCTGCGCGACTTGCGCGACGATCGTCTCGGCCTCGTCGACCCACTTCGCCGTGCGCCCCTTGAAGCGAATCGACTCGACCAGCAGGATATCGGCGCCCTGGAGGATGGCCTTCGGCTCGCCCGGGTCGGCGCAGCCGTCGTCGTCCTTGTTACCGTTGATCGTCTCCTGCTCGGCGGGGCACTTGTCGGACCTATCGATGACGCCGTCGGCGTCGTCGTCGAGGTCGGGACAGCCGTCCTCGTCCTTCTTCCCGTCGGCGTCCTCGGCCTTGTTCGGGCACTCGTCAAAACCGTCGGGCACGCCGTCACCGTCGTTGTCCGGCTCCGGGCAGCCGTCCGCGTCCTCGAACTCGTCCTGGTCCTCGGCTTCGTCGACGCACTTGTCGACCGCGTCGACCACGCCGTCCTCGTCCTTGTCCGCCTCGCCCGGCGGGCAGCCGCGGGACTCGGGCGGCCCGGGCTTCATCGGACACTCGTCGACGAGGTCCCGCACGCGGTCACCGTCGTTGTCGGGATCCGGGCAGCCGTCCTCGTCCTCGAAGCCGTCCTTGTCCTCGGCGACGGTGCGGCAGCGGTCTTGCACGTCGGGTAGCAAATCGTCGTCGTCGTCGGGATCCTCGCAGCCGTCCTCGTCGTGGAAGCCATCGCGGTCCTCGCGCCCGCCCGGACACGCGTCGAAGCGATCGCGCACGCCGTCGAGATCCGCATCGCTCGGGTCGGGCGACCAGTGCACCTGCGCGAGCACGCGAAAGGGTGGCGCGCCCAGGCCCTGGATCACGCCCGCGCCGCCTCCGATCTCGACGCGCACGTCGGGGACCAGCTCCCACTCGATGGCCGCGCCGGCCTCGGCCGGCGACTCGGTGAGGTTGCGGTTCAGGCCCGAGCGTCCGTAGACCTCGCCGATGGCGCGTAGCGTCGGCCGCACGGCCCAACCGGCGGCGACGCCGTAGAGGAGCTGATCGTCGACGCTGCTCGAGAGCACCCGGGTCTCCTCGCGCGTCAGCCAGCCGGCGTTGGCGGCGGCGTCGAAGCGGCCGCGGCGCCAGCCGGCGAGCAGGCGCGGGCGGAACGTGACGTTGTCGCTGCCGCGGAAGGCCTCGCCGCCCGAGGCGGGATACGAAAGAACCGACGCGACCGCGAAGGAAAATCCCTCGCCGCTGCCGAGCACACGCGCTTTGAGGTGCAGGCGCGGATCGCCGATGCCGGACGACGACGCGTTCTTTCCCGCCGGCAGATCGAAGTAGTCGCCCTGCTGGTCGACCGTCGCCGGCACGTCGAGACCGACCTGGAAGCGGTCGAGAAGTCCGAGCGCCACGACCGCGCGCACTCCCACCTGGCGCTCCACGAGCGCCAGCTGTTCCTCGCCGACCGAGCCGTCCTCCTCGAGGAAGATGGAGAGCGGCTTGTGCTGGTAGTCGCCGAAGACGCCTACGTCGAAGCGCATGTGCCGCGGCACGCCCGGACCCTCGACGGTGAGGAAGCGATCGACACCGATCGCGGGCTCGAACATCTGCAGCTCGAAGTCGGGTGGGCACGGCGCCTGGTCGGTGCAGACGACATCCGCGACCTCCTGCTGCGCGCGCGCGGAGGCGGCGAAGATCAGCGGGACGATCAGCGGTGCGATGCGTGATGGCGTCAGGGTCCGTCTCCACCGGCGATCGCGCGCACCGTGGCGCGCGCCGACTCGGTGTCGTCAACGAGGCGCAGGATATCGCGCTGGGAGCGGTCGGGAAAGAAGCGACAGGTGAAGGCGCCGCCGGCGCGGCTCACCGTGACCGCAGCCTCGACGTCGAACCGGCCGTCGGGGACGGAGTACTCGAGCACGACGTCGCCTTCGTCACCGGGAAGCCCTGACCGTCATTATAGACCTGATGCGGTTGAAACTGGAGAAAGGTCCCGTCCTGGGTGACGTCGGGAACCGTCC
>JBBTFH010000188.1:0-1176 GCA_038041915.1 Myxococcota bacterium
TCCTGCGCGGCGGCGTCGTCCCACGTGACCGTCGCCGGCGCGACCGTCTGCGGCGGCGGACACGGCTCTCCCGCGCAGCCGACGGCAATCGACAAAAACACCAGTGAATAGCTCTTTCGCATCGTGGCCCCCTTTCGAAGCGCGAATGATGGACGAAGGGGCGAGGGTTGGCAACTGTGTAGCCGGCCCGCTATCGTCGGCGCGTGCGCCTTGGCTACGCTGCCCTCATGGCGTCGGGGTTCGCCGCGTGCGACGGCGGCGGCGCGGCCGGGAGCGGCGTCGCGACAGACGAGTCGGCGCGCGAGGAGGCGTGCGAGCCCGCGCCGCTCGACCTCACGGGGCTGTTCGCGGTGCAGGCCACGCTCAACGTGGCGGTCGACTCGCCCGCCATAGGCGTGCCCATTCCGCCCGCGACCTCGTCGATCCTGCTGCTCGCAGGCATGGCGCAGGAGGGCGAGGCCGTCGCCATCACGGCGCAAATCTGCCAAATCGAGATTCCGGCGGTCGTGCTCGAGAACTCCGACGAGGCGATAACCTTCGAGCCGCACGAGGATCTGGTCGCGTCGATCGGCGCATCGACCTCGCGCGGGCGCCTCGGGGCGACCGAGACCTGCGCGACCTTCCAAGGCGATCCCATCACCGCGGTCGCGGGCGCGGTGCTCGCGACGCCGGACGCGCCGCTGCCCGAGACCTGCTGCGAAGGCGGGACCGACGGTCAACCGCCGACCTGCGCGCGGACGGCGCCGAGCGTCGCGGCGTGCGCCTGCGATCAGGAGGGAGACGGCCACTGCGGCGCGACGGTGTACGCGCACAACACGCCGGTGCCGATAGACGAGATCTACGTGACGCTGCGAACCTCGTTCGCGCTCGACGGCACGGTGCCGTCGGGCGATCGGATCGAGGGGAAGGTCGTCACGCCCGAAGGCGCGCGGCTGATCGAGCAGTCCGTGGTGGGCTGCAGCCGCGGCGGCGAGCCGTGCATCCAGGGCTTCGTCGACGCGGTGCGCAGCCTCAATCCGATCATCACGCAGAACCCCGACGAGCCGTCGACGTTCCTCGGCCGGCGCGTCGCTGGCGACCTCGACTGCGCCGGCTTCGTCGCGATCCGCGACTCGCTGTTTCGCTGAGGGCGCCTCACCCCGTCCGAAGGGACGTCCGGGTGACGCGAGCGAAGCG
>JBBTFH010000188.1:1276-12515 GCA_038041915.1 Myxococcota bacterium
CGGAACTACGGGCACCCGGGCGCCGGGCCGCCGCAGTAGGCGGGGCCGCACGGCGACGGGAGCGACGATAGCGGCGTGTCCGCGACGGGATTTTCCACCTCGCCGTCGCACATCGCCTCGCGCCTGACGCACGAGCCCGCGAGCCCAGTGGGCATGTGGACGCGCCCGACGAACCAGAAGTCCTTCGGACGGAGAACCTGGACGAAGGACAGGTCGGGGGTGGCCGGCTCGCGCAGCTCGGCGCCGAGCACGTAGACTTGGACGGTCGCCGTCACGGGTTCGCCGGACGTGGGGCCAAAGTAGTGGACGCCGATCGAATAGGTGCCTTCGCAAGGCAGTTCGGTCGCGATCGTCTCGGGTTGTCCGGGCGCATCCGAATCGATGAGCAGGAACGGATCGTCAATCGCGTTGGTGCAGACGTTCGTTTCGGTCGTGATGCACTCGACGCCCTTGCCGCAGTCGGCGTCGATCGCGCACGGGTCGCCGGTATCGAAGCACGATGAGATCGACGTGGGAGTGCACCACGCGAACTCCGTGTCGGGGTCTTCCTTGGTGCAGTCGGAGTTGATGAAGCACGGCTGGTCGTTGTAGGTGCGTGGCGCGCACCAGTCGGCCGTCGGTCGGTTCCAGTAGATCCCGTCGGGCGCCTGCGCCCACCTCCCCTCGCCGCTGGCGCCCGCGCCGGCGCAGCGGACCAGGTGGAGGTCGAGGTCCGCCGGTCTGTCCCAACTGAGCGTCGCGGAGAACGACTCCTCGGGAAGCACGCTCACGCGGCACACCGACTTCGTCGGGTTGGTCGACGCGATGGCGCAGCCGCCCCCGGCGCGGCACACCCCCGCGCCCTTGGCGGCCGGATCCACGCAGACACCACCGTCGCACGCGAAGCTGCAGCACTCCGCGGCGGCGTCGCACGCGTCGCCGATGTCGGAAAGCGCGCAGCTCGCCCGCTCGTCGACGATCGTCAACGCGAAGACGTAGACGCCGGGGGTCGCGGCGACGAAGCACGGTCGCGACGAGTCGCGACCCTGTTCGGCGGGACAGATGAGCTCGCCCTCGGGACCCTCGACGACGACGTCCTCTCCCTGGTTGAACTGCAAGGCGCTGCCGCCGCCCTCCGGGTAGCTCGTGATCTCCCAGCGCCAGGTGTTGATGTCGCCGCCGGGCGAGTGGCTGCCGCCGCCGTTGAGCTCGACCAGATCGAACGGAGCGACCTCCTGATCGCCGCCGCAGTTGGCGACGGGCGGGCCGTAGAGCTCGGCGCGGCCGTCGGGGATGACCGTCGACTCGCAGCTCTGCAAGGCGGTCGCGACCAGCGCGCCGAGCCCGCCCTCGGCCTCGTCCATCGCATAGACGACGTCGACCGTGAAGCAGTCCCCGGGAGCGCGCTCGATGTCGTTGCCATCCCAGACGAGCGAGAACTCGACGCCCTCGGTGGTCACGTCCGTGACGGTTCCCGGCTCGCTCCCGTCGTTGCAGATGGTCGCGGTCACCGGGCCGGCGCGGTTCTCGACCAGGCCAAAGTCGATCGGGTCCGGGCTGATGACGAAGCGCGGGCCTATGGGCTGCGTGAAGACGCGGACGCGCCGCTCACTCGCGTCGGGATCATTCGAGCGGACGACGAGCGTCACCTCGTCGGACCCGCAGTTGACCGGCGTGTAGCTCAGCGAAAGGCCGCACTCGCCGCCGGGGGCGAGGCGGAACGCGTCGGTCGTGGAGCAGCCGCCATCGTCGGACGGCGCGAGCGCGAACTCGGCGGCGCTCTGGCCCTCGGGCGCCTCGATCCGGATCCCGGACACGGCGAGCCTGGCGTTGCCGCCGTTGCCGATGGCAATCGTCTTGCTCGACGTTCGCTTCAGCACGGCGTCGGAAAACTCGATGCCGCTCCCGACCGACGAAGGGCAGCTTTCGAGGCAGACGAGCAGGTCGGGCGCCGTGCCCACCGATGGATGGCACGAGCACGAGCCGGCGGTGGCAACGGTCAGAAGAAGAAGCGCGCGGGTGAGCGTCGAGTGCACGTGGACGTACCTTTTCACCGGTAAGCTTCTACTATATAAGAGCCCTCACCCGTGAATCCAATCGCACGATGGGCGATCGTCGTCGCCGTCGCGTCCTGTGAGTTCAACGAGAAGATCAACGTGAACCCACAGGCCATGAGCGAGGTTCTGCCGCTCTCGGCCTGCCCCGCCGACTCCCCGATGGCGCAGAACCTCGATCTCCTCCTGGTCTCGGACCGCGATCAGCTGGTCGAACAGGGCACCCGCGTGCGCCGCGGCGCGCAGGACCACTGCACCGTCGTCGGGAGCTCCATCGGGGACCCCGACGAGTGCGTCGCCGAGGTCGAGTTGGCGGAAGGGGAGATGCGCGCGGCGGGCGACGACTTCGAAAAAGCCGCCGCGCTCGGCCTGCGGGGAGGCGCCGTGAGCTACTGCGACGCGGGCGGGCGCTGCGGCGACCGGGCGGGCGCCGGCTCCCCGCTGCACCTCGCGATCCTCGTCGACAACGGCGCCGAGGACAACGGCGGCAACGCCGATCCCGACGGAGCGCGCATCACGGCCGCGCAGGATCTCGCCTACGGCGTGCTGTGCGCCGATGGCGGGACGTCGGCGTGCCCATTCTCGGCGGACGATGAGGTCCGCGTCTGGGAGCTGGGCGGGGAAGAGGTCAACGCCCAGGGTGGATGGACCCGCAAGCCGTCGGTCGCGGCGGACCGGCTCGAAGCCCTCCGGGGAACCGCGTCGGGTGACGGTCCGATCTGGGATGGGCTCGTCGCCGCCGCCGAGGCTCTCGCCGAGAAATGCCGGGGCGGGGACACCTGCGCGATCATGCTCGTGACGACCAACGGGCGCACGTCGTCGGGGGTGCCGGAAAGTCTCAACAGCAACTTCCCCGTCCACGTCGTCGCGCTCGACACGATCGACGGCGCCGACGAGGAGAACCTGCGGGCCAAGGCCTGCTCGACCGGTGGCAGCCTTCAGGTCGTCGCCTCGCCGAGCAGCTACGACGAGACCGCGCGCCGCGTGCGCATGGCGCTCCGCGGTCGCTGGCGCGTGCCGGTCACGCTGGGCGCCGACCCGGGCGCCGGCGTCTACGAGATCACCGCGCGGGCAAGCTTTTCCGTCGAGGGCGCCGCGCCGATCGAGAACGCCGGCCTGACCTTCCGCGTGCAAGGCGCGGAAGAGAAAGCGGAAGAGCAAGTGGAGAAGAAGGAAGTGGAAGAGAAATGAAACGAGCCTCTATTCTGGCGGTGGCGGTCGCCCTTTGCGCGGCCTCGGTTCCAGCAGACGCACGCGCCGACGACGGCGACGTGGGGCGCAGGCGCGACGTGCGCGTCGTGCAAAAGCGCCTCTTCCCCAAGGCGGGGCGGTGGGAGCTGGGCGTCTACTCAGGCTTCGTTCCCAACGATGCGTTCATCAACTACGTGCCCGTCGGGCTGCGGCTCGGCCGCCACTTCACCGAGCGCTGGGAGGCCGAGCTCCAGGTCGGCTACATGTTCGCGATTGACTCGGGGCTGCAAAGCTTCCTCGAGGAGCAGGACTCGGATCTTCGCGCGCGCGCACGCGACAAGCAGCAGTTGCGCGCCGACGTCGCGACGCTGTGGAGTCCGCTCTACGGAAAGCTCGCCGCCGGCCAGCGGCGTGTGATCCATTTCGACGGCTACCTGCTCGCCGGCGCCGGCGCGCTGCGCACGGTCGTCGACCCCGACGACGCGAACAAGGACGCGGCCAAGATCGTGCCCGAGGCCGTGCTCGGCGCCGGCCTGCGCGCCTACTTCACGCGCCGCCTGAGCCTGCGCGTCGAGTACCGCCAGGTCCTCTACATGCGGCCCGACACGCAGGACAGCGACGACGGCGGGCTGTCGACGCCGAGCGAGCTGTCCGTCGGCATCGCGGCGCTGTTCGGCGGCCAATGAAGCGATTTTTCCGGTGTGCGGCCGTCGCGATGGCCGCGAGCGTCGTGCTCGCGCCCGCCTCCGCGCACGCGCTCACCAAGGACGACATCCTGGAGATGGCGCGCGCGGGCCTTTCGCCGAGCATCATCGTCGAGACGACCCGGCTGAGCGGCGAGAAGTTCAAGTTCACCCCCGCCGAGCTCGCGGAGCTGCGCGGCGCGGGCATCGGCGACGACGCGATCCGTGAGATGACCGGAGGCCCGATCATCAAGGCGCCGGCCGGAGGCGCCGCCGCCGGAGCGGCGAAGCCCGCCGGGCCGCAGGACCAGGCCCGACGCGCGGCCGAGGAGTTTCGTCGCGAGGAGGAGGCGCGCAAGGCCGAGGAGGCGCGACGCGCGAGCGAGGTGCGGCGCGTCGAGGCCGAGCGGCTGCGCAAGGAGGCGGCGCGGCTCCGCGCCGAGGCGGCCGAGATGGCGCTCACCGCCAAGCAGGCCGAGCTGCAGGCTGAGGCGCGCAAGTCCGAGATCGATCGCGCGCTTCGCGAGGCCTTCGAGAAGCTCGATCGTGGCGATCACGCCGACGCGGCGGTGCGCTTCCGCAAGTTCCTCCGCGGCGGGCTCGTGCCGCCCAACTCCTTCCGCTACGTCGAGGGCGAGTACGGGCTGGGCGAGTCACTCTTTCGCGGCGGCTTCGAGGTCGGATCGATCCCGCACTTCGTCGAGGTGCTGCGTCGCGGCCCGGTGACGCGCCGCTTCGGCCCGGCGCTGCTGCGCCTGGGCGAGGCGACCGCGCGCATCGTCTACGACCACCCGATCTTCGAGCTGCTGGCGACCTTCGACGTGGGGCCCCTGCCGCTGGACGTGCGCGACGAGCACGCCTTCTTCCTCGGGCAGTTCTACGTGCGCTTCGCCGACCGCGAGCGCGCGCGCGCCTCCTTCGACCGGGTGTCGCCCGCCAGCGGTCGCTACGCCGCCGCGCGCTACCACCTGGGCATCCTCGACGTCGGCGACAGCGCCTTCAAGACGGCGGTCGCGCGCTTCGAGGAGTCGGCGCGTGCCGCCCGTTCGGACGATCTGCGCGACCTGGCGTACATGGCGCTCGCGCGCATCGCCCACGAAAACGAGGCCTGGGGCGGCGCGACCTTCTACTACGGCAAGGTCGGGAGGCGATCGCCGCGCGCGGCGCAGGCGCGCTACGAGCTGCTCTGGACCAGCTTCATGAAGCAGGATTGGTCGCGGGCGATAGGCCTCGTGCACGCGCTCGACTCGCCGTTCTACAGCGACGCGTTCCTGCCCGATCTGCGCGTGCTCGAAGCGACCGTGTACGTGAACCTCTGCCGCTTCAAGGAGGCGCGTGCCGTCGCCGCCGAGGCGCGCACGCGGCTCGACCCTGTTCGCGAGCAGTTGCGCAAGTTCCTGCGCCCGCGCGATTCGATCGACGCGTACTACCGCGCGCTCGAGAAGGAGACGCTGCCGGCGCAGGTGCACTGGGCGCTCGACCGCGATCTCGAGTACGTCGCGCTTCGCGAGACCGTGCGGCGCGTCGAGGCCGAGCAGGCGCTGCTCAGGAAGGCCGGTCGCGCCGAGCTCGTCGAGGAGCTCGCGCCCGCGTACAAGGAGCGCCGAGCATTGCTCCTCGAGCTCGCCGGCCTCTCCGCGCGCCGCGCGCTGCGCGATCTGCTCGGCCAGGTGCAGGAGATGCAGTTGCGCACCGCCGAGGTGCTCTTCGAGGTCGAGTTGGCCGAGAAGGAGCGCCTGCTCGACGAGACGATGCGGCTCGCGCAGGGCAAGGACGAGGCGGGCGAGGCCAAGCGGCCGGCTCGAGAGTCCGTCACGCCCGCGGTCGCGAAGAACGATCAGCCCTGGCCCTTCGAAGGCGAATACTGGGAAGACGAGCTCGACGCCTACCGCAGCGGCCTGAGCGAGAGCTGCGGGCAGTAGGGATTTCCCATGACGACGCGCACCCGCACGCTGCTCGCCCTGCTGATGGCCGCGCCGGCGCTGGCGCAGGATCTGCGCAAGGTCGAGCTCCGCACCATCGACACGCAGAAGGCGGTGAAGGCGGAGAAGCAGAAGGCGGCGGCTACGAGGCTCGGGCCGGCCAAGGCCGAGCTCACGCGCGAGACGCGCGCGCGCAAGATCGAGGCCAAAGAGCGCGAAATGTCGGGCAAGCGGCTCGAGATGATCCGGCTCATCGACGAGATGATCGCCGGCAACCCGCGTTACGCGGGCCGCTACGACCGCCTCTTCCAGCGTGCGGAGCTCGAGTGGGAGGAGGCCAAGTACCAGGAGCTGTCGGCGCGCAAGGCCTACGAGGACGCGCTCGATCGCGGCGAGAAGCCGGCGGAGCCGGCGCCCGACTACACCGCTCCGATCGCGACCTACCAGCAGATCCGCACCGAGAACCCGCAGTACGACAAGATCGACGAAGTGCGCTTCCGCCTCGCCTACGCGCTCGAGGGCATGTCGAACCACATGGACGCGCTCGACGCCTTCGCCGAGCTCGTGCGCGAAAGCGCGGCCTCGACGCTCGCGCCCGACGCCTACCTCGCGATGGGCGAGATCTGGTTCGAGCTCGGCAAGCTCGTCCCGTCACGCGAGAACTACAAGTCCGTCACCGACAAGTTCCCCAGGCACGGACTCGCCGGCTACGCCCGCTACAAGCTGGCGTGGACCTACGTCAACGAGGCGGCCTACGTCGACGCCGCCCAGATCCTGCAGCAGATCGTCGACATCGGCGGCACGCACGGGCGCATCAACCTGCGCGATCAGGCGCTCTCCGATCTGATCGGCGTGTTCGCCGAGCTGCCCGACGGGGTCAGGCGCGCGCACGCCTACTACCCGAAGGTGCTCGACAAGGCGCGCGGCCGCGAGTTCATGTTGCGCCTCGCGCGCTACTACGACGCGCAGGACAAGATCGAGGAGACGCTGCAGGTCATCGCGCTCCTGCAGGCCGACGCGCCGACGCTGCCCGACCTGCCCAAGGTGCACGGCTTCCGCGTCGAGGTGCTCAAGCGCACCGGCAACCTCGGGCGTCTCGACGTCGAGCTCGCCGAGCTGGCCGCCTTCTACGAGCTGGGCTCGCCGTGGGACGGCGCCAACGCCGGCGCGGTCGAGGCGCGCGCCGAGGCGCAGCTCCTGCTCGAGGAGTCGCTCGAGTACCTCGCCATCCGCAAGCACGAGGAGGCGCAGCGGCTCAAGGACGAGGCGAAGTATCGCGAGGCCGCCGAGAAGTACGCCGACTTCCTGAAACGCTTCCCCAAGTCCAAGCGTGCGCTGCGCGTGCGCTTCTTCTACGGCGAGACGCTGCTCAAAGGCATCCAGTACGAGCTCGCGGCTCGGCAGTACCGCGAGGTCGTGCGCGCCGGCCCATCCGAGTTCTACGAGGACGCGGCGTACAAGACGCTGTTCGGCTTCGCCGAGGCGATGAAGGAAAAGGGGCTCGATCCCGAGGCCAAGATCATCGACGAGAAAGAAGAAATAGCCCAGACCATGCTCGCGCCCATCGAGGTCGAGTTCGTCGCCGCCTCCGACGACTTCGCCACGCGCTTCCCGCAGTCGACCGACGCGCCGGCGGTGCTGTTCAAGGCCGCCAAGACCTACTACCTGCACGGCGAGCTCGAGCTCGCGGCGGCGCGCTTCACCAAGATCATCGAGCTCGCGCCGACGCACAAGTACGCCGCGTTCGCCGGCACGCTCGCACTCGACTGCTACAACCGGCGGCGCGACTGGCCGAACATGGTCAAGTGGGCGCGCTACCTGCTGCAGCACAAGAACTTCGAGCACAAGTCGCAGGTCGAGCTCAAGGACGTGGTCGCGCGCGCGTCGGTCAACGCCGTCGAGATCCTCGAGAAGGAGGGGCGGCACGCCGAAGCGGCCGAGGCGACGATGGCCGTGGTCGAGGAGTTTCCCAAGTCCGAGAGCACCGATCGCAACCTCTTCAACGCCGCGGCGCTCTACGAGCGCGCCGGTGATCGCAAGAAGGCCGAGGAACTCTACGACCGGACGCGGCGCGACTTCCCGAAGGGCGAGTGGGCGGCCAAGGCCACGTTCGTGCTCGGCTCGATGGCCGAGGCGCGCGCCGACTTTCCCAAGGCCGCCAAGGAGTACGAGGCGGTGGCCAGCTTGCCGAAGGTCGAGCGCACCGCCGACGCGCTCTACAACGCGGCGCTACTACACGAGGCGCTCGGCCGCTTCGACGCCGCGATCGCCGCGCGCCGCCGCTATGTCGAGATGAACGCGGCGGCCAAAGACGCGCACGAGGTCTTCTTCGCGGTAGGTCCGCTGCTGGAGCGGCAGGGCCGCAAGAAGGAGGCGACCGCGCACTACGACGAGTACCTCAAGCGCTGGCCCGAGTTGGAGCTCGTGCGCACGCTCGAGGCGCACCTGCGCGCCGGGCGGCTCGATCAGGTGATCGCGCTCTTCAAGGAGAAGAAGCAGGCGCCCGCCACGCCGGCGGCCGCGCACGCGGCCGAGGCGCGCTTCCTCCAGGCCGAGGCGATCTACGCCGAGTTCGAGGCCGTCACGCTGAACGTGCCGGAGACGAAGATCAAGCAGGCGGTGCTGGCGAAGAAGGCGAAGATGGAGCTCGCCGTGAAGGGCTACGTCGAAGTCGTGCAGTACCAGGATCCGCTCTGGTCGGCGGCGGCGCTCTACAAGATCGGGTCGAGCTTCCAGCGCTTCGCCGAGTCGCTGATCGAAGCGCCCATCCCGCCCGGGCTCACGCCCGACGAGGAGGAGGTCTACCGGGCGATCCTCCAGGAAAACGCGCTGCCCATCGAGGAGCAGGCGATCGAGAAGTTCCAGCGCGCGGTCGACCTCGCGCACAAGCAGCGTATCTACAACAAGTGGACGGCGCTCTCCGGGCAGCACCTCGCCAAGTACCGCCCGGACGCGTATCCCACCAGCGATCGGCCGACCGTGATGGCCGTGCACGAGGCGGAATGAGGGTGATCATCCGCATCGCGCTCGTCGCGCTCGTCGCCGGCTGCGCCTCGGCGCCGCCGCCCAAGCCCGTGGCGCCGCCCGCGCCGCCGCCGCCGCCACCGCGCGTGCTCACGCCCGAGGAGCAACTGCGCGAAAATCTCGCCAAGGATCCGAACGACCTCGAGGCGCTGGTGGGCCTGGGCGACCTCGAGCGGCGAAACGGCAGCCGCGAGTTGGCGTGGCGCTTCTACGAGAAGGCGCGTGAGGTCAAGCCCGAAGACGGCCGGCCTATTGTCGGCATGGCGTCGATCGCGCGCCAGCAGGGAAACGCGGAAAAGACGATGGAATTGGTCGTCGAGGCGCTGGCGCGCGACTTGCGCGACGCGACGGCGTGGAACCAGCTCGGCCTCGTGCTCTACGAGCGCAAGAACTATCCGTCGGCGGTGCTGGTGTTCAACAAGGGCATCGGCATCGACGAGACGCGCGCCGAGCTTTTTTCCAACCGCGGCCTTGCCGAGATCGGCAGCGGCAGCATCGGCGCGGCCGCGGCGGACTTCGCGCGGGCGCTGTCACTCGACCCCAAACTCGCGGCAGCGCGGCTCAACCTGGGCGCGATCTTCCTCGACAACCTCGACTTCGGCGGCGCACGCGAGCATTTCGAGGCCGTGCTCGCCGCCGAGCCCAAAAACGCCGAGGCGCTGCTCGGACGCGGTCGGGCGCGTTTTGGCCAGAAGGATCGGAAGGGCGCCGCCGAGGACTACGAGGCCGCGCTCGCGCTGCTCCCCGACGATCCGCGCGCGCTCTACGAGCTCGGGCGCACCTACCAGGCGCTCGAGGACAACGCCAAGGCGCTCGAGTACTACCGGCGCCTTGCCGCGCTCGAACCCGACAACGAGAAGCTCAAGGTGACGATAGGACGGGTCGAGGCGCTGCTGCCGGCGCCCGCCCCGGCGCCGCCGCCCGCCCCGGCGCCGGAAGCGGCGCCTTCGCCACCGCCCGCGGTGGTGCCCGCGCCGGCGCCCGCGCCCGCACCCGCACCCGCGCCTGCACTTGTGCCTGCACCCGAAAAGAAGGAGTCAACGCCATGAAGACCAAGACCCGGACCCAGATCGTCGCATTCGCGCTGGTGACCCTGCTCGCATCGCCGATCTTCGCGCAGGCGACGGGGCAGAAGACGAAAGGCACGCCCGGCGGCGAGAAGTTCTTCGACTTCCAGGGCCTCGTGATCGACGGCGAGCTGCGCAAGCCCGGCTCGTTCTTCACGACCGCCCGCGAGAAGGTCAAGTTCGACCGCCTGCTGCGCCTGCGCCGGTCGTTCCTCGAAGAGACGCTCGAGAGCGCGCAGGACCCGGCCCTCAAGGCCAGGTAGCCGCGTCAGCGCGCCCGGGCGCCGGCCAGCCACGCCTGCACGGCGCGGTGGAAGCGCGGCAGTTCGGTGAAGGTCGTCGCGAGGCCGCCGAAGCGGAAGCGGCGCACGCCGCCGCGCCCTCCGGTGCGATCGACCGCGTCGATCTCGAGCTCGCGCAGCAGCGGGCGCCAGCGCACGCGCGTGACGTCACGCCGCGTAAGGAGCAACTCGGCGCGGTGGGTCGCGAAGCGCAGCCCGTCGCCATCGATCCACGCGAGCCCGAGGTCGCGCCAGAGGCCCACGCCGCCGAGCAGCAGCGCCGCGCCGTCGGGAGCGCCGGGCGTACGCGCGCGCTGATCGCGCCGCACGCGCTCGAGCCCGCGCCACGTGCCGAAGGCGAGCACGAGGAAGCCGGCGGCGTAGTAGACGAGCGGATGATCGAGCACGAGCTTGGCCGCGAGCACGATCAGAAGGGCGAGATAGGGCAAGAACGTCAGCGTGAACCGACCCGGCCACGCCAGCCGGGGGCGGCGGCGCGGCGTCTGGACCTCTCCGGCCGCCATCTCTTCGGGGACGTGATCGATGGTTCGAGTATATGGTAGGGGTTCGAATCACGCACAAGGAGGTCCCCATGTCGGAGCCGGTCATCCTCGCCGCTGTTCGCACGCCCCTCGGCAAGAAGAAGGGTTCGCTCAAGGACGTGCGCGCCGACGATCTGCTCGCGCACTCGCTGCGCGCCGCGGTCGAGCGCGCGGGCGTGGCGCCCGCCGACGTCGAGGACGTGATCGCCGGCTGCGTCACGCAAATAGGCGAGCAGGGCTACAACATCGCGCGCACGGCGGCGCTCATGGCGGGATTTCCCGTCGAGGTGACCGGCACGTCGATCAACCGCCAGTGCGGATCGAGCCAGCAAGCCTTCAACTTCGCGGCCATGGCGATCTGGAGCGGCCAGCACGAGGTCGTGCTCGCCGGCGGCGTCGAGGCGATGACGCGCGTGCCGATGGGCCTGGACGGCACCATGGGCCCCAACACCTTCTTCCCCCCGTCCGAGGCCCTGACGTCGCGCTTCCAGATCGT
>JBBTFH010000188.1:12525-19438 GCA_038041915.1 Myxococcota bacterium
CGTGCCGCAGCTCATGTCGGCCGAGATGGTCGCGGAGCGCTGGGGCATCTCGCGCCGCGAGTGCGAGGAGCTGTCGCTGCAGAGCCACAAGCGCGCGGCGGCGGCGATCGAGCAGGGCCACTTCAAGCGCGAGATTTCGCCGATCGAAGTTCCCGTCGACGGCGGCGGCAAGCGCGTGTTCGACACCGACGAGGGCGTGCGCCCCGACGCCAACCTCGAGAAGATGGCGACGCTCGCGGGCGTGGTGAAACCCGACGGCGTGGTGACCGCGGCGACCTCGAGCCAGATCTCCGACGGCTCGGCGGCGATCCTGCTGGCGTCGCGCGAGTGGGCGGAGCATCGAGGTCTCAAGCCGCGCGCGCGCGTCGTCGCCACGGCGCTCGCCGGCGTCGACCCCGTGCTCATGCTCTCCGGGCCGATCCCGGCCAGCAAGAAGGTGCTCGCCAAGGCCAAGCTGCGCCTCAAGGAGATCGATCTCATCGAGATCAACGAAGCCTTCGCGTCGGTGCCGCTGGCCTGGGCCAAGGACCTCGAGACCGACTTCCGCAACGTCAACGTCAGCGGCGGCGCGATTGCGCTCGGCCATCCGCTCGGCTGCTCGGGCGTGCGCCTGCTGACGACGCTGCTTCACGAGATGGAGCGCCGCGACGTGCGCTACGGCTTGTCGACGATGTGCATCGGCTTCGGGCAGGCGACGGCGACGATCATCGACCGCCGGCTTTAGTCTTCACGCGCTGCGCAGCGACGGAAGCGCCGTGCTACGCTCATCCGCCGTGCGTCGCTTCACCGCCGCCGCCGTGCTGCTGGCCGCGTCATCGGCGCGCGCCGCCGATGACGCCGAGGCGCTCACGCGCAAGGCCGACGACGCGGCCGCCGTCGGTGACAACGCGCGCGCGCTGGCGCTCTACCAGCAGGCGCTCGCGGCCGACGCCGAGCACCTACCGGCCTACGATGGGCTGGCGACGGCGCTGATCTCCGAGGATCGGCTGGGCGATCTGACGGCGCGGCTCGAGCCGGTGGTCGCGCGCCATCCCGACTACGCGGGCGGCTGGTACAACCTGGCCTACGCCTTCCGCAAGCAGCAGCTCCACGAGAAGGCGAAGGCCGCCTACCAGACGTATCTCCGGCTCAGGCCCGGCGATCCGGACCCGTACTACGGCCTCGGCCACACGCTGAAGGCGCTCGGCGACGCGGCGGGGGCGGTGGCGACGTTCAAGCGTTACGTCACGCTGGAGACGCGCTCGACCGAGAAGAAGTGGGTCGAGAAAGCGCGGCGCGAAATAGCCGAGCTCGAGGGCACGCTGAAAAAAGGCGAGGACGCGCCGTCGCTGCTGGCGCTCGCCGACGCCGAAGCCAAGGCCGGCCGCTGCGAGGCGGCGACGCCGCTCTACCAGCGCGCGCTCGAGCTCGATCCGTCGCGCACGGGCGCCGCCGAGGCGCTCGCGGCCTGCCAGACGGCGCTCGGGCGGCACACGCAGGCGGCCGAGACGCTGCGCAGCGCGGTGCGCGACGAGCCGACGTTTCTGCGCGGCTGGCTGCTGCTCGCGCGGGCGCTCGTGCAGGCGGGGCGCGCGGCGGAGGGCGAGCTGGCGTATCGGCGCTATCTGCGTGAGAAGCCCGACGACGCCGAGGCGGGCGCCGAGTTCGAAAAGCTCGCGGCCCGGCAACCGGTCGCGGCCGCCAAGGCGCCGGCGACGGCGCCGATCCCGGACGCGAACGCGATCCTGGTCGCCAAGCCCAAGCCGAGCGCGAGCCCGAGCCCGACGCCGAGCCCCGATGCGATTCTCGTGGCGAAGCCCAGCCCCAGCGCCGAGGCGCCGTGGCCGGTTCCGCTGGTTCCCGCTCCCGAGGGATGCGACACCATCGTGCCGCAGCAGCGCCAGGCGCTCACGCGCCATCCGACCGGCGCCCCGGCGCACGAGGCGCTGCTCGCCTGCCTGCACCAGCTCGGACAATGGTCGCAGCAGGAGGCCGCGGCGCGCGCGGCGTTGCGCGACGCGCCCGAGCTCCTCCGCGCGTGGTTCTTCCTGGGCGAGGCGCTGCGCATGCAGGGCAAGATCGCCGAGGCCGAGAGCGCGTATCGCAAGTACGTGGCCGGCAGGGCGGCGCGGCCCGACGGCTACCTCGGCCTGGCCGAGACGCTGCGCGCGCAAGGCGAAGCGCTCGACGCGCTCGCGAGCTACGGCTTTTACGTCGAGCTCGAGGAGCGCCCTGACGCGCAGGCGGCGCGGCAGCGCGCCGAGGAGCAGATCGCAAAGCTGTCCGCCAGCAGGAGGCCCGAGGCTCCGGCCGCGGCGCCCGTGGTTGCGCCGACGCCGGCTCCCATGGTCGCCGTGGCCCCCAAGCCTCCCGCCGCGCCGACCGGCGCCGACTGCAAGGCCGAGGTCCCGCGGCATCGCGCCGCGTTGGCGAAGGATCCGACCGACGCGCGCGCGCACGATGGGCTCTTGGCGTGCCTGCAGCGCGAGGGCCAGTACGCAAGCGTCGAGCTCGCCGCGCGCGTGGCGCTGCGCGACGCGCCCGATCTCGCGATCGCCTGGTTCGCGCTGGGCGAGGCGCTGCGCGCGTTGGGCCGCCCCGCCGAGGCCGTGCCGGCGTACCGTCGCTACCTGCAGAAGCGGCCGACGGATCCCGACGCGACGTTCGGCGTCGCCCAGGCCGAGCGCGCGCGCGGCGCCAAGCCCGCGGCGGCCGCCGCGTACCGCCGCTACCTCGAGCTCGAGCGGCGCGCCGCCGCCGCCGATCGCGTGGAGGTGGCGCGCCTCGCGCTGGCGGAGCTCGAGCCGGGCGCGGCTCCGCCGCCGTCCACCGTGGTCGCGCCAGTCGCCGTCGCGCTGATACGCGAGCTGCCGGACCTCGCGTCCAAGCCGGAGTCGAAAGCGGAGCGACGCGCGCGCGAGAAACGCGAACGCGAGGAGAAGGCCGCCGTTGCGAAGGCCGAGCGCGAGGAGAAGGCGGCCGCGGCCAAGGCAGCGAAGGCCGAGAAGGCGGCAGCCGCCCAGGCGGCCAAGGCCGAGGCGGCGAGGTTGGCGAAGGCCGAGAAGGAAGCCAAGGCCGAGCGTGTCGTCGACTTCACCAAGCCGCAGGCGGGCGCCGCCGCGACGCCCGCTTCCGCGGGCCCGGCGCGCGAAGCGGCCAAGCTCGCGCCCGAGACCATCGCGGCCGCGACCCTCCCGGCCGTCGCCACCACGCGGACGGCACTCCCTCCGCCGCTTCCGCCCGCGGAGGACTGCGCGACCGCCGAGACCAAGCATCGCGCCGCGCTCGCCAAGGACCCGACCGACGCGCGCGCGCACGAGGCGCTGCTGCGCTGCCTGCACCGTGCCGGACGGCATGGCGACGCCGAGGTCGCCGCGCGAGCGGCGCTTCGCGACGCGCCCGACGCCGCCTTCGCGTGGTTCGCGCTCGCCGAGGCGCTCGCCGCGCAGGGAAATCTCGACCAGGCGCTGCCGGCCTACAAGCGGTACGTACAGAAGCGCCCCGTCGATCCCGACGGGCAGTTCGGGCTGGGCGAGGCTTCGCGCATGCGCGGCGAGAAGCCGACGGCCATAGCGGCCTACCGCCGCTACCTCGAGCTCGAGCGGCGCACGGATCGCGGCGACCGCATCGAGAAGGCGCGCGCGGCGCTCGCGGAGCTGGGCGAGCCGTCGCCTTCCAGCTCGGCGGTCGTGCTGCCGCTGGGCGCGGGCGGGACGCTCGCCGACATCAAGCCGCTCCCCAAGCGCAAGGGAAAGACGTCGCGCGGCCAGCGCTCGGCCGCGGCCTCACGGTCTTCGACGCCGCCTCCGGCCACGGGCCTCGATCTGCCGGCTGCCCCCGTCCCGTCGGTGTCGACGGGCGACGCGATCGATGCGCTCGGCTCGCTGCCGAAGGCCAAGCCCAAGCGCGAGACGCGAAAGGAGCGGCTCGCGCGCCTCGCACAAGCGCGTGAGGCGCGCCGCGCCGCGGCCAAGGCGGCCAAGGAAGCGAAGAAGACGGAGGCTCTCGCCCGAAAGCAGGGACCCGCGCCCGAGGGGACGCCGCCGGGCGTGGTGTCGCCCGCGAAGCCGGCGTCGGGTGCGCAAGCCGCCGCGTCCGAGGCCGACGATGCGCCGCGCGACGAGGCGCGCGCCGCCGCGCTGATCGCGCGGGGTGACGCCGAGTTCCAAGGGCGCCGGTATGCCGAGGCCAGGGCGCTCTACGAGGAAGCCGCCTTCTCCGACACGCAAAACGCCGAGGCGCTCTACCGCGCCGGCGTCTGCGCCGCCGCGCTCGGCAAGCTCGAGGACGCCGTACGCGCGTGGGAGGGCGCGCTCGAGCGCGATACCGCGCACGGCGCCGCGCGCCGGAACCTCGACCAAGCGCGCGCGCGCCTGGGCGCCGAGGGAGACGGCACGATCGCCGCCGCCGTCGGCAAGACGCGCGCGCTGCTCGACGCGCGCGAGTACGCCGCCGCGCGCGTCGAGATCGATCGCCTGCTGGGCCGCGGTGGCGTGGCCGGCGCGCTGCTCCTGCGTGCCGAGGCGTCGCTCGGTTTGCGCGACGGCGACGCCTCGCTGCGCGACGCCCGCGCCGCGCTCGCCGCCGACCCGTCGCTGGTCGCCGCCTACCGCGTGATGGGCGAGTCGCTGCGCCTTGCCGGCGAGACCGACCGCGCCGCCTATTATCTCGAGATCTACGCCGAGCGCGCCCGCACCGTCGGCGGCGAAGAGGAGCGCGCCCGCCAGGCCGCCGCGATGGCCAAGCATCTCCGACGCGGCGGGGAGTGGTAAGGCCCCGTCAGCGCCGGCGGCCGCGCTTGGTCCGCGCTCCCAGCATCGACCACGCGAGCATCACCGCGCAGGCGCCGGCGACGCCGATCGCGATCCGCGCGAGGCGCGCCTCGCCGCGGCTGGAGAGCGCCAGCCAGAACGCGACGGAGGCGACGCCGACGATCGCGTAGACCAGCTCGCGCGCGGCAGACTGGACCACGCGCGCGCTTTCCTCGACGCCGAGGAAGCGCACCTCGAGCTCGCCGCGCATCGCGCGGCCGAGGAACTTCTTGAGGTCGCCGGGGATCGCCAGCGCGGAGAGCGCGACGTCCTTGGTGGTTTGGAGCACGAGGCGCGATGCGTCGCGATCCTTGCCGAGCACGAACTCCTCGAGGTACGGGCGGATGACCTCGGTCGGGTTCATCTGCGGGTCGAGCGCGGTGCAAAGACCCATCAGCAGCAGCAGCGTGCGCTCGAGCACGATCCACTCCTTGGGCACGTAGAAGCTCTCGGTGATGTCGCGCAGCGAGATGTTCATGCGGCGCAGATCGGCGAGCTTCTCGAGGCCGCGCTTGGGATCGAACTTCACGTCGCGCAGGTTCAGGCTGTCGAGCTGGATCTCTTCCTGGAAGCGCTCGTGGAAGTAGTCGACGACGCGCTCGAACACGCGCGGGTCGGCGGTGCGCGTGGCGAAGCCCATCGTGCGCAGCGCGTTCGCCACGCGGTTCGTGTCGCGCGAGAGCGCGCCCTGGATGACCTCGACGAGACCCTGCCGCATCGCCGGCGAGACTTCCGCGACGGCGCCGAAGTCGAGGAAGACGATGCGTGAGGCGCTCTGCGGCTGAACGAGCAGGTTCCCGGGGTGCGGATCGGCGTGATAGACGCCGTCGGTGAAGATCTGCTTGCAGTAGGCCTCGACGGCGCGGCGCGCGATCACGCGCCTGTCGACGCCCGCCGCGTCGAGGCGCGCAATGTCGCCGACCTTGATGCCGTCGATCCACTCGGTGACGAGCACGTGCGAGGACGAGTAGTCGTGAAAGACCTTGGGGAAGCCCACGTCGGCGCGCGAGGCGAAGTTGGCGGCGACGCGCTCCAGCCCCACGGCCTCGGCGCGAAAATCGAGCTCCTTGAGCACCATGGCGCGGATCTCCGCGTAGACCGCCTCGAGCCCGGCGTACGGGAGGAACCACGAGATGACGCGGAAGATGCGGCGCAGCGCGCGCAGATCGACTTGTGCGATCTCCTCGATGTCCGGGTACTGGACCTTCACCGCGACCGCCTCGCCCGTGCGCAGCCGCGCACGATGGACCTGCGCTATCGACGCGCTCGCGACCGGCGTCTCGTCGAATTCGGCGAACACCTCGCGCGGCGCGCGGCCGCCGAGATCCTCGCGCAGGCGCGCCTCGATGTCGCGGTACGCACGTGGCGGGATGCGGTCCTGCAACCCCTCGAGCTCGCGGCGAAACGCCTCGGGCAGGACGTTGGTGAGGATCGACAGGAGCTGCCCGACCTTGATGTAGAGCCCCTGCAAATCGTGGATCGCGCGGTTGATGCGGCGCGCGTTGCGCAGGTGCAGGCGCAGAATCGCCTCGGAGGCGCCGGCCTCGCTGCGGAAGCGCGCGGTCAGCCGGAAGCGCAGGTACGAGGCCGCGACCAGGAACGTGACCCAGTAGGCCTTTCGAAGCCGTCGCGAGGGCGGCACCGGCACGCCGGTGCGCGGCGCGGGCGCCGCCGACGGTGCCTCGTCCGCCGTCGACGTCTCCGCTTCGGCCCTCACGGGCGCGAAGTGTAGCATCGGCCTTGGGCGTGCGGCATGATGGGTCCATGAGCATCGGCGACGATGAGCCTCGGCCGTTCGAAGAACCCGATGACGATGATGCACGCGAGGCGGGCCGCGACGAGGCTGCGCGCCCGCGCCTCGAGGGGGCGACGGACCTTATTCGGCGGGCGGTGGCCAGCGGGCTCGGGGCGCTGTTCGCGACGGAGGAGGGCCTTCGCAAGGTCGCCGGCGATCTTCCCAAGGAGGCGGTGAGTTTCCTCGCCGGGCAGGCGCAGCACACCAAGGACGAGGTGCTGCGCGTGGTCACGAACGAACTGCGGCGCTTCCTCGACAACCTCGACCTCGACGCGGCGCTGCGCAAGACGTTGGCCAACATCACGCTCGAGGTGAAGACCGAGATCCG
>JBBTFH010000188.1:19538-22894 GCA_038041915.1 Myxococcota bacterium
GCAAGGCGCCGGCCGTCGATGCGGTGCCCGAGGCAAAGACCGCCGCCGCGCCCTACCGTGACTTCACGAAAGGCCGCGTGGTCGTCGTGCCGATCAAGGGCGACATCGATCTCGGGCTCGCGCCATTCGTCGAGCGCGTCACCAGCGGTCTCCGCGACGGCGACACGCTGATCTTCGACATCGACACGTTCGGCGGGCGCGTCGACGCCGGCGTGCGCATCCGCGACGCGATCCTCGGCGCGAAGCCGCGCACCGTCGCCTTCGTGAACCGCCGAGCCATCTCGGCCGGCGCGCTCATAGCGCTCGCCGCAGACGTGATCGCGATGACGCCGGGCGGCACGATCGGCGCGGCGACGCCGGTGCAGATGGGTATGCCCTCCGAGGGCATGAAGCCGGTCGAGGAGAAGGTCGTTTCCTACATGCGCAAGGAAATGAAGGCGACGGCCGAGGCCAAGGGCCGGCGCTCGGACATCGCCGAGGCGATGGTCGATTCCGACGTCGAGATCGAAGGCATCAACAAGAAGGGCAAGGTGCTGACGCTGACCACCGACGAGGCGGTCAAGCACGGCATCGCCGCGTACCAGGTCGGCACGCTCGTCGAATTGCAAGAGAAGCTCGGCGTCGCCGGTCGTGCGCCCGAGCACGCGGCCGTGAACTGGGCCGAGCGCGTCGCGCGCGCGCTCACCAACCCGGTCGTCTCGTCGCTGCTGATGACCGTCGGCTTTCTCGGCCTGCTGATCGAACTCTACACGGGCGGCCACGGCTTCGCGCTGCTGGCGAGCCTCGTGTGCCTCGGCCTGTTCTTCTTCGGCCACATGGTGGTCCGCCTCGCCGGATGGGAGGAAATAGCGCTGTTCGCCGCGGGCGCCATCCTGCTCGGCGTCGAAATCTTCGTCATCCCCGGCTTCGGCCTGACCGGCGCGCTCGGCATTTTGGCGATCGTCGCGAGCCTGGTGATGGCGCTGGTCGATCTCGGGCCGATCCCGCTCGACGTCTCGTGGGCGAGCGGGATCCTCGTGCGCGCCGTCGCGCAGGTGATGTGGGCGATCGTGCTGACCACGGCGCTCGGCGTGGCGGCGGCGCGCGTTCTACCGCGCACGCCGATCGGCCGGCGGCTGGTCCTTGCGGCGGCGTCGACGGGGCGCGCGAGCACGCTCGAGGCGGATCCGCTGCTTGCGCAAGACGGCGTCGCCGCGACCGACCTTCGGCCGGGCGGCATGGTCCTGGTCGGAGGGCAGCGCCTCGACGCCGTTTCCGACGGGCCGTTCATCGAGAAGGGGACGGCGATCAAGGTGCTGCGCGTGGAGGGGGGACATGTCGTCGTTCGCCGCGGCTAGCCTGCTTGCGCCCGCCGGAGGCGGGACGAGCTTCGGCCTCGTCGCCGGCGCGCTGGTCGTGCTCGGCATCGTGCTGCTCGCGATCGAGCTGCTCGTCATCCCGGGATTCGGCGTCGTCGGCGTGCTCGGCATCGCCGCCATCGCCGGCGGCGGGCTGGTCGCGTGGAGCAAGCTCGGCCCGCTCGGCGGGATGCTCGCCTTCGGCGCGGGAATCGCCGCCGCGGCCGCGCTGCTGTGGGCGTTCAAGCACTCGCCGATCGCGAGCAGCCTCGTGCTCGGCGAAAGCCACGCGGGCTTTCGCGCGCACGAAGGCGGGCTCTCAGCGCTGGTGGGAAAGGACGGCGTCGCCGACACGCCGCTGCGCCCGGCGGGCTCGGCGACGTTCGGCGAAACGCGCGTCGACGTCGTCACGGATGGCGTGTTCGTCGAGGCGGGCACACCTGTGCGCGTCGTCGGCGTCGAAGGAATGCGCGTGGTCGTGGAGGCCGCGCCCAGCAACCAGGGGGAGACATGAACATCGACATCGGACAGCTCGGATTCCTCGGCACCGTCATCCTCATCCTGATCGCGTTCATGGTCGTGCTCTACATGGTGCCGTTGCGCCTGTGGGTCGCGGCGCAGGCGGCGCGGGCGCAGGTCGGCATCGTCCAGCTCATCGGCATGCGCCTGCGGCGCGTGCCGCCCGAGCGCATCGTCAACCCGCGCATCAACGCGGTGAAAGCGGGCCTGGACATCCCGACCGACAGCCTCGAGGCGCACTTCCTGGCCGGCGGCAACGTCGAGGCGGTGGTCAATGCGCTCATCAGCGCCGACAAGGCCGGCATCACCCTCGACTTCCAGCGTGCGGCCGCGATCGACCTCGCGGGGCGCAACGTGTTCGAGGCGGTGCAGATGTCGGTCAACCCGAAGGTGATCGAGACGCCCGACATTCCGGGCGTCGCGATGGACGGCATCCAGCTGATCGCGAAGGCGCGCATCACCGTGCGCACGAACCTGGCGCGTCTCGTCGGCGGCGCCGGCGAGCAGACGATCATCGCGCGTGTCGGCGAAGGCGTGGTGGCGACGATCGGCTCGTCGAAAGACTACAAGGAAGTGCTCGAGCACCCCGACCGCATCTCGAAGACCGTGCTCGCCAAGGGCCTCGACGCCGGCACGGCCTACGAGATCGTGTCTATCGACATCATGGACGTGAACGTCGGCGCCAACGTCGGCGCCAAGCTCCAGATCGATCAGGCCGAGGCCAACAAACAGGTGGCGCAGGCGCAGGCGGAGAGCCGCCGCGCGATGGCGGTCGCGCAGGAGCAGGAGATGAAGGCGCGCGTGCAGGAGATGCGCGCCAAGCTGGTCGAGGCGGAGTCGCAGGTGCCGCAGGCGATCGCCGAGGCCTTCCGCTCCGGGCGCCTGGGCGTGATGGACTACTACCAGATGCGCAACGTCGTCGCGGACACCGACATGCGGCAGTCGATCGCGCAGGCGACGGCGCCGGCGACGACGCCGGAGAAGAAGAAGGATGAGTGACCTGCGCGTCCGACCACAGCCGCGCGGGCACACGGACGACCAGGCCGGAGGCCAGCCCGCGGAGCCGCTCGCGTTCTTGCGCGACGCCGATCGGCTGGTTCAGCGCTTCGTGCTCGCCGAGATCCTGAAAGCCCCGCCGTCGCTGCGGCGAGGCCGAAGGCGCCCGCGGTCGTGGACGAGATAGTCGTCCTCGTCTTCTTCGGGCTCTTTGCGCTGCTCGAGCGTATCTGGAAACGTGCGCGCGCGCGGCAGCAGGCGGCGCCGCTCACCGAGGCGCGAGAGCGGACGCGTGCGCCGATCGCCGCGACCGAGGCAGGCTCACGCGTGGCTCGGCGCGCGCGGATCGGGCTGCGCGCGCGGGAGATCGCGCGGCAGCTCGCGGCCGATCCGCTCGTTTCCCGCCTCGCGCCCGCCGCGTCTCGCGTCGCCGATCTCGCCGCGGGCGACGCACCCGCCACGCGCGCGCTCGCCGATCTGCTGAAGGGCGTCGAGGAGGCGGCG
>JBBTFH010000188.1:22904-43800 GCA_038041915.1 Myxococcota bacterium
GCGCCCGGGGCGCGGCCGGCCGTCGTGGCGGGCGACGCCGCCGCCGATGCCTTCGCGCGTCCATTCACGGGGCGATTGAGCGTCGGTCCCGTCGCCGTCGTGCCTGCCGACGAGGCGGGAGGCCAGTCCGATCTCGCCGCCGCCGGCGTGGTCGCGGTCGCGATCGGCGCTGGCGCCGACGACCCGTGGCGCTTCGCCGCCGTTGCGCGCGCCGTCGGCAGCGCGTTGTGGACATCGAGCGGCGTCGGCGTGGAGCTTCACGCGCGCTTCGGCCTGCGGCCGCGCGTGCCGCTGCTGCCCGCGGTCGGCGGCGAGCGCGGCTGGTCGCTCGGCTGGCGCGAGATCGTCGCGCCGTTCGGCGCGTGGCTCCCCGAGATCTTCGCCGATGCGACTGGCACGCTCGCGCTCGGTCCGGCCTACGTTACGGCGATGATCGAAGAGCTGGCGCCGCCGCAAGGCGAGTCCGCCATCGCGCGCGTCGCGCTCTCCGACGAGAGTGGCACGGCCTTCGGGCCGCACCCGCCCGACGATCTACGCGTGTGGCTCGCCTGCCGGCAGCTCGAGCAGGGCCATCCGGCCGAGGCGCGCGACCTGTGGAGCGACTGGGCGCGGCGTGCTGGCGAGGCCGACGCGTACGCGCTCCCCTGCGCCGACGGTGGAATCGTGTCGGTCGATCCAGAGCCGCTGCGCGAGACCGGCGAGCGACTCGTTTCCGCGATCGTCGACGAACCGCGCGCGGCGTTCGGCGGGCTGGCGCTCGCCGGAATCCCCGGCCTCGCGTTCGGCGCGCACGAGCAGGCCCAGGCGCGGCGCACGGCCGAAGTGTTCCTGCGCGGCGTCACGCCGGCCGGCGCCGACCCGCGCATCGCCCTCGCCGGCGCGATCCTCGCGTCGCGTGCGCGCCCCGAGCTCGCCGCGCGTATCGCGGCCGCGCTCTTGCGCGCGCTCGGCGGCGACACCCAAGCGCACCGTCGCGCCGCGCCCGCCGCGCCCTCGGCCGGCCCCGCGCGCCCGCGCCCGCTCGTCGGGCCGATCGATCTCTCACCGCGCGCGCTGCGCGAAGCGATCATCCTGCAGGCGATCCTGCGATAGGTTCCGGTCATGTGCGGTATCTTCGTCTGGTCGTTGGCCATCGTGGGGGGCTGTACCACCATCGGCGCCGCCTACGCCGTGCCGCTGCCGGCGGAATGATCGACGGCTGCGCCGCCATCGTCATGGCCGGCGGCCGGGCGACGCGCCTGGGTGGCGTCGCCAAGGGGCTGGTCGTCGTAGGCGGCGAGACGATTCTCGAGCGGCAGCTCCGCGTGCTGCGACCACTCTTCGCCGAGATTCGAATCGTCGCCAACGACGCCGCGCCCTACGCGCGCTTCGGCCTGCCGATCGTCGGCGACCGCGTGGCGGGGCGCGGGCCGCTCGGTGGCCTCGAGGCGGCGCTTGCCGCGATCGATGCGCCGCGCGCGTTCGTGTGCGCCTGCGACATGCCGTCGCTCCGTGAGGAGGCGGTGCGCCTCGTCGCCGAGGCCGATCGCGACGCCGACGTCGTCGTGCCGGTGGTCGGCGGGAGGCCCGAGCCGCTGCACGCCCGCTACGCGAAGGCGTGTCTTCCCGCCGTGCAGCGCGCGCTCGCCGAAGCGCGCCTCAAGATGACGAGCTTCTTCGCCGAACTGCGCGTCGTCGCGATCGACGAGGCGCGGCTGCGCGCGATCGATCCGTCGCTCGCCTTCCTGCGCAACGTCAACGCGCCGGAGGATCTCTAGCCGGGAAACCGCTGCCGTAGCGCGGCGAGCAGCGCGGCGAAGTATGGCTGCCCGTCGGTGTCGGGCGCGTAGGCGGCGAAGACCGAGGTCGGCGGCACGATGCGGCCGTCGATACGGCGCAGCGCGCCCGCGCGAACGAACTGCGCCGCCGCGGCGTCGGGCAGCACCGCGAGCAGCTTGCCGGAGCGGGCCACCTCGACGTTGGTCGCGACCGCGCCGACGGTGAGCGCCACGAGGCGCGGCACTTGCGCGGGCCAATCGTCCATCGCGGCGCCGCTCTCGTCGGCGGGCGGGGCCGAAAACGGGTGCGCCAGCAGCTCGGCGCGCGTGACGCGGCGCTTGCGGAAGAGCGGATGGCCGCGCCCGCAGTAGACCGACGACGTGATCGTGCCCAGGCGCTCGACGCGCACCCGCGCGTCGCTGCCGGGGTGGTAGTAGAGCGCCAGGTCGAGCCGGTCGGCGGCGATGGCGGCGTTGGCGCCGCGGACCGGCATCGAGAGCACCTCCGGCGTCACTCGTGGGAACGCGTCGCGCAGCGCGAGCAGGCACGGCAGCACGGTGGCGGTCGCGGTGGTCGACTCGGAGCGCCTGGCCGCCGGCCCTCCGGAGCTGCGGGACCTGCTCCGGCGTATCCTCGCCGACGAGGTCAACCACGCGCGGTTCGGCTGGAAGCTCGTCGCGGAGGTTGCGCCGTCGCTCGACGCCGCGACGCGCGAGCGGCTCGGGCGCTATCTGGCCGTGGCCTTCGCCCACCTGGAGAAACACGAGCTCGACCACATGCCACCGGCGCCGGCGCCGAGCGCGGAAGCCGAGGCTCTCGGGCTGTGCGATACGCGCCGCACGCGCGCCCTCTTCTACGAGACCGCGGAACGCGTCATCGTGCCCGGGCTCGAACGGCTGGGCCTGCCGGCGAGCCAAGCCTGGAGCGATCGGGGAGCGAGGAACAGTTGCCGAGCCGCGCCGACGACAGGCGGCGAGAACCGCGATAGGTTGTGCGGCATGGGTGCCGCAGGAGCCCCCCGATGAGCGATGAATTGACGCGTCGCGAGTTTCTTCAGGGCGCCGCCGGGCTCGGCGGGTTGGCCGTGCTCGGCTCGGCGTGCGGTGGCGACGCGGCGGGCGGAATCCGCGATGCCGCGGTCGCGAGCGCGGACACCGGCGCCGCGGCCCCGCGCGACGGCGCGCTCGCCGACGCGGCGGGCGACGCGGCTGCGCTGGCCGACGCGCGCGTCCCCGACGGCCCGACGCCGCAGTGCGCGGAGACCGAGGATGACATCGAGGGGCCCTACTACCGGCCCGGCGCGCCGTTTCGCGACGACGTCAACGTGCGCGGTGACGCCGAAATGCCGCTGGTCATCCGCGGTCACGTGCTCGGGCCCGACTGCGTGACGCCGCTGGCCGGCGCGCTGCTCGATGTCTGGCAGGCCGACGCCGACGGCGTGTACGACAACGCGAGCGCCGACTTCCACCTGCGCGGCCGCTTCTACGCCGACGGCGACGGGCAATACGCCTTCACGACGGTTCTTCCCGGCCTATACCCCGGGCGCACGCGCCACATCCACCTCAAGGCCAACGCCGACGGCCACGTGCCGCTCACCACGCAGATCTACTTCGCCGGCGAGCCGGCGAACGCGAAGGACGCGTTCATCGACCCGGCGCTGATCATCCCGCTCTCGCCCAAGAAGGGCTTCGATCTGGGAATCTTCGACGTCGTGCTCGCGGCGTCGTAGGCGCTGCGCTACCGCGCGCTCTTCGCGGCCTTCGCCGAGCCCGCGGGCGCGAGCGTGACCATCGTGTCGTAGCTGTAGTCGAGGCCGGTCGGGTTCCAGTCGGCGCGGCCGACGCGGACGCGCAGCGCCGCGTAGCCGTCGCGGGCGACCAGGAACTCGTAGGCGCGATCGACGCGCAGGTCCTCGAGCTTCATGTGAGGCGTGTAGCCGACGAGCATCCACACCTGCTGCGTGGGCGGCTCGGTCTCGATGCGCGCCGTGCCGAGCGCGTGGCGCGGCACGCCGGGATCGTCGAGCGGCTCGGCGGGCGCGCCGGCGAGATCGACGCGCAACTCGGCGCGCCACTCGGGCTTGCCGTCGCGGGCCGTGCGCCGCCACGCCTCGGGCGCGAGGCGGGCGCGCATCTCGCGCTCGTCGTCGGTGCGGACGAGCAACTCGTGCTGCTGGCCGATGTCGAGGCTGGGCGCTTCGACGGGGCTGCGGCCGAGCAGCATGTAGACGGCAGCGCCCGACGGCTGCGAGTCGATCGCGAGATCGCCATAGCGAAGCTCCGGCCGGGTCGCCGCGGTGGTGGGCTGGCGCAGTTGCGAGCCGCGCACGAAGAGCACGCCGAGGAGTACCAGCAGCACCGCGACGCTCGACCAGAGCAGCGCGCGGGTGCTGCGCGGCTCCGGCGGCTGCGACGCGAAGATCAGCGCGTCGGCGGCGCTCGGACCCACGATCTCGCCGATCGGCGGCTCGCTGAGGGCAGCGGCGATCTCTTCGCGGAAGAGCGTGTGGAGGTAGGCGGCGAGCGCCTCGGGCGTCGCGGCCACGCGGCGCGTCGAGAGCCAGTGCCCTAGCTCGACCTCGAGATCGGCGGCGCTGCCGTGGCGATCCTCGGGGCGCGTGGCGAGCGCGCGCAGCACGATGCTGTCGAGATCGAATGGCACGGCGGGCGCGAACTGCGACGGCGGCGGCACGGCCGGCCGCTCGCCGGCGGCGAGCTTGACGATCTCGCTCTTCTCCGCGAAGAGCCGCTGGCCGGTCAGCATCTCCCATAGCAGCACACCGACGGAGAAGATGTCGGCGCGCTGGTCGACGTCGCGTCCCGCCGCCTGCTCGGGCGACATGTAGCCCTGCGTGCCGCGCACGACGCCGGCCTCCGTCGTCAGGATGCGGTCGGCGGCCTTGGCGATGCCGAAGTCGGTGATCTTCACCTGCCCGTCGAAGGAGAGCAGCACGTTGGGCGGCGTGAGATCGCGGTGCACGATGCGGAGCGGGCGGCCGCGCGAGTCGGTGCGGCGGTGGGCATAGCCGAGGCCGGCGCAGACGTTCTGCGCGATCAGCGCGGCCAGCTCGGGCTCGAGCGTGAAGCCGCGCTCGGCGCCTCGCTGCAGCACGTAGCCGAGATCGCGCCCAAAGACGTGCTCCATCACGAGGAAGTACGTGCTCTCGATGAGTCCGAGCTCGTAGACGGAGACGATGTTGGCGTGCGCCAGCATCACCGAGATCTTCGCCTCTTCGATGAACATCTCGACGAACTGCGCCTCGCGCGCGTACTGCGGCAGGATCTGCTTGACGACCACGGGGCGGCGCAGCCCGGGCGCGCGCGCCTTGAAGACCTCGGCCATGCCTCCGACCGCGATCCGGTCGACCAGCGTGTACTTGCCGAAGCGCCGGGGAGGGAACATCCGGCGCGAGGATATCACTCGGCGAGGAGCACGCGCAGCCACCAGCCGAACGGGTCGCCGAAGAAGAAGGTGGCGAGCGCGCCGAGGGCGAGGAACGGGCCGAACGGGATGCGGGTCAGGCGGATGCTGGCTTCGCCGTCGCCGGCGCGGCGACGCGCGAGCGCGAGCGCGATGCCGACGATCGCGCCGACGCACGAGCCGAGGAAGACCGTCGGCACGAGCGAGCGCCAGCCGAGGAAGCCGCCGGTGAGCGCGAGCAGCTTGGCGTCGCCGTAGCCCATGCCCTCGCGCCCGGTGATCCAGAAGTACCCATCGGAGACGAGGCGCAGGCTCACGTAGCCGGCGAGCGCGCCCAGGGCGCCGTCCCACCAGCGCTCGTGGCCGACCAGCAGTGACGCGGCGGTGAAGATCGGGATGCACGGATAGGTGATGGCGTTCGGGATGCGGTAGGTCGCGAGGTCGATGAACGAGAGCACGATCAGGACGCCGGCGAAGGCGAAGTGGAGCAGCCACAGCGGCAGAGCGCGCGCGAGTGCCGCCGGGTCGACGGCGGGCGCGACGAGGCGGTGCCAGAGGGCTATCGCGAGCGCCGCCGCAAGAGTCTCGACGATGGCGTAGAGCGGCGAGAAGCGGGCGCCGCAGTCGCGGCAGCGCCCGCGCAAAAGGAGGAAGCTCGCTACCGGCAGGTTGTCGTGCCACCGCACGCGCTCGCCGCAGGCGCGGCAGTGCGAGCGCGGCGAGACCACCGACTCGCCCGCGGGCAGGCGCGTGATGCAGACGTTCATGAAGCTGCCCCAGAGAGCTCCCCACAGGCCGGCGAAGACATATCCTGCTGCGTCGAGGGTCGCGGGTGCCACGGCGTCGAGTAATATACCGGCGTGCGCGCGCTACTTCTCGTTCTCGCGGCTTGCGGCGAAGCGGCGTCGCCGGCGGTCGCCGTTGCCGGAGCCAGCGTGGCGGTCGCGGCGCCTCGCGTGGCCGCGCCGCTCGCGCTCGATCACGACGAGGTGCTGCGCCGGCTGGGCGGGCACCGCTTCGACGCGCGCTCGCGCATCCGATCGCTCGACGGCGAGACCACGGAGGAGGATCTCGCCGAGGAGATCCACCTGCAGGTCGATGCGGGCGGCCAATACCGGCTCGTGCACGACAACGGGCAGGGCCTCGGCAAGGAGGTGGTCTTCGTCGGCGGTGTGCTCCATACGCGCCATCGCTACGGCGCGTTTCTCGCGCGCCCCGACGGCGCCGGCGAGGCGGCGCGGTTGCGCGCGGAGGCGTGGGCGACGCTCGGCGCGTACCTCGACACGTGCGCGCACGGGATCGAGGTGATCGACGAGGGAAGCGGGCGGCTGCGCATTGCGCTCTCCGCGGCGCCGCGACGGGCGCGGAGTCAGCCCTTCCCCGAGAAGCAATGGCGCGAGAGCGTCACCGTCGAAGTGGCCGAGGGCCGCGCGACCATCGAGGACGGCGTGCCCACGGTCGTCGCGCTTCGCCTCGCGTACGCGTTCCAGAAGGCGGGCCGACGGCCGCGTGTCGAGATCGACTACACGCACCGCGTCACGCGCGGCGTTCCGTCGATCCACGCCCCGGAGGCGCTGCCCACCCCCGTGCGGCGCAGTCTCGAGGACGAGCGCAAGCGGCTGCTCGGAGGGCCATGAGGCTGGTCGTCAAGCTCGGCAGCCGCATCCTCGCGGAGGACCCCGCGGCGCGCGTCGCCGCGTTGGCCGAGGAGATCGAGGGAGCACGCGCGGGGGGACACACGGTCGTCGTCGTCACGTCGGGCGCGATCGCGCTCGGCATGGAGCGCCTGGGTCTGCGCGAGCGGCCGCGCGCGATCCCGACGCTGCAAGCGGCGGCCGCGGTCGGGCAGTGCCGGCTCATGGAGATCTACGCGCGCGCATTCGAGGCGCGCGGGCTCGCCGTCGGGCAGGTGCTGCTCACCCACGCCGACGTGGCCGAGCGCGCGCGCTTCCTGAACGCACGCCACGCGCTCAAGGCCATGCTCGCGCTCGGCGCCGTTCCGGTGATCAACGAGAACGACACCGTCGCCGTCGACGAGATCAAGTTCGGCGACAACGACCGGCTGGCGGCGCTGGTCGCGAGCGTCGTCGACGCGGATCGGTTGCTCCTCTTGACCGACGTGGAAGGGCTGCTCGACGCGGGTGGTCGCGTCATGCGCGAGGTCGACGATCCCGAAGCCGTGGCCGGACTCGCGGGCGGCGCGTCGGGCGACGGTCCTGGCACCGGCGGAATGGCGAGCAAGGTCGAGGCGGCGCGCATCGCCGGGCGATCGGGTGTCGAGACCATCGTCGCGTCGGGGCGCACGCCCGGCGCCATGGCGGCGGTGCTGCTCGGCGCGACGATCGGCACGCGCTTTCGCGCCTCCGTCGGGACGCTGGCCGCGCGCAAGCACTGGATCGCGTACGTGCGGCGGCCGGAGGGCGGGCTGGTCGTCGACGACGGTGCGCGCCGCGCGCTGGTGGACGGCAAGCGCAGCCTGCTGGCGTCGGGAATCACCGAAGTGCGCGGCGACTTCGACGTGGGCGCCGCGGTGTCGGTGATCGATCGCGAGGGGCGCGAGTTCGCGCGCGGCCTCGCCGGCTACGGCTCCGCCGAGATCGCGCGCATCCTGGGGCGCAGGAGCGGCGAGATCGAGGACGTCCTCGGCTACAAGTACTTCGACGAGGTCGTCCACCGCGACGATCTGGTCCTGCTCTGAGGCCGCGGGCGTTCCCGTGACAGGTCCCGCCGCTTGCGCTATATGAAAAGTACATTTGAGTCGGAGAAGCGACCTCTGTTAGTGCGTGCAGCCGTGGATATGGCTCGGGCCGCACGCGACGCATCGCGGCAGATCCCGCGTCATGCTCCGGGCCTCCGCCTCCGCGCGCTCGATCTCGCCGCCGCAGCGCTCGAGGAGCGCGCCGCCGCCATCCTTGAGGCCAATGCGCTCGACGTAGCCGATGCGCACGCGGGTGGCCTCTCCGCCGCGATGATCGACCGCCTGCGCCTCGACGGCCCGCGGGTGGGCGCGATGGCCGCCGCCGTGCGCGATGTCGCCGCGCTGCCCGATCCCGTCGGGCGCGTCGAAGGCACGTGGCGGCGGCCGAGCGGTCTCGAGGTCGGCCGCATGCGCATCCCGCTCGGCGTGGTGCTGATGATCTACGAGTCGCGCCCGAACGTGACGGCCGACGCGGCGGCGCTCTGCCTCAAGGCGGGAAACGCGGTCATCCTGCGCGGCGGCTCCGAAGCGTTTCGCTCGAACACCGCTATCGGCGAGGCGATCGTCGGCGCGTGCGAGGCCGCCGGTCTTCCGCCCGCGTCGGTCCAGGTCGTGCCGACGACCGATCGTGGCGCGCTGCTCGAGCTCTTGCGCCGGGGCGATGAGATCGACCTGTGCATCCCGCGCGGCGGCGAGTCGCTCATCCGTTTCGTCGCCGAGAACGCGCGCATGCCGGTGGTGAAACACTACAAGGGCGTCTGCCACGTCTACGTCGATCGCGCAGCGGATCTCGCGATGGCCGTCGATATCTGCGAGAACGCGAAGGCGCAGCGTCCCGGCACCTGCAACGCGGTCGAAACGATCCTCGTGCACGAGGCCGTCGCCGCCGAATTCCTGCCGCGCCTGGCGGCGCGGCTAGCCGAAGCGGGCGTCGAAGTCCGCGCCGACGGGGCCGCGCGCTTGATCGTGCCGTCCTTCGCAGCGGCGACCGAGGACGATTGGTCGGCCGAGTACCTCGATTTCATCGTCGCGCTGCGCCTGGTCCCGGACCTGAGCGCGGCGCTCGCGCACATCGACCGCTACGGTTCGAGCCACACCGAGTCCATCGTCACGCGCGACCTCGGCGCCGCACGCCGCTTCGTCGGCGAGTGCCTCTCGTCGACGGTGATGGTCAACGCGTCGACGCGCCTGGCCGACGGCGGCGAGCTCGGCTTGGGCGCCGAAATAGGCATCTCGACCTCGCGCGTCCACGCCTACGGGCCGATGGGCGCCCTAGAGCTGACGACGACCAAGTTCTTCGTCTTCGGAGAGGGGCACCTGCGATCGTGATCGCCCGCGATCTCGCCCTGGCCGCCGCGACGGCCGCCATCGACAAGAAGGGGCTCGATCCGGTGCTGATCGACGTGAGCGGCCAGTCGAGCTATGCGGACTACCTGCTGCTCGTGAGCGGCCGCTCGGAGCGCCAGGTGCAGGGCCTCGCCGACGCGATCGCCGATGCGCTCGCGCCGCTCGGCGCCGAGCCGCTTGGCGTCGAGGGCCGTGGGAGCCACTGGGTGGTGCTCGATTACGCGGACGTGGTGGTGCATCTCTTCCACCACCCCGTGCGTGACTTCTTCGATCTCGAGGGCCTCTGGATCGACGCTCCCCGCGTCGCGTTGCGCGTGCCCGCCGAGAGCCGGCTGTCCGCCGCCGACGCCTATTGAAGCTCCTGGTCCTCTGCGAGGGAAAGCTGCGCGAGCGGCACTTTCGCGAGGCGCAGGACGCGTACCTCGCGCGGCTCGTGCACTACGCGCCGGTCGAACTGCGCGAGGTCGAGCGGCTGCGCGAGCGGGATCTGCCGGAGCGCTCCCGCGTCGTCGCGCTCGACCAGCGCGGGCGGGAGTCGACCAGCCGCGAGCTGGCGGCGTGGCTGGGCAAGCAGCTCGCCTCCTCCGCGCGCGGCCTGTGCTTCGTCATTGGCGGCGCCGACGGCATCGACGCGGCGGTCCTCGCGCGCGCCGACGAGAAGCTCGCCCTGTCGCGCCTCACGCTCCCGCACCGTCTCGCGCGCGTGCTGCTGCTCGAGCAACTCTACCGCGCGATGACGATCCTCAAGGGCGAGCCGTACCACCGGTGACCGACGGCGGGGAATCGGCTAGCTTCCCGGCCACGTGAGGCGTCTCCTCTTGGTGGTCCTCGACGGCTTCGGTCTGCGCGACGCGCGCGAGGCCAATGCGATCCGGCTCGCGCGCACGCCCACGCTCGACCGTCTCTTTGCCCGCTACCCGTGGAGCAAGCTCGACGCGTCGGGCCTCGCGGTGGGGCTTCCCGCCGGGCAGATGGGCAACTCCGAGGTCGGCCATCTCAACATCGGCGCCGGCCGCGTCGTCTATCAAGACCTCGTGCGCATCACGCGCGCGATCGAGAGCGGCGAGTTCTTCGCCAACGCCGCGCTCGTCGGTGCTTGCGACGCCGCGAAGGCCGCCGGCGGGCGCCTGCACGTCATGGGCCTGTGCTCCGACGGAGGCGTCCACTCGACGCTCGCGCACGGCCTCGCGGTGATCGATTTCGCCAAGCGCCGCGGCGTGCCGGCGATCGCGCACGCGTTCCTCGACGGGCGCGACACGCCGCCCAGGAGCGCCGCGCCGCACCTTCGGGCGCTCGCCGCCGCCGCACCGGTCGCCACGGTCTCGGGCCGCTACTTCGCGATGGATCGCGACCAGCGCTGGGATCGCGTGGAGCTGGCATGGCGCGCGATCGTCCACGGCGAAGGCGGACGCGCGCCCGACGCCGCGGCCGCGCTCGATGCCGCCTACGCGCGCGGCGAGAGCGACGAGTTCGTGCGCCCGATGGTGATCGAGGCCGCCGGCGTCGACGGGCGCGTGCGCGACGGCGACGCGGTCGTCTTCACGAATTTCCGCGCCGACCGTGCGCGCCAGATGACGCGTGCGTTCGCCCAAGACGATTTCGACGGCTTTCCGCGCGAAGGCGGGCGACCGCGCCTCTCCGCCTTCGTGTGCATGACCGAGTACGATCGCACCTTCGGCCTGCCCGTCGCGTTTCCGCCGCAGGCGCTGCGCCATACGCTCGGCGAGGTCGTCGCCGAGGCGGGCCTCTCGCAGCTCCGCACCGCCGAGACCGAGAAGTACGCGCACGTCACGTACTTCTTCAACGGCGGGCGCGAAGCGCCGCTGCCCGGCGAGGAGCGCACGCTGGTCGCGAGCGACCGCAAGGTCGCGACCTACGACGAGGCGCCCGAGATGAGCGCGCCCGGCGTGACGCGCGTGGTCGTCGACGCGCTGCGCGGCGGCGCGCACGCCTTCGTGCTGGCCAACTTCGCCAACCCCGACATGGTCGGCCACACCGGCAAGCTCGAACCCGCGATCCGCGCGGTCGAGTGCGTCGATCGCTGCCTGGGCGAGATCGCACGGGCGGCGGCCGGCGTGAATGTCGCGACGCTGGTAACCGCCGATCACGGCAACTGCGAGCTCATGGTCGACCCGGCGACCGGTCAGCCGCACACCGCGCACACGCTCGAGCCGGTGCCGCTGATCGCCGTCGACGAGGCGCTGGTGGGCGCGAGGCTGCGACCCGGGCGCCTGTGCGACGTCGCGCCCACGGCGCTCGACGTGATGGGCCTTTCCGTCCCGCACGAAATGGAAGGCCGCTCGCTGCTCGATCGCTGACGCACGCAACATCGGCGCCCCACGCGCCGACAATCGATCGTGAACGCCGCGATCGCGCGCCTCCTCGATGTGCTCTACCCGCCCAAGTGCGCCGCCTGCGACGCGCTCGTCGACGCGCGCGAGGTTTTTTGCCGCGTCTGCGCCGAGAGCTTGGTGCCGATCGGCGCGCCGATGTGCCCGCGTTGCGGCCTGCCGTTCGCGGGTGGCGTCGATCACCTGTGCTCGGCCTGCGCGGCGCACTCGCCCCCCTTCGATCGGGCGCGCGCCGCATTTCAATACGGCGGCGAGCTTCAGCGAGCGATCACGCGCATGAAGTACGGCGGGCGCCCCGATCTGGCGCGCGTGCTCGGACCGATGCTCGGCGCGCCGCCCGAGTGTGACGTCGTCGTGGCGGTGCCGCTCGGCCGCCGCCGCCTCGCCGAGCGCGAGTACAACCAGGCGCTGCTGCTCGCCCGCGCCGCCTGGCCGCGCGTGCGCATCGACGCTTTCGCGCTGCGCCGCGTGCGCGATACGCCGCCGCAAGCGGGCCTCAGCGCCGGCGCGCGTCGCGCGAGCGTGCGCGGTGCGTTCGTCGCGCTCGGCTCGCGCGTCGAGGGCCGCCGCGTCGCGCTGGTCGACGATGTCCTGACGACCGGCGCGACCGTCGAGGCCTGCGCGCGTGCGCTTCGCGCCGCCGGCGCCCGCGAGGTCCTGGTGAGCACGCTGGCCCGCACCGTCCCCTGATCGGCCTCGCAGAAGGGTGTCGACAGTCGGGCGCGGGCAGTGAAGACTTCCCGCCATGCCGCCGGAGGGCGTGAAGATACTGGCCCGCAACAAGCGGGCGCAACACGAATACTTCCTCGAGGAACGCTTCGAGGCCGGCATCGCGCTCGTCGGCAGCGAGGTGAAGTCGCTACGCGAGGGGCGAGGCAGCCTGGCCGAGGCGTGGGCCGATCTACGCACCAGCGAGGTCTTCCTGGTCGGCAGTCACATCGCGGAGTACCCGCAGGCCGGCCCGATGAACCACGCGCCGACGCGCGAGCGCAAGCTGCTGCTCCACCGGCGCGAAATCGACAAGCTGCGGGCGCGCGTCGCGCTGCGCGGCTACACCGTCATCCCCGTCGCCATCTACCTCAAGGACGGGCTCGTGAAGGTCGAGATCGCGCTCGCCCGTGGCAAGGAGGTGCGCGACAAGCGCGCCACCGTGCGCGCGCGAGAGATGGATCGCGAGGCGCGCGCGGCGGTGCGCCGTCACGCCAAGCGTTGATCGACGCAAGGGCTTGCTCTAGGATCGGGCCCTTCGTGTCGCACTACGGATTGCAGCAGGCGGAATCGACGGGGGATTGGCGCACGCTCGTCCGCGCGGCGGTGCGCTTCACCGGCTCGGGCGATCTCCGGCGCGCCGATCGGCTGCTGCGCTCCGCGCGGCGCATCAATCCGCGCCAGCCAGAGGTGCTGCTCGCGCTCGGCCGGCTGCGAGCGCGACAAGGCATCGTCGGCGAGGCGGAGGAGCTGCTGCGCGAAGCGTGGCAGACCGGCGGGAGGCTGACCGCCGCCGCCGCGTTCGCGCGGTTCCTCGCGCACCAGCGCGGCCGCATCGACGATTCACTCGCCGTGCTCGGCGGCGCCGAAGCGCGCAACCCCAAGTCCGTGCTGCTCGAGTGCGTGCGTGGCGAGGTGCTCCTCGCCGGCGAGGACTTTTACGGCGCGCGCGACGCCTTCGATCGCGCGCTCGCCATGAGCGCGGGCAGCCGCGTCGCGCGCATCGGCTTGGCGCGCGTACTCGTCGCCGAGGCGATCGGCTGGATCGAGACGAGCGAGCCCACGCGCGCGCTCTTTCTCTTGCGTCGCGCCACCGGGCTCGATCCCGACTGGGGCCTGCCCCATCGCGCCATGGCGGTCGCCTTCGAGGCGATTGGCTGCGAGACCCTCGCCGCGCGCGAGCGTCTGGTCGCCGGCGAGCAGTAGCCGCCGCCGCTACGCGCCGTTCTTGGCGCCGTTCTTGGCGCCGCTCCCGGTGACGCGCCACGCGACGATCGCGTCGAACGCGCGCTCCGGCAGCAGCGCCCGCGCCGCGCGTTGGGCCTTCGCGTCGAGGCCGACGAGCATGTGCAGCGGCGGGCGGCGCGCCGTGAGGCCGCGGTGGATCGCACGCACCACCGGCGTCACGTCCGTCGGCATGCGCCCCACCATGCGGTCGACGAACCCGGTCATGCGCCGCGTGGTCTCGGCGAAGGGCGAGCCCGGATCGGCCGCGCCCGCGGCGACGCGGCGGTTCGTGTCGAAGATGTCGGTGCGAAACGAGCCCGGCTCGACCACCGACACCCAGATGCCGAGCGGCGCGAGCTCGTGGCGCAGCGATTCGGAAAAACCGACGACCGCGAACTTCGACGCGCAGTAGGCGGCCATTCCCGGCAGCGCCACACGTCCCGCGATCGACGCGACGTTGACGATGCGCCCGCCTCTCCGCGCGATCATCGACGGCAGCACGGCTTTGGTGAGCGCGACCAGCCCGAAGAAGTTGGTCTCGAACTGCGCGCGGATCTCGCCGAGCGCAAGGTCGTGCACGAATCCGCCGATGCCGTAGCCGGCGTTGTTGACCAGCCCGTCGATACGCCCGTGCCGCGCCAGCACGCCTTCGACGCAACGCGCGATCGACGCCGCGTCGGTGACGTCGAGCGCCTCGACCTCGATCGCCGCGGGCCCGCCGGGCGCGGCCGCCGCCGCCGCGTCCAGCCGCGCGCGCTTGCCCAGATCGCGCATGGTCGCGACCACGCGAAAGCCGCGCACCGCGAGATCGACCGCGGCGCGAAGGCCAAAACCGCTCGAGCAGCCGGAGATGACGACGACGTCGCCGCTGCCGGCCATCAGGGACGCGCTCATGCGGGCGATTCTATCAGGCACGACCTCGCGCGAGTTGCGGCGAGTCCCCCATCGCCTTACATTGCGGGCATTCCCGGGGGCGAAACGGGTTCGACGGAGGTTCTGAAACCAGGGATGCGTGCCGAGGTGCCGCAGGCCTCGTAAAACCGCGGCAACAAGAGAAACGCGGATAACGCGTACGCTCTGGCGGCTTAAATAGCCGCCCGTCCGCCGGGTGTCCTCTTCCCGTGGGCCCCGGCGGGCGTAAAACAGCGGGATAGCTGACGCGAAGCCGCCGACCGGCGCGAAGGCGAAACAAAGGTTGGCTGGCCACGGCGCAGAGCCTGCCGACGGGCGCAGCGCCGGGCGAGAAAAAAGTACGCCGGCTACGCACGTAGATTTTCTGGCCGATGACTTTCGGACGCGGGTTCGACTCCCGCCGCCTCCACCACGTAACACCTCGACCTCGTTGCGGATTCCCGGACCGCCGCAACGAGGCCCCTGACTCAGGTCCCTGACTTGGGGTGCAAGCCCGAGGAGCATTGCTGGATCTCGCCAGTCAATTTCGGAAACGCCTCGACGACCTCATCGACAGCGGCGGGAAACTCCGCTTCAAGGATGGTGGTGCCTTCGGCGGCGGTGCCGACGCCATCGATCCCGCTCGGTTCACCGAGTGGCTCGCCAACTGCAAGACCGTCGTGCTCGCGCTCGGCGCAGCTAACCACTACGCGGCCACCTTCGCCGCCGCTCCGACCAGCAGTCTTGGCCTTGCCACCAAGACTCGGCTTGCCCTGCTGCGCGCGCTCCGCAGCGACCTCGACGGTGGATACCTCCAGGGCCTTCGGGGCCTGGTCAGAGCCGATGTGTTCGCCGACTTCATCGAGCAGGCCGAGCACTTGTTGGCCGCTGGCTACTTCCAACCGGCGGCCGTCGTCGTTGGCGCCGTGCTTGAGGACGGCCTCCGGAAGCTCTGCACGAAGCACGGGATCGCGCTGCCCGAGGTCGGCAAGCTCGACAAGATGAACGCCGACTTGGTGAAGGCCGGGGCCTACGACAAGCTCCAGCAGAAACTCGTCACCGCGTGGGCGGACCTCCGCAACAAGGCGGCGCACGGCGAGTGGGAGAAGTTCAAGCCGGCCGACGTGGAGGACATGCTTCGCGGCGTGCGGCGGTTCCTCGCGGAGCACCCGGCGTAGCCAGCCCGCGTGTCCGAGGTGCCACGCGACCGCGCTGGCCTGTAGGTCGGTCCATCCTTGGTCGGTGCATCCCCGGCCGCGCTTGCACGCCGGCGGCACAACGAGGTGGATTCCGGGGCTGCGGCGGTGAGCCTGCCACCAGGCCGACCACCCAACGGGGCATAATACTCATCGTCTCTGTAGCCTTGGCGCCCACGCGGGTAGCTTCATTCATCCGTGTCCAGCGCTCGCGCCCGTTTCGGCCGTCGCATCCGCGAGCTTCGGACCAAGCGCGGGTGGACGCAGGAGGTTCTCGCCGCGAAGGCCGGCAAGCATTGGACGTACATCGGCGGCATCGAACGGGGCGAGCGGAACCCGACGCTGGATGTGATCGAGGATCTCGCGCAGGCGTTGGGCGTCCCGGTCTCTCACCTGTTCAAGGCTCCTCGGCGGCGGGACGATGCCTCATCCCGTTGAGACCAAGTTCAACGCGCCAGCGTCGGACATCCTCGATGCCATCGAGCGCGGATTCCGCGCGCAGATCGACATCAAGGGAAAGCTCGCCGAACTGTACTTGAGCCGCCACCTCGACGCGCTGAAGGCAGCCGGCGTCATCGACCGCTACGAGTGGCACGACCGCGACGGTGTGCCCGACTTCGAGGTCTTCAAGGGGAAGCACCGGCTGGTGGTCGAGTGCAAGAACGTTCGCTCCGGCGACGGCCACGCCGGCGACAACTGGGCCACCGTCGAGTTGCAGAAGACTCGCGGGGGCCTGGACGCCCAAGGCAGGAAGACCCGCGGCTACCGGGTCGGCCACTTCGACATCCTCGGCGCCTGCCTCTTCAACCAGACCGGGAAGTGGGCGTTCCGCTTCGTGCAGGCACAGCACCTCGCACGGCGGCCCGACGATGCCGAAGTATTCGTCGTCATACACCGGCTTCCCTACGCAGACGAGCGCGGCTGGCGCGGCGACCTCGCAGCCGTCATCGAGCAGGAGATCGCCGAGCGGGCGAAGGTTTCGCGCCGGCGTCCTGGCCGTTGACCCGTTCACGCAAGCGCGCTAACGAGGGGTGTGGTCCGGATCGCGGGCCGCACGGATGCTGAAGACCCCGCCCCTCTACTCGACCGAAGTCGGAGCCGCGTACCTGGGGGATTCGCGTGAGCTTCTCCGCGAGCTTCCCGACGCGTCGGTCAACCTGGTCGTCACCTCGCCGCCGTTCGCCCTGCACTTCAAGAAGGAGTACGGCAACGTCGAGAAGCACGAGTACGTGCCGTGGTTCTTGGACTTCGCTCGGGAGGTTCGCCGGGTACTCCACGACGACGGCTCGTTCGTCATCGACATCGGCGGATCGTGGGAGGCCGGGCGGCCGACGCGCTCCCTCTACCAGTTCAAGCTCCTCATCGCGCTGGTGGAGGAGGTGGGCCTTCATCTCGCGCAGGAGTTCTTCTGGTTCAACCCCGGGAAGATGCCGGCGCCGGCGGAGTGGGTCACGGTCCGTCGAATTCGAGTGAAGGACTCGGTCAACTACGTCTGGTGGCTCTCGAAGACACCGTCACCGAAGGCCGACAACCGGAAGGTGCTGGTCCCGTACTCGCCGGACATGGAGCGCCTCATCAAGCGCGGCTACAAGGCGAAGCAGCGACCATCGGGGCACAACGTCACCGCGAAGTGGGGCCGCGATCTCGGGGGAGCGATCTGCTCGAACCTCTTCACGTGCGGCAACAACGACTCGAACGGGATCTATCTCAAGCGCTGCGAGGAGGCCGGCATCAAGCCGCACCCGGCCCGGTTCCCGTCGCAGCTTCCCGAGTTCTTCATCAACTTTCTGACGGACCCAGGCGACGTGGTGCTCGACATCTTCGCCGGCTCCAACACCGCCGGGGCCGTGGCCGAGCGCCTCCAGCGCAAGTGGCTGGCCTTCGAGTCCTCCAAGGACTACCTCGCGGCCAGTAGGTTCAGGTTTGAGGATCTCACCGACGGAGGCGAGGAGACCGACGGCGAGCAGCGCAAGGCGAAGGCCAAGCAACTTGGCCTCGCGTTCGGCTGAGCTACTTCGTCAACCTCGCCCAGCGCGCCTCGACCAAAGCCTTCGTCGCACCGTCGGCGACGTGGGTGTACCGCTCGGTCGCGGCGGTGTCGGCGTGGCCGAGGAGGCGGGCGATGACTTTCTGGCCGACGCCCATCATCGCGTAGCTGCTGCCCGAGGTGTGCCGCGCGCCGTGCGACGTGATGCGGCGGACGCCGGCCTCGACCGCGAGCGCGGTGTACCAGCGGTTCAGGACGTTGTTCGGGAGCGGGCCGCCCTCGACGGCGGGGAAGAGAAGCTGCCCATCGGTGCGGAGCATCCAGCGGCGAAGCTCCTCGGCGAGGTCGCGTGGGATGACGTGAAACCGGGCGCGCTTGTTCTTGGGCGTGGTGACTTCCCTCCGCGCCGGCGCCCGTCGGATCCACACGCCGGGCACCGTGAGGTCGAGGTCGCGCTTCTCCAGCGCGCGAAGCTCCGAGAAGCGGAGACCGAGAATGAGCTGGACGAGCATCGCCATGGCGCGGGCCGGGTGCTGTTCGCGCCACGCGCCCTGGAGGTGCGCTACGGCTGGAGACGATCACCCCAGAGCGCGGGTTATGCCGAGATCGGCATAACCCGCGTCCGGGGTCTCCACTTAACCGGAGGAACGCACATCATTGCGACCCAGCGGCCCCGGCAACTCCCACCCAAGCCGCCGCACACGTTCGGGCACCCGCCGAGCCTGGAGCGGCCACCGGCGAACCGCCCGTGGAGAACGGCCGAGCGTGACTCCGGTTAAGTGGAGACCCCGGACCCGCGTTTCGGGATGATCGTCTCCACTCCTGGCCAGCAACAACCGCAGCATCACGCGAAGCCCGACGAGCCCCGGGAAGATCCTGAGCAAGGAGTTTCTCGGACCCCTCGGGATGACGCGGAAGCAGCTCGCCGACCACCTCGGCTGCGACGTCAAGGTCGTCAACCGGATCGTCAACGGCCGCACGTCGGTCACGGCCGAGATGGCGCTCAAGCTCGCGGCGAGCTTCCGCACTTCGCCGGAGTTCTGGCTGAACGCCCAGAAGGCCGTGGACCTCCACGAAGCGCGTGGGCACCTGCACCGGCTCCCGAAGCCGCTGCTCGTCGCAGGCTGACGGGCTATCCAACTTCACGGAGCGCCCGGCGAACGAACCAGCCTTCGACCTGAGCGCTCCCGGCGAGGAGCATCCGGCGGACGTCCTCGGGCAGGAGGAGAAGCGACATCACCTGCGTCACCCTGGCCCGCGTCAACCGCTCCCGCGGGCAATGTCCGCACGTCGGAGCCCTCCCTGATCGACCTCGGCCTGCCAGCGAATGGCCCGTCGATGTCGCCCTGTTGCCGTCGCTCGTTTGACGCATCCCCACGCGCCTCCTATGCTTCTGCGGGCCGATGGAAGAGTCCGACAAGGGATTCAAGATTCAGGATCGTCGACGATTCGACGAGCACGGCCAGTCGCGCGCGGACGCCCCCGACGAGCCGCCGGCGGGGCCGACGGCCGCCGAGCTGCCGGGCGGCAGCGAGCTGCGCGCGGTCGATTTCGCGACGTTCGTCATGTCGCTTTCGACGCCAGCGTATTTCTACATGGGCGAGGTGCCGCACCCAGGCACCGGCCGCGTCGAACGCGACCTCGTACTCGCCAAGGAGACGATTGACCTGCTGGGGCTGCTGCAGGAGAAGACGCGCGGGAACCTCACGCCCGAGGAGCAGCAGCTACTCGACAGCGTGCTCTACGAGCTGCGCGTGAAGTACGTCGAGGAGCTACGGAAAGAGCCGGACGCGGCGGCGCAGCAGCGGGGGTAGAGGTCACCCGCGCGCGACGAAGCGCGCGAGGACCGTCTTGCGGCCGACGCTCGGGAAGTCGATCGTGAGCTTCGCGTCCTCGGAGCCGTCGGCGACGGCGCGCACGACGCCGCGGCCGAACTTCGGGTGGCTCACGCGCATGCCAACCCACGCGTCGTCGTCGGACGCCTCCTGCGAGTCGGCGGTGTCGACCCAGACCTCCGTGGGTGCGCGCCATGAATTCGGCGCCGCGAGCGCGCGGGCGCGCGAGGAGCGGTGCTTGAGCGTGACGTGCTCGCGCGGGATCTCGCGCACGAAGCGCGACGGGCGTCCGGGCGTGTCCTGGTTGAAGACGCGCCGGCGCAGCGCGTAGCTGAGATACAGCCGCTCCCGCGCGCGCGTCATCGCGACGTAGCAGAGGCGGCGCTCCTCCTCGATGGCGTCGTCGCTGCCTAGCGAACGTGCGTGGGGGAAGACGCCCTCCTCGATGCCGGCGACGAACACGGCGGGAAACTCGAGGCCCTTCGCGCTGTGCACGGTCATGAGCGAGACGCGCCCCTGATCCTCCGAGTAGCCGTCGACGTCGCTGACCAGCGCGATGCGCTCGAGGAAGCCGCCGAGCGTCGGCTCGTCGGCACGTCCCGTCGGACGGGCTGAGGCAGCCGACTCTTCGTAGTCACGCACGCTGACCAGGAGCTCCTCAAGGTTCTCGGCGCGTGCCTGCGCCTCCGGCGTGCCGTCGATCGCGAGCCGCTCGAGGTAGCCGGAGCTTTGCAGCACCATCTCGAGCAAGCGCGAGGCCTTCTCGTGCGCCGCCGCGGCGCGCAACTCCTCGATGAGCCTTACAAACGCGGCCAGCTTGCGCTGCGGCGCGAGCTTGAGACTCTCGCAACCTTCCCGGGTGATCTCCACCATCGCCTCCCACAGGCCGATGCCGCGCTCGGCGGCGAGCGCCTCCACGCGCTCGAGCGTCGCGTCGCCGATGCCGCGCGTCGGCACGTTGACGATGCGGCGCAGATCGAGCGCGTCGCGCGGGTTGTGGATCACGCGCAGGTACGCCAGCGCGTCCTTGACCTCGGCGCGCTCGTAGAAACGCATGCCGCCGACGATCACGTAGGCGAGATCGGCCGCGCGCAGCGCCTCCTCCAACACGCGCGACTGGGCGTGCGTGCGGTAGAAGATCGCGACGTCGCCCGTGCGCACACCCTCGCCGCGCAGGGCGCGGATCGTGTCGATTACGAAGCGCGCCTCGTCGCGATCGTCCTCGCACTCGCACAGCACCACCGGTGCGCCCTCGGCGTTCTCGGTCCACACGTCCTTGTCGCGTCGCGCCAGGTTGTTGGCGATGAGGGCCGAGGCGACGCGCAGGATGCCGGGGGTCGACCGGTAGTTCTGCTCCAAGCGGTAGACGCGCGCGCCCGGGAAGTCGCGCTCGAAGTCGAGCACGTTGCGGACGTCGGCGCCGCGGAAGGCGTAGATGCTCTGGTCCGGATCGCCGACGGCGAAGATGCTGCCCTCGC